>WVWV01000016.1:1799-2648 GCA_011773845.1 Lysobacterales bacterium | reverse complement strand
ACCCATCTTCGTCCTGCATGACGGCCCGCCCTACGCCAACGGCACGATTCATCTGGGCACCGCTGTCAACAAGATCCTGAAGGACATCATCGTCAAGTGTCGCACCCTGGCGGGGTTCGATGCGCCCTACGTTCCCGGCTGGGACTGCCACGGGCTGCCCATCGAGCTGCAGGTGGAGAAGAAGAAGGGCAAGGTCGGGCACAAGCTGGATGCTACGGCGTTCCGGCAGGCCTGCCGCGACTATGCCTGGCGCCAACTGGAGCGACAGCGGACCGACTTCAAGCGCCTTGGGGTGCTGGGCGACTGGGATCACCCTTATCTCACCATGGACCCGCGCTATGAGGCCGAGCAGCTGCGCGGTTTCGCCACCATCTTAGAGCGGGGCCATGTCTATAAGGGCTATAAGCCCGTGCACTGGTGCCTGGACTGCCGCTCGGCCCTGGCCGAGGCCGAGGTGGAGTACAAGGACAAGACGTCCACTGCCATCGACGTGCGTTTTCCGGTGGTCGAGGTGGATGACCTGCTGAGCCGCATGGGTATCGCATTGGTTGATCGGCCGCCGGCCGCCGTGCCCATCTGGACCACCACCACCTGGACGTTGCCCGGCAACCAGGGGGTAACGCTGAATGCCGATCTGCATTACAGCCTGTTGCGGGTCAACCTCAACGGTGCGGACGAATTGCTCCTCGTCGCCAGCCCCATGGTGGAGGACGTGGCCAAACGCTATGGTGCGAGCAGCTTCGAAAGCGTCGGCGACGTCAAGGGCGAGGCCCTGTCGGGGCTCAAGCTTAAGCACCCTTTTTACGAGCGCGTCGTGCCCGTGGTGCTGGGTGATCATGTCACGACCGA
>WVWV01000016.1:510-1768 GCA_011773845.1 Lysobacterales bacterium | reverse complement strand
AACCCCGTGGACGGGGAAGGCAAATTTCGGCCGGATACCCCCGAGGTGGGCGGCGCCCATATTTATCCGGCTGAGGAGCAGATTCGAAAGCTGCTGCGCCAGCACGGCGCCCTGTTGCACGAGGAACCTTTTCAGCACAGCTATCCGCACTGCTGGCGCCATCGCACGCCGGTGATCTTTCGCGCCACGCCCCAGTGGTTCATCGGCCTGGAGCAGGCTGGTCTGCGCGATGCGGCGCTGGCGGCTATCAAGGACGTGCAGTTCACCCCCAGTTGGGGCGAACAGCGCATCGAGGGCATGGTCGCCAATCGGCCCGACTGGTGTATCTCCCGCCAGCGCAGCTGGGGGGTGCCCATCGCGCTGTTCATTCACAAAGACACGGGGGAACTGCATCCTCGCTCGCCCGAGTTGCTGCGCCAGGTGGCGGACCGCGTTGCCGAGCAGAGCATCGATGCCTGGTTTGATCTGGACCCGGCGGACCTGCTGGGCGACGAGGCAGATCAGTACGACAAGGTGACCGACATCATGGACGTGTGGGTGGACTCGGGTATGAGCCATCACGCCGTGCCTGCCCTGTTCCCGCCCATGGACATGCCCGTGGACCTGTACCTGGAAGGTTCCGATCAGCATCGGGGTTGGTTTCAGAGCAGTCTGTTGACCTCCGTGGCCATGCGCGGTCGGGCGCCGTACAAAGGTGTCCTTACCCATGGCTTCACGGTGGACCAGAACGGCCACAAGATGTCCAAGTCCCTGGGCAACACGGTGGCGCCTCAGGACATCGTTAAAGACAAGGGCGCGGATGTGCTGCGCCTGTGGGTCGCGGCCACCGATTATCGCGGCGAGATCTATTTCTCCGATGAGATTCTCACCCGCACGGCCGATTCCTATCGCCGCATGCGCAATACGCAACGCTTCCTGTTGGGCAACCTGCACGGCTTTACCATCGGCGCGGACGACGTGCCCGTGGCGGACATGGTGTGGTTGGATCGCTGGGCTCTGGCTCGCGCTGCAGCGCTACAAGCTGAGATCGTGGCGCACTATGAGCGCTACGAGTTTCACCCCATCTATCAAAAGATTCATAACTTCTGCATCCTGGATCTGGGCGGGTTCTATCTGGACGTGATCAAGGACCGTCTATATACAACGGGTGCCGCCAGTCACGCGCGGCGCTCCGCCCAGACGGCCATCTATCACATCGCCGAGGCCATGGTGCGCTGGATCGCGCCGATCTTAAGCTTCACCGCTGAAGAAATCTGGC
>WVWV01000016.1:0-490 GCA_011773845.1 Lysobacterales bacterium | reverse complement strand
GTATGAGCTGCCCCACGTGGACCTCATGGCCAGTCCGGTGGATTGGGACATCGTGCTCAACGTGCGGGAAGTGGTTGCCAAGGAACTGGAGGCGCTGCGCGGCGCGGGCAAGATCGGCGCGCCGCTCGACGCCCAGGTCGAGGTGCATGGGGGCGAGTCGTTGGCGGCAATGCTGGCGGCGCTGCAGGAAGAACTGCGTTTCCTGTTCATTACCTCGGCGGCGACGGTGGTGGTTCATCAGGCGCCTGCCAGCGGTGCCCATGGCCAGCTTCCCAGCGGGGAGGATTTCTGGGTCGTGGCGGAGCCTGCCGCGGCGCCCAAGTGCGTGCGCTGCTGGCACCGGCGCGACGACGTGGGTAGCCATGGCGAGCATCCCGAGCTCTGCGGGCGCTGTGTTGCGAACGTGGCGGGCGAGGGCGAGACGCGCCGCTTCGCATGACCGAGCGACGCTGGTTCAGTATTCGGGCAGGCGCCAGCAACTGGCTGTGGC
>WVWV01000068.1 GCA_011773845.1 Lysobacterales bacterium | reverse complement strand
CCATGCACCACGTCCATGGCGCGGCCGCCGAGCACGTATGACGGCCGGACCACCAGCGGGTAGCCGATTTCCTCCGCCATCCCAATCGCTTCCTCGACGCTGGTGGCGGTCCGGTTGGGCGGCTGGCGCAGCCCCAGCTTGTGCAGCAGCTTCTGGAACCGCTCGCGGTCCTCGGCCCGGTCGATGGAATCGGGCGAGGTGCCGATGATGGGCACGCCGGCTGCCTCCAGCTCGCGCGCCAGCTTGAGCGGCGTCTGCCCCCCATACTGGACCACCACGCCCCAGGGTTGCTCGCGATGGACGATCTCCAGCACGTCTTCCAGCGTGAGCGGCTCGAAATACAGGCGGTCGGAGGTGTCGTAGTCGGTGGACACCGTCTCCGGGTTGCAGTTGACCATGATGGTCTCGAAGCCGGCCTCCCGCAGCGCCAGCGCCGCGTGCACGCAGCAGTAGTCGAACTCGATGCCCTGGCCGATGCGGTTCGGCCCGCCGCCCAGCACGATGATCTTGCGCCGGTCGGTGGGCTCCGCTTCGCACTCCTCCTCGTAGGTGGAATACATGTACGCCGTGGCGGTCGCGAATTCGGCGGCACAGGTGTCGACGCGCTTGAATACCGGGCGCAACCCGAGACGCTGGCGGCGCGAACGCACGGCCGCTTCGTCCACCCCGAGCAAGACCGACAGGCGGCGGTCCGAAAAACCCTTGCGCTTCAGGCGCAGCATGTCCTCGCGGTCCAGGTCATCGAGGTCCACGGCCGCCACCGCCTCCTCGGTGCGCACCAGCTCCTCGATCTGGGCCAGGAACCACGGGTCGATGCGGGTGAGGCGATGAACCTCGGCGAACGACATGCCATGGCGGAAAGCGTCGGCCAGGTAGAGGATGCGCTCCGCCCCGGCCTCTCGCAACTCGCGCCTGAGCCGCGCCTCGCGCTCATCTGAATGCTCGTCTTCCAGCACCGGGTCCAGGCCGTCGCGCCCGGTCTCCAGGCTGCGCAGGGCCTTCTGCAGCGATTCCTGGAAGGTGCGGCCGATGGCCATGGCCTCGCCCACCGATTTCATCTGGGTGGTCAGGCGCGGGTCGGCAGCCGGGAATTTCTCGAACGCGAAACGCGGGATCTTGGTCACCACGTAATCGATGGTGGGTTCGAAGGATGCCGGCGTGGCGCCGCCGGTGATCTCATTGCGCAATTCGTCCAGCGTGTAGCCCACCGCCAGCTTGGCCGCCACCTTGGCGATCGGAAAGCCGGTCGCCTTCGAGGCCAGCGCCGAGGACCGAGACACCCGCGGGTTCATTTCGATGATCACCACCCGACCGTCATCCGGGTTGATGGCGAACTGCACGTTGGACCCACCGGTATCGACGCCCACCTTGCGCAACACGGCGATCGACAGGTCGCGCATGCGCTGGTACTCCTTGTCAGTGAGCGTCAGGGCGGGCGCCACGGTAATGGAATCGCCAGTGTGGATGCCCATGGGATCCAGGTTTTCGATGGAGCAAACGATGATGCAGTTGTCGGCCCGATCACGCACCACCTCCATCTCGAATTCCTTCCAGCCAAGGACGGATTCCTCGAGCAGCACCTCCGTGGTGGGCGACAGTTCCAGGCCACGGCTCACGATGTCTTCGAATTCCTCGCGGTTGTAGGCGATGCCGCCGCCCGTGCCGCCCAGCGTGAAGGACGGCCGGATGATGGTCGGATAGCCGATCCCCCGTTGCAGCTCCAGGGCGTCCTCGAGGTTGTGGGCGATCTGTGCCCGCGGGACGTCAAGCCCGATCTCGATCATGGCCTCGCGGAACAGCTCGCGGTCCTCGGCCATGTCGATGGCCTCCCGCGTCGCGCCGATCATCTCGACGCCGAATTTTTCCAGCACGCCCTCGCGGGCCAGGTCCAGGGCGCAATTGAGCCCGGTTTGCCCGCCCATGGTCGGCAGCAGCGCGTCCGGCCGCTCCGCCTCGATGATCTTGGCCACCGTGCGCCATTCGATCGGCTCGATGTACACCGCGTCCGCGGTCTCCGGGTCGGTCATGATGGTGGCGGGGTTGGAGTTCACCAGCACCACCCGGTAGCCCTCTTCCCGCAGGGCCTTGCAGGCCTGGGCGCCGGAATAGTCGAATTCGCAGGCCTGGCCGATCACGATCGGCCCGGCGCCGATGATCAGGACGCTGTCGATGTCCGTGCGCCTGGGCATTTCAGGCTTCCTGCGCCTGGCGGGTGGCGGTCGTGCCCCGGGCTGCGTCCATCGCCTGGATGAAGCGATCGAACAGCGGCGCGATGTCGTGCGGGCCCGGGCTGGCCTCGGGGTGCCCCTGGAATCCGAACGCCGGCGCATTGGCCAGCGCGATTCCCTGCAGGCTGCCGTCGAACAGGGACCGGTGGGTGGCCGACACGTGTCCGGGCAGGCTGGGCTCGTCGACCGCGAACCCATGGTTCTGGCTGGTGATCAGCACCTGCCCCGTGGCCAGGTCCTGCACCGGGTGGTTGGCGCCGTGATGGCCGAATTTCATCTTCACCGTGCGCGCGCCGGCGGCCAGCGCCAGCAGCTGGTGCCCCAGGCAAATCCCGAACACCGGCAGCGCGTGCTCCAGCAGGGTGCGGATGGCCGCGATGGCATAGTCGCAGGGCTCGGGGTCGCCGGGCCCGTTGGACAGGAACACGCCATCGGGCTCCAGAGCCAACACCTCGGAAGCGGGCGTGGTGGCCGGCACGACCGTCATGCGGCAGCCCCGGTCCGCCAGCATCCGCAGGATGTTGCGCTTGATGCCGAAATCATAGGCGACCACGTGCAGCCGACCCGCGCCCTGGTCGAAGGCGCGGCCATCCAGGCTCCAGCTGCCCTCCTCCCAGTCATATGCCTCGCGGGTGGTCACCTCGCGCGCCAGGTCCAGGCCCGCCATGCCCGGAAACGCCCGCGCAGCGGCGAGCGCGTGCTCGGCGTCTGCCCGTGGACCGGCCACGATGCAGCCGCCCTGGGCGCCCTCCTCGCGCAGGATGCGGGTCAGGCGCCGGGTGTCGATGTCCGCGATGGCCACCAGGCCATGCCGCCCGAGGTAGTGCTCCAGCGATTCCTCGCTGCGCCAACTGCTGGCCACCGGAGGCACATCTCGCACGATCAGCCCGGCCGCCATCGGGCGCCCGGCTTCCTCGTCGACCGGGTTGCAGCCCGTGTTGCCCACGTGCGGAAAAGTCAGGGTGACCAGCTGCCCGGCATAAGAGGGGTCGGTGAGGATTTCCTGGTAACCGGTCATGGCGGTGTTGAATACCACCTCGCCGCTGGCCTCGCCCTCGGCACCGACACTGCGGCCTTGGAAGGTGCTGCCATTCTCCAGGGCCAGAACCGCTTGGTGCGCCAACGACCGTCTCCAGATATGCGAAACGGGAAAGCCGTGGCCGGCTGTTCCCGCTTAGATTCGATGTTTTGTGGGCCCCGGCCGCGCTGCCCGCTCAGTGCCGGCCGGCCGGAACCATGTCTAAGCGCTCAGATTGTACTGGATGCATCGGCGGCAAGTCTAACGCCGTGGCCGCGCGGCGTCCCACGGGCTGACCGGGCCGCCCTCAGCGCCTGGCCTCCGCGTAAAAATCGCTGACATTGCCGAGGTCCACGAACGCGTCATCGAGGGCGGGATCGCGCAGCACGGCGAGGAATTCATCGCGCAGCGGGTGGCCCTGCTCCCACACGCACTGCTCGAGAAACTGGTCCCGCGGCCAGGTACCCCAATCGACCAACCGCGAAAAATAGGCCCGATCGCCACCCAGCGACCGCGCCAGGCGCACGAAGTCCGGCATTTCGCGGAAATTTGCCTTTTGCACGACGAAGTCGTATCGCAGGTGGCGAACCTCGCCCAGGGCGCGTAACTCGCCCATGCGCGCGCAGTTCTCCAGCAGCGTGGCCCAGTGACCGCCCCGGCGCGTCACGGCGTAGGTTTCCGGGCTCGCGGCGTCGAACGAGATGATGATCGAGGAGATGTTGGCGTGGATTTTCTCCATGCGCGCCCAGTTGCGCGGGGTGAGCAGGACACCGTTGGTCTGCAGCGCGATCTTCATGCTGGGGAACCGGCTGCCGTCCAGGGTGTACAGCAGTTCGCGGTACACCCGGCTGGCGAAGGGGTCTCCGGAACCCGTGATGGACAGGGTGAAATCCCGGTCGTTCGGCGCCGCCAGGTAGGCCGTCAGGAGCCGCTGCTGCAGCTCGGCGAGTTTCTCGTAGCGCGCACCCTCGTTGTGGTTGATCCGCTCGGTGCGGCAACTGGGACAGTACAGGTTGCAGGACCGGTCGTTGACCATGTTCACGAAGCTCGGCGGGTCCTCCAGCGTCAAGCGACGCGCCCGCACCGCCTCGCCCAGCACCGGGTCCTGCTCCGCTTCCGCCAGGGTCGGCAGCGTATCGTTCTGGATCACCGGACAGCGGTCGTGGCGGCAATAACGGAAACTGCCGTCGTAGATGCTTTCGCGAATGCGCTGCATGGTCGGGCCGTTCCACATGGCCATCACGTCGAGGTTGCGGATGTTGCCCATGGGAGTCGGCAGCCAGGCCGAACAGCAGGTGAAACAGGCGCCCGATTCCTCCAGGTCGATCTGCTCGAACGGATGGCTGCAGAACCGCCCGCTGAGGTCGCGGCTCCCGCGCTCGGGTTCGGCCTGCTGGCGCTTGCCCCGCCACCCCGGATAGTGGTAATCCAGCCACGCCGTCAGGCGCTCGCGACGCTTGCGCAGGCCCCAGCCGGCGCGCTGCAGGCGCCGGGCCGACCGAGTCAGGAGCGAAGTCGTGTGCACGGCTGGATTTTACCGGTACCGGGCGCCACCGGTCACCCCGGCTCAGGTCAGCCAGTCGGCCACCGAGTACAGCCCGGCATCCTGCCCGACCAGCCACGCGGCCGCTTCCAGCGCACCGTGCGCATATACGTCGCGGTCGCTTGCGCTGTGCCGCACGAGAATTTCCTCACCGGGGACCCGGAAGCGCACCTGGTGGGTGCCGATCGCTTCTCCCTCGCGAAGGCTGACGCAGGTGATGCTGCCTTCCGGTCCGCGCCCGGCAGTCGTCGCGTCGCGCACGCGCAGCACCGCATCGAGGTCCTGCCCGCGGGCGCCGGCGATGGCCTGGGCCATGAACAACGCGGTGCCGGACGGGCTATCCTGCTTGTGGACGTGATGAATGTCGGTAATCTCGACCGGGGTTTCCGCCGGCAATTGGCTGGCCATCTCTACCACCGTGCGCAGGCACAGGTTGAGCCCCTTGCTCAGGTTGGGCGCCCACAGTACCGGCACCAGTTCGGAGGCGGCCCGCAGGGCATCGGTGTCCGGTTCGGTGAGGCCGGTGGTCCCGCTCACCAGCGCAGCGAGGTTGGCCCGGCACCATTCCGCGGCGACCTGTGGCCCGCCCGGCAGGGTGAAGTCGATGACCACGTCCACCGGGCCGGTCGCCCCGTCAAGGGTAGGTTGCCATTCGAGCCCACCGATCCACTCCGGGCGATGCCGCGAAATGACGGTCGTCACGCCGATCGCGGCATGCTCCCGCGCGGTCTCGACCACGCGCTCACCCATGCGCCCAGCGCCGTGGATCGCGGCCCGGATCACGAGGTCATGCGGTCGAAGAACTCGCGCACACCCTCGAGCCAGGAACTGGCCCGCGGGTTGTGCTCCGCCCCGTCGTTGCCGAACGAGCCCTCGAAGCGGCGCAGCAGGTCCTTCTGTTCGCGCGTGAGTTTGACCGGCGTTTCCAGCACCACCCGGCACAGGAGGTCGCCCTTGCGCTGGCTGCGGACCGATTTGACCCCCTTGCCGCGCAGGCGGAACAGCCTCCCGGTCTGGGTCTCTGGCGGTATTTTCAGCTTGACCTGGCCCTCCAGCGTCGGGATTTCCAGTTCCCCGCCCAGCGTGGCGGTCGAGAAGCGGATCGGCACCTCGCAATAGAGATCGTCACCGTCGCGTTCAAACAGTCGGTGCGGCCTCACCCGGACTTCCACGTACAGGTCGCCGGCGTTGGCGCCTTGCGGGCCGGCCTCGCCTTCGCCGGCCAACCGGATGCGATCGCCGCTGTCCACGCCCGGCGGAATCTTCACCGAGAGCGTGTGCGTCTCCCGCACCCGGCCCTGTCCATGGCATGCCGGGCAAGGGTTCGCGATGCGCTGGCCGCGGCCCTGGCAGGCCGGGCAGGTCTGCTGCACGGAGAAAATGCCCTGTTGCATCCGCACCTGGCCGGCTCCACCACAGGTGCCGCAGGTCTCGGTGCGGCCATCGCGGGCACCACTGCCGTCGCACTGACCACAGGCTGCCAGGGTCGGCACGCGAATCTCGCGGGTGACGCCGCCCACCGCTTCCTCGAGGTCGAGGTCCATGGCGAATCGCAGGTCGGCTCCGCGCTGCGGTCGCCGGGCGCGGCGCCCGCCGCCGAAGATGTCGCCGAAGATGTCCCCAAAAATATCTCCCACGTCGCCATGGAATCCACCCGGACCCGGCCCGCCACCGGCCGCACCGTCCACCGCGGCATGACCGAACTGGTCATAGGCGGACCGTTTGCGTGGATCCTTGAGGACTTCGTAGGCTTCCTTGGCCTCCTTGAACCGCTCCTGCGCGCTGGCATCATCCGGGTTGCGGTCCGGGTGATATTTCATGGCCAGACGACGGTAGGCCTTTTTCAGGTCCTCGTCGCTGGCACCGCGTTGTACACCCAGCACCTCGTAATAGTCGCGTTTGGCCATTGAACGCCCCCGGAATCTGCCTCTGATTTGTGGTTTTACGCGGTTTTATTCAAGGCCCGCGGAATCACGCGCAGAGCCAGCCTGCACACCACAAAAAAAACCCCGCTGCCGAAGCAGCGGGGCGCAGGGCGCGGGCGGGATGAAAAAACCGCCCTCAGTTCTTCTCAGCGTCGTCGACTTCCTCGAATTCCGCGTCCACCACGTCGTCGCCGCCCTCGGCCTCCGCGGCGCCGCCCTCCTGCTCGGCCTGGGCCGCTTCCGCAGCCTGCGCGTACAGGGCCTGGGCAGCCGTGGTGAGGTCGTTCACGGCGGCCTCGATGGCGTTCTTGTCGTCGCCCTTGAGCGTCTCCTCGACACGCTTGATCGCCGCCTCGATGCGTTCCCGATCCTCCTCGCTGACCTTGTCTTCCAGCTCCTTGAGGCTGCTGCGCGTGGCATGCGCGAGCGCGTCGGCATTGTTACGCGCCGTCACCAGCTCGTGGAAACGACGATCCTCCTCGGCGTGGGCCTCGGCATCGTCGACCATCTTCTGGATCTCCTCCTCGGACAGTCCGGAGCCGGCCTTGATCTCGATCTTCTGTTCCTTGCCGGTGTTCTTGTCGGTGGCGCTCACGTGCATGATGCCGTTGGCGTCGATGTCGAAGCTCACCTCGATCTGCGGCATGCCCCGCGGAGCGGGCGCGATGCCGGCCAGGTCGAAGCGCGCCAGCGACTTGTTGGCCGAGGCCATCTCGCGCTCGCCCTGCAGCACGTGCACGGTCACCGCGGTCTGGTTGTCCTCGGCGGTCGAGAAGACCTGCGCCGCCTTGGTCGGGATGGTGGTGTTCTTCTCGATCAGCTTGGTCATCACGCCGCCCAGCGTCTCGATGCCCAGCGACAGCGGGGTGACGTCCAGCAGCAGGACGTCCTTGACCTCGCCCGCCAGCACGCCGCCCTGCACGGCCGCGCCGATCGCCACGGCCTCGTCCGGATTGACGTCCTTGCGCGGCTCGCGGCCAAAGAATCCGGTCACTGCCTCCTGCACCTTGGGCATGCGCGTCTGACCGCCCACCAGGATCACCTCGGCGACATCGGCCACTTTCAGGCCAGCATCGTCGAGCGCGGTGCGGCAGGGCCCGATGGTTTTCTTGACCAGGTCTTCGACCAGCGCCTCGAGCTTGGCGCGCGTCAGCTTGATGTTCAGGTGCTTCGGCCCGCTGGCATCCGCGGTGATGTACGGCAGGTTGACCTCGGTCTGCTGGCTCGAGCTGAGCTCGATCTTGGCCCGTTCGGCCGCTTCCTTCAGGCGCTGCAGGGCCAGTGGATCATTGCGCAGGTCCACCCCCTGGTCCTTCTTGAACTCGGCTACCAGGTAGTCGATGACCCGCTTGTCGAAATCCTCACCGCCCAGGAAGGTGTCACCGTTGGTGGCCAGCACCTCGAACTGGTGCTCGCCATCCACCTCGGCGATCTCGATGATGGAAATGTCGAACGTGCCGCCACCGAGATCGTAGACCGCGATCTTGCGATCGCCGCCCCGCTTGTCCATGCCGTAAGCCAGTGCCGCCGCGGTCGGCTCGTTGATGATGCGCTTGACGGTCAGGCCCGCAATGCGGCCCGCATCCTTGGTGGCCTGGCGCTGCGAATCGTTGAAATAGGCCGGCGTGGTGATGACCGCGTCGGTCACTTCCTCGCCCAGATAGTCCTCGGCGGTTTTCTTCATTTTCATGAGAACCCGCGCCGAGATCTCCGGCGGCGCCATCTTCTTGCCGTTGACTTCCACCCAGGCATCGCCGTTGTCGGCCTCGACGATCGTGTACGGCACCAGGTCGCGGTCCTTCTGCACCACGTCCTCGCTGTACTTGCGCCCGATCAGGCGCTTCACGGCGAACAGCGTGTTCTTGGGATTGGTCACGGCCTGGCGCTTGGCCGCCTGGCCCACCAGCACCTCGCCGTCCTTGGTGAACGCCACGATCGACGGCGTGGTGCGATCACCCTCTGAATTTTCGATCACCTTGGGCTTGCCGGCCTCCATGACTGCAACGCATGAATTGGTCGTGCCCAGGTCGATACCAATGATCTTCCCCATCGAAATCAACTCCCTATCAAAATCTGCAAAAAACTCGGCTAATCCAGAAATGGGGCCCAGACGCCTGATTTCAATCGGCCGCCGGCCCCCTGGAAACCACCACACGCGCCGGCCGGATCAACCGGTCGTGCAACTGGAAGCCCTTCTGCAGGACTTCCATCACGATGTCTTCCGCGTACTCGTCCGAGGGCAACATGCTCATGGCCTCGTGCAGCTCAGGGTTGAATGGCTCGCCCAGCGGATCGATCAGCTGCAAACCATGATCCTCCATCACCTTGCCGAGCATGCGCAGGATCAGGGCCTTGCCTTCCAGCAACGATTCGACGCTCGCCGCTTCCCCGGCCGCGTCCAGGCCCCGCTCGAGGCTATCGCGAACCGGCAACAGGTCGCTCATCATCCGCTCCAGCGCCAGGCGGCGGGATCGCTCCAGGTCGCGCACCAGGCGCTTGCGAAGGTTTTCCATCTCGGCCTGCATGCGCAACATGGCGTCGCGGTGCTCGGCGAGCTCCTTCTCCGCCTCGACCAGCGCAAATTGCAGGTCCAGCAGCTCGCTGTCGACCTCCGCCTCGGTCTGTTCCGAGCCCACCTCCTCTCCGGCAGTCGCCGCCCCGTGCTCCGGGGCCTCAGCTGCTTCGGCCTCGAGTTCGTCGGGTGCCGCTGCGGTGGCCGCGTTCTGCTCCGCCTGTTCGTGCTTCCCCACGTGATCAACCTCCCTTGCTGCCTTTGGCGGCCATCGGCCGCCCACGCGTTCTGGTCCTCATATGGGGTTCGGGTCCGGGGATTCAAGCAAGCGCAACCACCCGCGCAACGCGTTGCCGCGCGGCGCCGTGCATGCTAGCGTGGGCGCTGTTCGCCCGGCCGCGGCCCGCAAGCATGCTCTGCCACCTGACGATCAAGGATTTCGCCATCATTCCCGCGCTCGAGATCGACTTCGAGGCGGGGTTCACCGCCATCACGGGTGAGACGGGCGCCGGCAAATCCATGCTGGTGGACGCCATTGGGCTGCTGCTGGGGGACCGCGCGGACAGTCGCACGGTGCGCGCCGGGGCCGAGCGCGCCGAGTTGAGCGCCGTGTTCGACCTGGCCCACAACCGCGCCGCCCGCGACTGGCTCGCCGAGGCCGACCTGGGTACGAAAGAATGCCTGCTCCGCCGCGTGATCGGGGCCAATGGCCGTTCCCGCGCCTGGATCAACGGCGTGCCGGTCACGCTGCAGCAGATGGCCGAGCTGGGCGCGCGCCTGGTCGAAATTCATGGCCAGAACGAGCACGTGCGCCTCACCTCGACCCGCCATCAGCTCGAGCTGCTGGATCACGGCGGCGGCCATGCCGGCGAACTGGCGCAGGTGCGGGAGGCCTGGCAGGCCTGGCAGGCCCTTCGGCAGCGCATCGATGAGGCGGCGGCGCATGCGGCCATCGGCGCCGAGGAGCGGCAGTTTCTCGACTACCAGCTGCGCGAGCTGGAACAACACGCCCTCGAACCCGAGCGCGTGCAGGCGCTGGAGAACGAACATCGCTTGCTGGCCCGCGGCGGCGCGCTGGTGGAAGCGCTGCAACTAGCGCTGGAGCACCTTGAGGAAGACGATCGCGGCATCAACCCCCGGCTGCATGCGACCGCCGGCCGGCTACAGCCCTTCGAGGCGCTGGACCCTCGCCTGGCAGAGGTCCGCCAGATGCTGTCCGAAGCCGTGATCAACTGCCAGGAGGCCGCCACTACCCTGCAGGGCGCGCTGGAGGGTGTCGACCTCAGCCCCGAGCGCCTCGACACGGTGACCCGCCAGCTCGGCACCCTGGGCGACCTCGCCCGCAAGCATCGCGTGCCGCTGGAGGAACTCTGCGCGGTCCGTGACCGACTCGCGGAGCGCCTGGCGGACGCCGACGACTTCGAGGCCCGGCGCGAAGCCCTCGAGCGCGAGCGCGACGCGGCGCTCGCCACCTATCGCAAGGCCAGCGCGGCCCTGTCGGGCCGGCGCCAGGCGCACGGCGCCGAGTTGTCGGCGGCCGTCACAGCGCTGATGGGCGAGCTGGGCATGCCCGGCGGCCAGTTCGAGATGGTGCTGTCCCATGATCCGGACGCCGCCCCCTCCCCGCGCGGCGACGACGGCATCGAACTGCGGGTCAGCGCCAATCCGGGGATTCCGCCCGGCCCGCTGGCCAGCATCGCCTCGGGCGGCGAATTGTCCCGTATCAGCCTCGCCATCAAGGTGGCCGCACACGACAGCCGGGATGCCATGACCCATATCTTCGACGAAGTCGACGCAGGCATCGGGGGCGATACCGCCAACGCGGTCGGGCGACTGCTGCAACGCCTGGCGGGAGCGCGCCAGGTGCTGTGCGTCACCCACCTGGCCCAGGTCGCCGTGTGCGCCACCCACCAGGTCCACGTGCAGAAGACCACGGCCACCGACTCCACGGCAGTCGATACCCGCCTGCTGCGCGACGATGCGCGGGTGCGGGAAATTGCGCGCATGCTGGGCGGGAAGGTCTCAGACCAGAGCCGCCTGCACGCGGAGGAATTGTTGCGCGCAGGCCAGCCCTGAAAGCTGGCACTCGGGGTTCAGCGTTTGCGGGGACGCACGTAAATCACCAGGCTGTGGTCCTCGATTTCGTAGCCGTGACGCTCCGCGATCTCGTGCTGCAAACGCTCGATGTCCTCGCTCACGAACTCGATGACCTTGCCGGTCTCCACGCACACCATGTGGTCGTGGTGCTCACCGGAATCCAGTTCGTAGAACGCCTGGCCGCCTTCGAAGTTGTGCTTCACGACCAGCCCGGCAGCCTCGAACTGGTTCAGCACCCGGTACACCGTCGCGAGACCGATATCTTCCTCGGAATCCAGCAGTGCCCGGTAGATGTCGTCCGCGGTCATGTGCTTGGTGCGGCGACTCTCGAGCACCTCCAGGATTCGCATTCGCGGCTGGGTGACCTTGAGCCCGACCTTTCGCAGGTTGCTGTCTTTCACCAGGACCTCTCCATCAGGCGGCGCCCATCCGAGACCTGTCTGAGCGGGACGTGATTATTGTATCATTCGACGCCCTGCATTCATTTTTCAAGCACCCCATAGGACCAGCATGCCAAACCGTAACTTTTTCCTCCTCTGCCTGTGTCTGGCGCTCGCCGGCGGCTGCAACGTCATTTACAAGCAGAACGTGCAGCAGGGCAACGCGCTGGAGCAGGAGGATCTCGACGAGCTGCGCCTCGGCATGACCCAGACCCAGGTGGCTTTTCTGTTGGGAACGCCGGCGATCCAGGATCCGTTCCATCATGACCGCTGGGACTACATATCCACCTTCAGCCGCCGGGGAAGCGAGCCCGCCATTCGCAAGGTGACGCTGCGTTTCGACAACGAGGTGCTGGTGGAGATGGACGGCGTGGATGACGACCTGCCGGCGGACGACAGCCTGCCCCGCTTCGAAGCCCCGCCCGAGGAGCCGCAGACGAGCGGCAGCGAGACGGCGCCCGAAGAGGCTGCGGCGGAACCCGTCGACAGCGCCGAAGAAACCGAAACCCCGGCCGCGGAAGCCGAGCAACCCGCACCCGCCGCCGCGGCCACCCTGACGCCGCTGGCAGCACCCGAAGCCCGGCAGGTCGCCTACGACCCTGCCGTGACGGCGGCCGCCCCCGCTGCGGACAGCCCGACTCCCGCGGCGGCGCAGACGAGCGAGCCGATGCCATCATCCCCGCCGGCGCCAGCAGCGGCAGCGGAGCCATCAGCGGAGGGCCAGTGGGGCATCCAGCTGGGCGCCTTCGCCTCTCGCGACAACGCCGCGGCTCTGCAGGCGCAGTTGGCGGAAAACGGCCTGAAAGCCGTCATCCTCACACAGACCGACAGCGACGGCAGCGCGCGGCACCTGGTTCGCTACGGGGGGCTGACCAGCGAAGACGAGGCCAAGGAATTGCTGGACGACATCGAGGCGGAGCTGGGGCTCGCCGGCTTCCTCGTGGCGCCCAGTGATTAGGTTGACGGATCCTCGCCGGCGGCCCGCCGGCGCCGCGTCTCCTTGGGGTCCGCGATCAGCGGCCGGTAGATTTCGACCCGGTCGCCGTCCCTGAGCTTCTGGTCGGGCGGCACCCGGCGCGCGAAGATTCCCAGCCTTTGCTCGTCGATCTCGAGGCCTTCGAACTCGGCGCGAATACCGGACAGCTCGATGGCCTCGCGCACGGTGGTCCCCACCGGCACTTCCAGCGCCAGCAGCACCTGCTTTTCGGGGCGCGCATGCACGACCTCGATGGCAATCGTCCCGCGGGTATCCGGACCGGCCATTCAGCGCTGCCCATAGACCCGGTCGGCGCGCCGACAGAACTCCTGCACCAGGTGATCGGCGATGCGCGCAAAACCGCTCTGGAAGGCAACGGAGACCAGCCCGCGGGCAAATTCGAAATCCAGTTGCAAGGTCACCTTGCTGCCGGCCTCCCCCAACCCCTGGAAGCGCCATTCGCCACCCAGGGCCCGGAACGGACCCTCGACCAGCGACAGGCTGAGGCATTCCCCCGGTACCAGGCGGTTGCGCGTGGTGAACCGCTGCTCCAGGCCCGCCACCGCGACGCCCAGGCTCGCGAGCTGGTAGTCGTGGCCCTGCTCGTGGACCTCCGCGTGCGTGCACCAGCTGAGAAACTCGGGGTATGCGGGCACGTCCTGCACCAGCTGGTACATGTCCATCGGGGGATGCATGACGAGGGCGGAGCGGACGATGTGCATGGCCGGCGGACTATACCACGATCACCAGCGCCCACGATGGGGGCATTCCGGGGCCGGCCACCCCACCCCGGAGCGCAGCCGGTATTGGCATCAGGGTCGTTCGCGGGATGCAATCCTACCCCCAGTTGAGGCACTATCAGCAGCGGGCGGCTGACCCGCCGCGCAACGGCGGGCCACGACACGGATCACCCGGCAGGACAGGCGGATGAGCGAACACGACAGCGGCGGCCGGAAACGCATCGCGGTCAACAAGCGCGCACGCTTCGATTACCACATCGACGAGCGCCTGGAGGCCGGCATCGCGCTGGAGGGCTGGGAGGTCAAGGCACTGCGCGAGGGGCGCGTGCAGTTCGCCGACAGCTACGTGTTGCTCAAGGACAGTGAGGCGTTCCTGTTCGGCTGCCAGATCAACCCCTTGCCCACGGCCTCCACGCACGTGACACCGGACCCGACCCGCACCCGGCGGCTGCTGCTGCACCGGCGTGAAATCGACCGGCTCACGGGTTTGGTCGAACGCAAGGGCAGCACGGTGGTCCCGACCGCGATGTACTTCTCTAAAGGCCGGGTGAAAGTGGAAATCGGCATTGCCCGGGGCAAGAGGCAGCACGACAAGCGGCGCACAGAAAAGGATCGGGACTGGCAGCGCCAGCGTGCGCGCATCATGAAAAGGGGTTGAACCCGCGGGCGTCCGGGCGGTCAAAGATCGCACACAGGGCTCCACCACGCTGGCTGCATGCACCGGGGACGCATCAGTCAGCGTGGTTGGGGTAAAATGACAGCGTATTTCGACGTACCGGGGGCGACCTGGCTTCGACGTGGGTCGTGAAACCCGAGGTGCATGCCGAGCTGCAGTCATCTCGTAAAACTGTTTGCAAAACGTATAGTTGCCAACGACGACAACTACGCACTCGCCGCTTAAAAACCTGCCGTAGTGCCCTCCGCCCGGAGCGTGCCCGTGCGCGCCGGAACCCGGGGGTCGACCCACGCGGGATCGCGGTGAAGCACGCCTGGTGTGGAGCCGTTAAAACTCATCCAGGCTCGCTGAGGGTCTTCCCCGCCGACCGGGTAGCCAACAGTTAAAGCAAAGGCCGGCTAAGCATGTAGAGCCGAAGGCGGAGGACTTGCGGACGCGGGTTCGATTCCCGCCGCCTCCACCATTAAAGAGTTTTCAAGCC
>WVWV01000023.1 GCA_011773845.1 Lysobacterales bacterium | reverse complement strand
CCAGAACGCCGACCTCGTGGAGATCGTCGGAGATGCGGTGGGTGCTGTCCAGGGTGGGTGCCAGGTAGTATAAGCACTTCATCACTTACGGCCGCTGTCTCGCCTGTGGCTCCTTGGGTTGAACGCTATCCATGCAGCCCTGCCAGTGGCAAATTGTCGCTCAGGGGCTGCAGCCAGTCTCTATCGTAAAAGTGGTGGTGCAAAAACGACGCCAGAGTTTCTCATATTTGCCGCGGCTTGGAAAGTTGACCCAGGTCATTGCGCTGGCGGCCACGACGGCACCGGGGCTCCCTGGCGCACGGCGCATTGACTGCGGCGCCGCGAAGCCCGATGCTTGCCGCTCGCCGACAGACGATGGGAATGCCGGACATGACAGCTAATATCCGAGGCCTGATGACGATGCTCGCCCTGCTCGCCTGCCCGCTGGCGGCCTGGGCCACCTTCGATGACGCGCTGTTCGCGGGCATGAAAGCGCGGGCCATCGGTCCGGCCGCCATTGGCGGGCGCATCTCCGCCATCGACGCGGTCAACGACGATCCCAATCGCATCGTCATCGGGGTGGCGACCGGCGGCGTATGGATGTCCGGCAACGGCGGATTGACCTGGGAGCCGGTCTTCGACGACCAGCCGGTTGCCTCGATCGGCGCAGTAGCCATCAACCAGTCCAATCCGGACATCGTCTGGGTGGGCACCGGAGAAGGCAATACCCGTAACTCGACCTCGATCGGCGGCGGCATTTTCAAATCGGTCGACGGTGGCAAGACCTGGTCCTTGAAAGGCCTGGCGAACAGCGAACGGATAAACCGCATCGCATTGCATCCGACCGACCCCGACGTCGCGTATGTCGCCGCCCTGGGCACGTTGTGGGGACCCAACGAGGAGCGCGGCGTTTACAAGACCACGGACGGCGGAGACACCTGGGAACGCATTCTCCACGTGGACGAGAATACCGGCGCCACGGACATCAAGATGGACCCGTCAAACCCGGACAAGCTGTTCGCCGGCATGTGGCAATTCCGGCGCTGGCCCTGGCATTTCAAGTCCGGTGGCCCCGGCTCCGGCATGTACGTCTCATGGGACGGCGGCGCCAGCTGGCAGCAGAAGACCGAGGAAGACGGCCTGCCCAAGGGAGAGTTGGGACGCATGGCGTTCAGCGTCGCCGCGAGCGACTCGAACCGAGTTTATGCGCTGGTGGAAGCGGGGAAAAGCGCCCTGCTCCGCTCCGATGACGGAGGCGTGACCTGGCAACGGGTCAACGAAGCCTATAACGTCATGGACCGGCCATTTTACTACACCGAAATCATCGCCGATCCGCAGAACCCGGACCGGGTGTACAACATGGCCACTCGCCTGCGCGTTTCCATCGATGGCGGCAAGACCTTCGAGCAAAACCCGGTGATCGATTGTTGTGCGCCCGGCAACACGATCCACATCGACAACCACGCCTTCTGGATCAACCCATCCGATCCGCGGCACCTGATCATCGGCAACGACGGGGGCATCGCGATCTCACGCGACCAGGGTGAAACCTGGCGCTTCGTGCGTAATCTGCCGCTGGCCCAGTTCTATCACATCGCCGTGGACAACGAGCATCCCTACAACGTGTACGGCGGCCTGCAGGACAATGGATCCTGGCGCGGACCTTCCGAGGTCCGGGTGCCGGCTGGAATCCGCAACCTGCACTGGCAGGAAGTGGGCTTCGGCGACGGTTTCGACACCATTCCCGATCCCGAGAATGCGAATGCCGGGTATGCAATGTCCCAGGGAGGCTTCCTGTTCCGCTACAACCTCGATACCGGCGAACAGCGAATGATCCGCCCGGCGCCGCCTGGCGACGATGTCGAACTGCGTTTCAACTGGAATGCCGGTTTCGCGCAGGACCCCTTCGATGCGGCCACGATCTACTACGGAAGCCAGTTCCTGCATCGCTCGACCGACCGGGGGCTCAGCTGGAGCGTCATCAGCGACGACCTGACCTCCAACGACCCGGCCGTGCAGACCTTTCGGGAGAGTGGCGGCCTGACGCCGGACGTCACCACGGCCGAGAACTACACCAGCATCGTGGCGGTGGCCGCCAGCCCGCTCCAGCAAGGCCTGCTGTGGGTGGGCACGGATGACGGGCGGGTACACGTGACCCGCGACGGCGGGGAAAACTGGGCCCGCATCGACCAGCGCGCCCGCGGCGTGCCGCCCGGCAGCTGGGTGCCGATGATCACTCCCTCACCCCACGACGCCGATACCGCTTTCGTGGTGTTCGACGACCACCGGCGCTCCAACATGCGGCCTTATGTGTACCGGGTCACCGAATACGGGCGTCGCTGGACGAGCCTGGTGACGGACGCCATCGACGGCTACGCCCTGTCGGTGCTGCAGGACCCCGGCGATGCGAAGCTGTTGTTCCTCGGCACCGAGTTCGGGCTGTATTTCTCCAGCGACGGCGGCACCGACTGGACACGCTTCACCGCCGGCCTGCCGACGGTGTCGGTGATGGACATGGCCATCCAGGCCCGCGAGGCGGACCTGGTGCTGGGCACCCATGGCCGCTCGGTGTTCGTCATCGACGACTACCGGGCCCTGCGCGGGCTCGGCGCGGACGACTTCGATGCGCGCCTCGCAATCCGCTCGGCCACCATCGGCCAGCACTACGCGGCGCGGCCCACGGCCTCGACCCGGTTCACCGGCTCCGGGGAGTTCCGCGGCGAGAATGAACCCTACGGCACGATCATCACCTTCATGGCGAGCGGCGCAGACCTGCCCCATCCGGACGACGAACGGGACCGCGCGCGCCGCATCCAGCGTCGGCAAGCCGGCCTGGAGCCACCCGCCTCCGGCGCGAACGGAGACGATGACGACGCCGGCCGCGCGCCGCGGGTCACCGTCGAGGTGCGCGATGCGGACGGGGAAACGGTCCGCAGCTTCCGCCACCCGGTCCACCAGGGCCTCAACCGGGTCACCTGGAACCTGCGCGCCGACGGGGTACGCCCTCCGCCAGGCCCCGAACCCGCCGACCTCGAAGACGGCCTGCCGGACGGGCCCGAGGTACCGCCCGGACCATATCGGCTGACGCTGCGCCTGGACGACGCCGAGGACCACGTGGACCTGATCACGGTGGCTGACCCGCGGGCTGCGGCCAGCCCCGCGGAGCTGGAAGCGCGCTACCGCGCCGGCCTGGAATTGCAACGCCTGGAGGAGGCCGCCGTCACTGCGTTGGAGCGGATCGACGGGGCGCGCAAGGACCTGGCGACCCTCGACGAACTGCTGCGCCGCGCCGATCCCGAGCGGCAGGATGAGGCGCTCAACGACTTGCGGGAAAACGCCAAGGCGGCCGCCGCGCAGCTCGACGAATTGGAGCAACAATTCCGCAACCCGCCGGAGACCAAGGGCATCGTCTACCAGGCGGACAAGGTCGACTACCGCATCGGGCTGGCCCTGTATTACGTGGCCTCCGCGATCGCGGCCCCCTCCCCGTCCGCGCAGGCGTACATGGCAGTGGCGCGGGAGGCGCTGGATGCGGGCCTGGCCGCGCTCAACCAGTTCATGGGAGAGGACCTGGCCGCACTGCGGGCGCAAGCACGCGAAGCGGGCATCGGCCTGCTGCACACGGGCGCGCCGCTCGGCGTCGAGGACTGAGCGCGGCGCCGGCTCGCGCGCTCAGGTCCCGAGCACGTTGAGCTGCCAGAGATCCTTGCGCGTCATGTGCAGGAAGGGCCGCATGGCCAGCACCCCGGTCTTGCCGATGCTGCGCTCCAGATAGGCCATCTCCTCGAATTTCTCACGGGTGCGCACGCCCACCGGCGTGTCCAGCCCATGCTCGCGCATCATCAGCACGCCCTTGGCCCGCAGCGCCAGCTCGGTGTACAGGCGCAGGTAGCACAGCATGTCCACGACCACCGGGCCCTCGAACTTGTCGCGCAGGTCGTGCAGGAAGCGTCCGATCTTCGATTCCGCGAACTCACCGGAGTTGATCTGGTTCAGCAACCGGGCATCGGCGTCGAAGTCGAGTTCCAGCCACTCGTGCATGTGCGCCGCACTGCGCCTAAACACCCAGTACAGCACCGGGGGCAGCACCGCCAGAATCAGCGCGGTCTGCAGGATCGGCGTGAGTACGAAATTGTTGTAGAACGAGTGCACGGTCATGGCGGCGACCAGGCCGGGGAAATACCAGACCGGGTTGATCTTCATGTTCCGCTCGGTCAGCGTTTGCGACATGATGCCGAAGATGGCGGTCACGCCGCCGTGCATGATGGCGGTGCCGAACCCGCGCACCACCCAGACGCCCATGTTGGCATCCGGAATACTGTAGAGGTAGTGCAGGTTCTCCACCAGCGCGAAGCCGGCGCCGACCGCGAAACCCATGATGGCGCTGTCGACCAGGAAACCGATGCGGTTGCTGCGGAACAGGTAGACGATGACCAGCGCCTTGAGGCCTTCCTCGATCACCGGCGCCACGAAGCGGGTGTAGTAGGCCCAGTCAATCTGCAGCAACCCGGCCGCCAGGCCGTTGGCGAAGTAGGAACCGACCGTCGCCAGCCCCCCGGCGGCGATCACCCACAGCACGGTCTTCAGGCCCACCAGCTTGTAGCCGTCCATGTACACCAGGAC
>WVWV01000041.1 GCA_011773845.1 Lysobacterales bacterium | reverse complement strand
CACGCGATCCTGACGCACCCCGCGGCCCCGGCCGCGGGTTTTTTATGGGTGGGCGGCAGCCGGCCCCGAGGTGTCGCTGGACGGTTCGATGACGCGCTCCACGACCAGTTGGCAGATTCTCTCGCCCCGAAAATGATTGACGTCGAGCCGGTACAGCATGCGGATGCCGGCCGTGTCGGGCAAATCCTCGGGCAGCGTGTTGAAGGCAATGGCATCCACCGCCGTGGGCGCGTCCAGCGGGCGCAGCACCAGCTTCAGGTGGGCGCCCCCCACGACGCGCTGATCGAGGATTTCAAACGCCCCTTCGAACAGCGGTTCGGGAAAATGCTGTCCCCATGGGCCGAGCTCGCGCAACGCACTGGCGAGCTCGAGGTTGATATCGACACCGGCAAGTTCACCGTCGGTGAACACCTCGGCAGCCAGGCTCTCGCCGCCCAACAGGGTCTCGACGGCCCGCTCGAGTTCGGCCGCAAACGCGCGCAGCTGCTCCCCCGCCAGGGTGAGCCCGGCCGCCATGGCATGCCCTCCGAACGCGTGGATCAACCCCGGCTGCCGGGCATCCACCAGCGCCAGCGCATCGCGAATGTGCAGGCCCGGCACGGAGCGCGCGGAGCCCTTCAGCAGGCCGGACGCCCCGGATTCCGGCGCGAACACGACGACCGGCCGATGCACGGCCTCTTTCACCCTGGAGGCCACCAGCCCAACGATGCCCTGGTGCCAGGCGTCGTCGTACAGGCACAGGCTTGGCGGTGCCTCGCGGTCCTGCAACTCGCGCAGCCGTGCGCGCAGCTTGGCCATGGCCTCGTCCTCCATCGCCTGCTGGCGGCGGCGGCGGTCCCGGTTGAGCGCGTCGAGCTGCCCGGCCAGTTCGGTGGCCTCTTCCGGATCGTCGCTGAGCAGGCAGCGGATACCCACGCTCATGTCTTCCATCCGGCCCGCCGCGTTGAGGCGGGGCGCGACCGCGAACGCCAGGTCGGAGGCCACCAGGAAGCGGTAATCGCGCTTGCCGAGCTTCAGGAGTGCGAGCAGCCCCGGGCAGGCCATGCCTTGCCGGATACGCTCCATGCCCTGCCGGACCAGCACGCGGTTGTTGTGGTCCAGCGGCACCACGTCAGCGATGGTGCCCAGCGCCACCAGGTCGAGCAGCTCGGCCAGCCGCGGCGGCTTGCGCGGCCCCGAAAACCAACCCCGTTCGGTCAACTCGCGGCGCACTGCGCTCAGCAGGTAGAACACCACGCCCACTCCCGCCAGCGCCTTGCTCGGGAAAGGGTCGCCGGGCAGGTTCGGGTTGACGATCGCATTGGCCGCCGGCAGGGTCTCGCCCGGCAGGTGGTGGTCGGTGACGAGCACCGCGACGCCGAGCGCGCGGGCGCGCTCCACCCCGCGGTTGCAGCAAATCCCCGAGTCCACCGTGATCACCAGGTCGGGCGGGGCATCGGCCAGCGTATCCACCAGCCCGGGCGTCAGCCCATAGCCGAACTCGAAGCGGTTGGGCACCCGGAAGTCCACGCGTTCAGCACCCATGGCGCGCAGCGCCCGCACCGCCAGCGCCGTCCCGGTGGCGCCGTCGGCGTCAAAGTCCCCCACCACGGTGATCTGCCCGCCCTCGCACAGCGTGTCGGCGACCAGCGCGGCGGCCTCGCCCAGCCCGCCGAGCGTGGTCGGCGGATGCAAGCGCCGCAAGCCGAGGTCCAGCGCCTCGCTTGTGGCTATGCCGCGCCCCAGCAAAACCCGGCGCAGGACCGGGTGCAAATCCGGGGGCAAGCGATCGGGCCGCTCGGACAGTACGCGTCGGCGAATGCAGGGTTCCGCTCTCATGCGGTGACGCGCGGCAGGCACCGTGCCTCAGATGTACTCGATGGAGATAATTTCGAGCGCACGGTTGCCGCCGGGCGCCTGGACCTCGACCTCGTCACCCTCCTGCTTGCCGATCAGGGCCCGAGCCAGGGGTGAGGAGATGGCCACCCGGTGGTGCTTGAGGTCCGCCTCGGGGTCACCCACGATCTGGTAGCGCGTCTCCTCCCCCGAGTCGAGGTCGGCGAGGGTCACGGTGGCCCCGAACACCACCCGCCCGTTGGCGTTCACCTTGCCGACGTCGATGATGTGCGCGCCAGACAGCACCGATTCCAGGTGCCGGATGCGCGCCTCGGTGAAGCCCTGCTGCTCCCGCGCGGCATGGTACTCGGCGTTCTCACGCAAATCGCCGTGCGCGCGGGCCTCGGCGATGGCGGCGATGATTGCCGGACGCGCCTTCTTTTTGAGGTGCTGCAATTCCTCGCGCAGTCGCTCCGCGCCCTCGCGCGTCAGGGGGTGCCGGCTCATGGGGCCATCTCCCGATGCAACTGCTGCAGGCTGTGCACCTCGAACTCGTGCTCGTGGTCGATGGCCTCGAGCGTGGCCCAGCCGCGCGCAATGGTCGTGGTGTAGGCCACCTTGCGCTGCAGCGCCTCGCGGCGGATGGAGAATGAATCGGCGATCGCCTGCCGACCCTCGGTGGTGTTGATGATGAACTGGATTTCGTCATTTTTGATGGCATCGACGATGTGCGGCCGGCCCTCGGTCACCTTGTTGATGTGCTCGCAGGGGAAGCCCGCCGCGCGCAGATGCTTGCAGGTGCCATCGGTGGCGATCAGGGTATAACCGCGCGCCAACAGGTCCTCGGCGATCGGCGGCAGGGATTCCTTGTCCGCGTCGCGCACACTGAGAAAGGCCTTGCCCGGCCGCGGAATGCCATACTGCGAAGCCCGCATGGCACGCGCCACGGCTCCGCCGAAGGTCGCTGCGACCCCCATCACCTCGCCAGTGGAACGCATCTCGGGACCGAGAATGGGATCCACGCCGGGAAACTTGATGAACGGAAACACCACTTCCTTGACCGAGAAGAACTCCGGGATTACCTCCTGCAAGACGCCCTGGTCGGCCAGCGAGATGCCGGCCATGCAGCGCGCCGCGACCGAGGCCAGCGGCACGCCGGTGGCCTTCGAGACGAAGGGCACGGTACGCGAGGCCCGGGGGTTCACCTCCAGCACGTAGACCTCGTCGCCGCGCAGCGCGAACTGCGCATTCATCAGGCCCACCACGCCGAGCTCCAGTGCCATCTCGCGCATTTGTGCGCGCAGCGTATCCTGAACCCCGGCGCCCAGCGAATGCGGCGGGATGCTGCAGGCCGAATCCCCTGAATGCACGCCGGCCTGCTCGATGTGCTCCATGATGCCGCCGATCAGCACCTCGCGCCCGTCGCAGACCGCGTCGACGTCCACCTCGATGGCATGGTCCAGGAACCGGTCCAGCAATACCGGCGAGTCGTTCGACACGCTCACCGCGTCCAGCATGTAGCCTCGCAGCTCGTCCTCGCCATGCACCACGTCCATGGCGCGGCCCCCGAGCACGTATGACGGCCGGACCACCAGCGGGTA
>WVWV01000086.1 GCA_011773845.1 Lysobacterales bacterium | reverse complement strand
CGGCTGCGGTATGCGGAGCACATGATCAGCAAGCGCGACGCGCGCACCGCGGTCCGCTTGTTACGGCGCGGTGGCGTCCTCTGGTACGCCCCCGATCAGGATTTTGGCCCGGAGCAGAGCCTGTTCGCACCGTTCTTCGGCATCCAGACGGCGACCCTGCTGGCCACCCACCGCCTGGCAAGGCTGACCGGATGCGCGGTGGTGCCGATGTTTCCGCTCTACGACCCGCAGCAGCGGCGCTACCGGGTCACGTTGCTGCCGGCGCTCGAGCATTTTCCCTCCGATGATCCGGCCGCCGACCTGGCCCGGGTCAATGCGATCATGGAGCAACAGGTGAGGCGGGCCCCGGAGCAATACTGGTGGGTGCACCGCCGATTCAAGACCCGACCGCCGGGAGACGCGCCGTTCTACGAATGACGTGACGTCAACTCCGATCCTGGAAGGTCGAGGCCCACAGGCCGGCCAACACCCAGATGAGCGAGGAGAGATAGGTTCCATAGACCGCGAAATGGGAATTCACCGGGAACAGGATCAGCACCAGAGCCAGCGCGAACGGAAAGGCTTCCTGGCGTTGGGCGGGCAGCATGCCGCGCCACTGCCGCCAAGCCAACAGGATGCCCAGCGCCAATCCGGCCAGGCCGATGGAGCCGGTATCGGCCATCACCTCCAACACCACGTTGTGCGCGTGGTAGGCGCCCCGGGCGCCGCCCGTTTTGCGCACGTGGACATCGTCCGCCTCGGCATATTCGAGGTAAGCCACCGAGAATGACCGCACCCCCACCCCGTTCAGCGGATGGGCGCGGTACATGCGCAGGGCGGTGCGAAAGATCGGCAGCCGCTCGGAGGAGGCGAAATCGATCGCGGTCTCGGTGCCCTCCAGGGCCGTCATCGACTGCTCGATGCGTTCCTGCAGCAGCGGCGAGGCGAGGTAGCCAGCCAGGATCACCACCATGGCCACCACCGGGATGGACAGGGTGGCGAGGCGCAACTCGCGGTTCTCGCGGTTCAGGAGCAGCAGCAGGTAGGTGGCCACCACGACGGCCATGAGCAGCCAGCCCGAGCGCATTCCCGCGATGGTCACCGCACCCAGCACCAGCGCGAACGAGATCACCCAGGCCCACGCGGGCCAGCGGCGCCGGGCGTATTCGAGCAACAACGGGGAGAGCATGGCCATGGTGGGGCCGTAGAATTGGTACTGCTTGATGAACAGGGCATTCAACCGGTCCGGGTGCATGGCGATGCCGAACAGGTCGCTGCCGAGATACAGCTGCACGAAACCGTCCACGGCCCAGAACAGGAGCAGGTAGGCGCCCCAGCGCAGCACCCGCCAACGCTGGGAATCGGGTTGCAGCAGCAGCGCGATGCTGAAGGCGGCAGCGAGGTACCTCAGCGCCGCCAGGCTTCTCAGGCTGCTCTTCTCCGGCGTGAAGGAGTCGAAGCTCGACAGCACCATGGGCAGCCAGAAGCACAGGAACAGCGGGATGAGCACCGGCGCCAGGAAGCGGAAGCGGCGACGGTGGGCCGAGCTGCGTAGCAGGAACGGCAACGCCAGGGCCAGGGCGGCCAGCGGCAGCTCCTGCCAGCGCCCGAATGGCAGCAGGGCGATGAACAGAACCACCGTCCAGCTCGGCCATTCAGTGCGGAGGCGTCGGAACAGGATCGGCATCGGCTCGCCTCAGATCAACTCCTGGTAGAGGTGCATGGTTCTGGCCATCGATTCGTGCAGCGAGAAGGCATCACTGTCGGGCACTTCCGGCCGTCGGTCAAGGAACGCCCGCGTCTTGCGCAGCAGGCCCTCGAAACTGCCAGGCGGCACGGCCCCGGCCGCGAACATCCCGGCCAGCACCTCGCGAACCCCGCCGTGGTCCCAGGCGATCACCGGGATGCCGAGGTACAGGGCCTCCGGCACGGTGCGCCCGAACGCCTCCGGCGGGTCGCTGCACAGGTTGAAAACGATGGCGGAGGCGGCCATCCAATCGCGGATGTCGGCGCGCTGCCCCGTGAAGGTGACGCGCTCCAGGATGCCGCTGCGTTCGGCCAGGCCCTCGAGCTCCGCCCGGTAACGCGAGCCGGGCCGGCCGGGGCCGAGGATCACGCCGTGGGTATCCGGGTAATCCTCTGCCACCGCGGCCAGCAGTTCGAGGAAGGTCGCGTGGCCCTTGTAACGCGACAAGCGGCCAGGCAGCAGCAGCAGGCGCTTGCCCCTGAGCAGTGGAAATTCCCGTTCGGTCGCCGCATGCCACTCCGGGGCCGGCCTGTGGCCGCGCGGAAACCCGTCGCGGCTGATGCCGCCATGGATCGTGACCACGCGATCAGGGTCGACGCGCGGATAGTTTTCCAGCGTGTAGCGCCGGATGTGCTCGCTCACGGCGATGACCCGGTCGCCGCGCGTCATGATGGCGCTGTAGGGGCTGACCGTGTACTGGCCGTGCACGCTGGTGATCAATGCGGGACGCCGCCCGGGCGACATGGAGCGCAAGGCGCGCCAGCAGACCCAGGCGGGCAGGCGCGAATGCGCGTGCACGATGTCGGGCCGCTGGGCCTCGAGCCAGGCGCGGAGACGGCGTATGTATTTCAGGGTGGCGGGCCGTTTCCGCCCGACCGGCCAGTCGAGGGGCTCGCCGCCGCACGCGGCCACCCGCTCGCTGAGGGGGCCGGCGGCCCCGAGCACGGTTACCCGGTGGCCGTGCTGGCGCAGGTGCTCGCACAATTCCACGGCCACCAGTTCCGAGCCGCCGACGCTGAGGGCGGCCAGGGACTGGACGACGTGCATGGTTGCGGAGGCGGCCGGGGCCCGTTCAGGGCGCCGCGTCAATCGTCCAACTGGTAATGGGCGCCGCAATACGGACAGCTGGCCTCACCAGTGGCCTCGATGGGCAGGTAAACCCGCGGGTGTGAATTCCAGAGCTTCTGCCGGTGCGTGGGGCAGGACAACGGCAGGTCCTTGCGACTGACCCGGTAGGATTTCTCGGTGCTGGCACTTGCCAGGTCCGGATTGCTGGCGTCGGTTCGGTGGGTCACGGGGCCCGCTCCAGGGTCATTCGAAATCACGGTTTCGCACGGCGCTATTGTAACCACTGCCGCCATGCAGGTCATGGCCTGCAGGGTTACCGCCGCACAGGTTATCGTGGGGCCATGAATCCGGGCTGAATGGCCCGGACGTCAGCTGCTCGCCTCGGTGGGGAGCTGTCGGGCGCAGATCGCGCGGACTTCCGCGCCCGGGTCCGGTGCGGGTTGCGAAGCCCGTGTCAGGCGCGCCCGATGCCGGGTGCGCGTGAGGGTTTCATGGGCGGCGATCAGGCTGCTGACCGCGCCGGCTTCCAGCCAGGCCGCCTGCCCCAGCGCTTCCAGTTGCGCTACCGTGCCGACCGCCTCCAGCAACTCCGGGTGCTCGTGGGCGCCCTCCAGTATCCCCAACTGTGCGACGAATCCGATGTCGACCAAGCCCCCCGCGCCATGTTTGAGGGGCTCTTCGTCGCCGAGTTCACGGCGCATACGCTGGCGCATCTCGACCACATCCGCGCGCACCCGCGCCGCATCGCGGGGCAGGCGCAGGACGTCCGCACGAATACGCCGGAACGCGCCGCCAATCGCCTTCTCGCCGGCCAGTGCGCGTCCGCGGGTCAGGGCCTGCAGTTCCCAGGTCCACGCGTCCTGGTGCTGGTAGCGCTCGAACGCCGTGACGGACGAAACCAGCGGCCCGGCCCGACCGTTGGGGCGCAGACGCGTATCGACAGAATAGAGCCGCCCGGAGGCGGTGGTGGCCGTCAGATAGGAGAGCATGCGTCGCGCCACCCGGGTCTGGAAACGCTCGGCGCTGAGTGGCCGCTCACCATCGGAGGTGGCCTCACCGGCCTCGTAGAGAAAGATCAGGTCGAGATCCGAGGAGTAGCCGAGCTCGCGTGCGCCCAGCGACCCGTAACCGATCACCGCGAGACCCGGACCGGGCAGTTGCCCGTGGCGCGCGGCAACTTCGCGGGCCGCCAGCTGCCAGCAAGCGCCGATGATCGTCTCCGCCAGGTCGGTCAGGGTGTGCTGCGCCTGGCTGGCCGTCAGCGCGGCTTCGAGCTCCGCCACGGCGGTGCGCAGGCCGAAGGCCAGCTTCATGTGGTTCAGCGCCTGCAGGCTGGCCTCGGTATCGTCATCGGACTCCAGAATGCGCTGGGCGGTGGCCTCCATTTCCTCGCGGGACGGCAGCGCCTTGCCGAGCGCAGGGTCGATCAACTCATCCAGCAGGGCGGGATAGCGGATCACCGTCTCGGCCAGCCAATCGCTGGCCGCGAACAGGCCGATCATGCGCTCCAGGGCCCGGGGATTCTGCACCAGCAGCGACAGGTAGGCACTGCGCCGACACACGGCCGCCACCAGGCGGAACACATCGCTCAGCGCGGCGTCCGGGAGTTCCTGGCGGCTCAATTGTTCGAACAGGCGGGGCATGAAGCGGTCCAGTCGCTCCCATGCCCGGGCGCTGAGCGATAGCCGGTCGAGGCTGTGCAGAAACGTTGCCAGGGCCTGCCCACCCGGCGGCGCTTCGTCTACCGGGCGCTCGCCGCTCTTCAGCAGGCGCCACTCTGCGCGCCAGGGTTGCTCGTGCCCGGGCGCTTCCAGTCGCGGGAATTGCTGATTGAAATGCGCGTTGACGTGCCCCCGCACACGGGCCAGCTCCGATTCGAGCCCGATAGCGGGTTGGATGCCCATCGCCCGCGCCACGCGCTCGAGGTCTTCGCCCGCGGGCAGGGCATGGGTCTGCTGGTCGTGCAGGGCCTGGATGGCATTTTCCAGGCGCCGCAGGAAGTGATAGTCGCGCCGCAGCGCGTCCGTGCTGTCCGGCGGGAGCAAGGCCAGGGCCTGCAGCTGGTCCAGCGCCTCCAGCAGGGACGGCGTTTGCAGGCGGGGCTCGCGTCCACCTCGCAACAGCTGGAATCCCTGTACCAGGAATTCGATCTCCCGGATGCCGCCCGGGCCGCGCTTGATGTCGTTCTGCCGGCCGCGGCGGGCGGCATCGGCCCGCACCGATTCGTGCATTTCCTGCAGCGCCTCGATGGCCCCGAAATCGATGTATCGCCGGTATACGAACGGCGTGAGCTGCTCCAGCAGGCGCGCCCCCCCGGCCCGGTCGCCGGCCACCGGGCGCGCCTTGACCAGCGCGTAGCGTTCCCAGTCGCGCCCTTCACGCTGATAGTACTGCTCCATGGCGCCGAAACTGCACACCAGCGGTCCGGCGGCGCCGAACGGCCGCAGCCGCGTGTCCACCCGAAAGCAGAAGCCCTGCTCGGTGACTTCCGACAGGCTGGCGATGGTCGCGCGCGCCAGGCGGGTGAAGAACCGCTCGTTGGACAGGGCGCGCGGGCCGTCGCATGTTCCCGTCTCGGGAAAGCCGAAGACGATATCGATGTCCGAGGACAGGTTGAGCTCGCCTCCGCCGAGCTTGCCCAGCCCGATGACCGCCATGGCCTGCGGCTCCCCCGACTCGCCGCACGGCGTGCCGTGGAGGCCGGAGAGCCGCGCGGCGTGCGTTTGCAGGGCGGCGTCCAGGCAGATTTCCGCCAACCGGCTGAGGTCGTGCATGGTCTGCGCGAGGCTGGCAACGCCGTTGAGTTCGCGCCAGATGATCCGCATCATCTCGAAATTCCGGAACTGCCGCAGGGCAGGGTCCAGGCCTGCCGCCTCGATCAGGGGTTCGAGTTCGCCGCTCTGAGGTGCGCGGTCTGATTGCAGGCGTCCGCCGGCCTCGAGACGCTCCATCCAATCCGGGTGGCGGTCCATGAGCTGGCCCAGGTAGGGACTGCATTCTCGGGCGATGTCTCTGGGCCGGCTAGCCATCGGCCGAGTATAGCCAAAAGCCGGGCGACTCCGCCTTTCACCTCAATCGATAACGGCCGTGTGCGGGCGCCCTGCGGCGGTGAAGTGCCGCAGGCCGGACAGTTGGCCGGCGCATCCCGCCCCCCGAACCCATTGGGCAGGCGAAACGGGTCGCAGGCGCAGCACTCAGAAACCGAGGGTTCTGCTCACGGTCAGGACGACATGGGTCGCGGCGTTTCCGCCCAGCAGCGTTCCATCGCTGTGGACGATGGCCAGCGCATAGTCCAGCAGCGGGCGCTCGTCGATCGTCAGGGTGCCGCCATAGCCCGCTTCGAAGTAACTGCCGTCGAAATCATGTGCGAAGGTGCCGACCACACCGTAGAAGCCCCGGTGCGAGGCGGTCAGTGAATAGAACCCGTAATCCAGCGTTGGGCCGCCAAAGTTCCGGTACTCGCCGAACGCGGCATCGAAAGCCAGCCAACGCCAGCGGGCACCCAGGTTGAGCTCCAGGTAGTCGTCGTCGAAATCGTCCGTGTAGGTGTACCAGGTGGCGCCGAGGCTGAAGCCGAAATCACCCCGCTCGAGGCCGTAGCCGCCGTAGTAATCGACCTCCAGGCCATCGCCCACATCCGCCGCCCAGGTGCCGAGATAGAACCCCCCTGCACCGAGCTCGGCGCCCCCGAAGAAGGAAGAGGTGTGCTGGGGGATGCCCCGAAAAATATATTGACTGTTGTATCCGATGTGGGCGGAAAGATCCGCGGCCATGGACGGCGCTGCGATCATCGCCAGCGTCGCGGCGCAGAGCATTGCATGTGTGTTCATGGTCTTTTGCCTCCCGTTTGCGCAGTGTGCGTGCCATGCCGGCAACCCCGGCCTCGGGCACCTCCCGGGGAGGTTTCTGCAGGATTCGTGCCATGAAGATTAATCGTTGGGTTTCAGGGACCTGCAATGACCCGCCGGGCTGCCAGGCAGGCGGCCCTGCACCATGCCGGGCCGCCAGGGGCATGCGTTGCCACAAATCGGGGCACAGGGAGAGGCCGGCAGGCGAGCCCGCATCGCCTCA
>WVWV01000018.1:11170-12003 GCA_011773845.1 Lysobacterales bacterium | reverse complement strand
AAACGCGGCCGCGTACATGGCCGCGTAATGGATGGCCGGTTCCGTGCCGAAGCCGTCGTTGGTGATGCGGGCCGCCCAGGCCGTCTTGCCGGTGGCGTACGGCACCATGCCCGGGGCGGTCACCGCCCAGATTTCGTTGACCAGCTGCGCGTCGATCTGGAACCACTGCGGGTTGTGGTGGCGGCTGCCGGTCAGGGGCGGGCCGTAGCCGGCCCGCATCAGGGTGAGCGCCATGCGGTTGGCGGCCCAGATCCGCTCGCGGACGTGGTGCTGCCAGGCGCTGGCCAGCTGGCGGTAGGTCGGCTCGATGCCGTGCCGCTCCATCTGCAGCAGGTACATGTACTCGATGTCGGTGTCGTCATCGGAGAACGCGCCGTCGAATTCGCGCAGCCGGTCGAGCGATGTCCCGAAACCGTACGGGAACTCATCGGGGCCGGGCGCCTCGATGAACCGGAACTCGTAGGCCAGGCCGTAGATGTTGCCCGCGATCTGGCCCAGCCACGAGGCGTATACGCGCTCGCGGTAGTCCGCCACGGCGATGCGCAGGGCATCCTCGGCTGCGGCGGCGCACGGCCAGGCGCACAGGCTAGCGGCGGTCAGCAGCAGGGCATGGAAGCCGGGGCAGCGCATGGCCACGCAGTGTAAGCGCAGCCCGGCGCTAATTGAAGCCGACGAGCCGCCCCCCGCGGCCGATTGCCCTTTCGCCGACCAATGTGTTCTCATCTGGCCATCCGCGCGGCGAGGGCTGACACCCGCGCCGGGCAGCAGCTGGCAGAGAATCGTGCACCGCCATGAGTGAAGCGCCGATACCGGTCATCGACATCCGCCCCTTT
>WVWV01000018.1:10226-11128 GCA_011773845.1 Lysobacterales bacterium | reverse complement strand
CCGCCTGCCGTGAGCTGGGCTTCCTGATCATCGAGCACCACGGGCTGGACCCCGCCATGGTCGAGGCCTGCTGGCGGCAGGCGGGGCGCTTTTTCGACACCCCGCTGGAGAACCGCATGAGCGCGGCAGCGCCCGGGGGCGGCCATCCCTACGGTTATCACCCGCTGGCCTCGGAGGGCCTGGCCTACTCGCTCGACGCCGAGACGCCCCCGGACCTCAAGGAGACCTTCAACGTCGGCCCGCTGCAGCGGCCGGCGGCGCCGCCCGATGCCGAGGCGGCCGCGTTCGCCTTCGCGCGGAACCTCTGGCCGGAGCGGCCGCGGGGTTTCCGGGAAGCCCTGGAGGCCTACTGGCTCGAGCTGCGGCGGTTGTCCGACCACGTGCTGGAGATTTTCGCCACGGCGCTGGATTTGCCCGCCGGCTATTTCGGGCCCTACTTTCGGCAGCCGATTTCCGCGCTGCGCGTGGTCAACTACCCGCAACCGGCGGCAGCACCNNACCGGCGGCAGCACCCGCCCCGGGCCAGTTGCGCGCCGGCGCACACACCGATTACGGCACCCTCACGCTGCTGCTGCAGCAGGCCGACCGCACCGGCCTGCAGGTGTTCAGCCGCGGGCGTTGGCACGACGTGCCGGCCATTCCCGGCACCCTGGTGGTCAACATCGGCGACCTGATGGCGCGCTGGACCAACGATCGCTGGGTGTCGACCCTGCACCGGGTGGTGATTCCGTCCGCGGGTGAGCCGGGCGCCGGGCGTCGGCAGTCATTGGTGTACTTCCACACGCCGGACTGGGACGCGGAGATCGCCTGCCTGCCCGGTTGCCTGGAAGAGGGCGAGGCGCCGCGTCATGCGCCGGTGCGGGCCGGCCCGCATCTGGCCGGCAAGTTCCGCAAGACGGTGC
>WVWV01000018.1:5011-10201 GCA_011773845.1 Lysobacterales bacterium | reverse complement strand
GGTCCGGATCATCAGCACGGTTACGATGCCCAGAGCGATCAGCGTGCCGCCGCCGATGCGGGCCTGCGCCGACTCGACGGCATACAGCACGGAGAAACCGCCGACGCCGATCATCGAGCCGATGGCGATCGCTTTCACCCGGCAACCGATGCAGCGTCGGCGCTCCCAGTCCCTGATCATCGGCCCGAAGGTGCCGTTCGCGAGCAGCCACTGGTGCCACCGCGCGCTGGATCGAGCGAAACACGCGGCCGCGACCAGCACGAAGGGCGTGGTCGGCATCAGCGGCAGCATCACGCCCAGCAGCGCGAGGCCGAGAAACACGAACCCAAGCACACGAAAAAGGTTCACGGCGATGCAGGCCACGGGCTCACGATGAGCACATTATAGGGTTGCGCTGGCCGGCGGAGGTGTGGGGAATGTTCCGGCGGCCGGCTACAGGGCCTTGAACACCGCGTCCAGCGACTCCTTGGCATCGCCGAACAGCATGCGCGTGTTGTCCTTGAAGAACAGCGGGTTCTGCACGCCCGCGTAGCCGGTGGCCATGCTGCGCTTGAGCACGATGGTGGTCTTGCCCTTCCAGCACTCCAGCACCGGCATGCCGCCAATCGGCCCCTCCGGCTCCTCGAGGGCGGACGGGTTGACGATGTCGTTGGCGCCGATCACGATCGAGACGTCGACCTCCGGAAAATCGTCGTTGATCTCGTCCATCTCGAACACGATGTCGTAGGGCACCTTGGCCTCGGCCAGCAGCACGTTCATGTGGCCCGGCATGCGCCCGGCGACCGGGTGGATGCCGAAGCGCACGTTCACGCCCTTGTCGCGCAGCGCCTGGGTGAGCTCGTGGACGATGTGCTGCGCCTGGGCCACCGCCATGCCGTAGCCGGGGATGATCATGACTTCCTTCGCGGCGTCCAGCAGCAGGGCGGTCTCCTCCGCATCGATCGGAAACACCTCGCCCTGGTCCTCGCCCCCGGCCACCTGCGTGCCCTCGCTGGTGCCGAAGCCGCCGGCGATGACGGCCAGGAACCGCCGGTTCATCGCGCGGCACATGATGTAGCTGAGGATCGCGCCGCTCGAGCCGACCAGCGCGCCGGTGACGATCAGCAGATCGTTGTCCAGCATGAAGCCGGTCGCCGAGGCGGCCCAGCCCGAGTAGCTGTTGAGCATGGAGACCACCACCGGCATGTCCGCCCCACCGATCGCCATCACCATGTGGATGCCGAACAGCAGTGCGACTCCGGTCATGATGAGCAGCGGCACCAGGCCGCCGCCCTGCGGTGACTGCGCCACGAACAGGTAGCCGTAAGCGATCGCCGCCAGCAACAGCAGCAGGTTCAGCCAGTGACGCGCCGGCAGGATCAGCGGTTTGCCGCCGATGCGCCCCGAGAGCTTGCCGAACGCGATCACCGAGCCGGAGAAGGTCACCGCGCCGATCAGGATGCCGAGGTAGGTCTCGATGTCGTGGATGGTCAGTTCCACGCCCAGGTAGTGCTCGAGCCGGCCCGGGTCCATGAAGTTGGCAAAACCCACCGCCACCGCCGCCAGGCCCACCAGGCTGTGCAGGATGGCGACCAGCTCGGGCATCTGGGTCATCTGCACCCGGCGCGCGGCCCACAGCCCGATGGCGCCGCCCACCACCAGGGCGCCGACCAGCAGGGCGTACTGTGCGGTGACGAAGCCGAGCACCGTGGCGGCCAGCGCGACCGCCATGCCGATGATGCCGTACCAGTTACCCCGGCGGGCCGTTTCCTGGTGGGAAAGCCCGCCCAGCGCCAGGATGAACAGGATGGTCGCGATGATGTAGGAGACGGTGGCGATGCCGGGGTTGCTGATGATTCCAGGATTCATGACCGCCACCTCACTTGCGGAACATTTCGAGCATGCGGCGGGTCACCGCGAAGCCGCCGAAGATGTTGACCGCGGTCACCGCGACGGTGGCCACCGCGATCCACTTGATCAGGGCGACGTCCGAGCTGATCTGCAGCAGCGCGCCGATGATGATGATGCTGGAGATGGCGTTGGTGACGCTCATCAGCGGCGTGTGCAGGGCCGGGGTGACGTTCCAGATCACCATGTAACCGACGAAGCAGGCCAGCACGAACACCGTGAAATGCTGCATGAACGACGGCGGCGCCACCGCCCCCATCAGCAGCAGCGCCAGGCCCGCCAGCGCCATGCCGATGAGCGGGCCGGCAACCGACTTCTTTTTCGGCTCGGCTACCGGCGGGGGGGCGGCTTCCGCCGGTTTGGGCGGGGCCATGGAAACCTTCGGTGCCGGCGGCGGCCAGGTGGTCGCCCCGTCCTTGCACACCGTGGCGCCGCGGATCACCTCGTCGTCCATGTCGACGGCCAGTTGTCCGTCCTTGCCGGGCGTCATGTCGCTCAACAGGTGGCGCAGGTTGGTGGCATACAGCTGGCTGGACGTGGCGGGCAGCCGACTCGGCATGTCGGTGTAGCCGATGAGGGTCACCCCGGCGTGCTCGAGCACGCGGTCCGGTTCGGTCAGCTCGCAGTTGCCGCCCTGCTCGGCGGCCAGGTCCACGATGACGCTGCCGTCCTGCATGGACTCCACCATCGCCCTCGTGATCAGCCGTGGTGCCGGCTTGCCGGGGATCAGCGCGGTGGTGATGATGATGTCCACCTCCCTGGCCTGCTCCGCGAACAGCGCCATTTCGGCGGCGATGAATGCGTCGCTCATCACCTTCGCGTAGCCGCCTTCGCCGCTGCCGTCTTCGTCCTCGAAGTCCAGCATCAGGAACTCGGCGTCCATGCTCTCGACCTGTTCCTTGACCTCGGGGCGCGTGTCGAACGCGCGCACGATTGCGCCCATGCTGCGGGCCGCGCCGATGGCGGCCAGGCCGGCCACGCCGGCGCCGATGATCAGCACCTTGGCCGGCTCCACCTTGCCCGCGGCGGTGATCTGCCCGGTGAAGAAGCGGCCGAAGTGCGCGGCGGCCTCGACCACCGCGCGGTAGCCGGCGATGTTGGCCATGGAACTCAGCGCATCAACCTTCTGGGCCCGGGAGATGCGCGGCACGCTGTCCATGGCGAGCGCCGTCACCCCGCTCGCGGTCAGCTGCTGCAGCAGCTCGGGGTTCTGGGCCGGCCACAGGAAGCTGATCAGCGTCTGCCCCGATCGCAGCCCGGCGGCCTCCTGCGCATCCGGTGCGCGCACCTTGAGGACGATGTCCGCGGCCCAGGCCTCATCGGCACCAGCGACCGAACAGCCGCCCGCCCGGTAGGCCTCGTCGGAGAATTTCGCCGCCGCACCGGCCTGGGATTCGATCACCACCTCGTATCCCAGCTTGATGAGTTGGGCCGCCACCTCCGGGGTGGTGGCCACCCGCTTTTCGCCTGCGTAGGTTTCCCTCGGTACGCCGATTCTCATGAATGTCTCCGCTTGAATCCGCCAGGCTGTTCAGGGCCTGGACGATGGCGGGCGCCTGCGCCCGCCGGTGTATTGTGCCGCCATGTGGCCTGCGTCACCGGTCCCATGTTCTCACAAACATGCGCGAGGATACCCACAAATACCCGCAGGGTGAAGCCGCAGACCAATCCACGCGGGTTCGATCGCGCCGACGCGGGGGTCCGGTGCGGCGAGCCCGGTCACCCATCGCGCTCAGGCACGCTGCAGCACGTAAATCACCCACGGCGCGACGGTGAGCTCCGTGGCCCAGCCGCGCTGCTCATCCTCCCGCCCCAGCGGCCGGTAGGTGGCGACCGCCCGCAGGCCTGCCGCGCGGTACACATCGAGGTAACTCTCGTGGGTCCACAACACGTCCTCGACCGGGCGGGAATCCTCCACGTCCAGCATCACCACGCGGACGATGTCGCCGCTCTGCGCGGCGTGGTTGTCCGGGAAATCCCGGGTGGAAAACGACACCCACTCGTGGCGGTAAATGGCGGGGGACGACACCAGGTTCACGATACAGCCGGCGGGCCTGAGCAGCCGGCCGAGCCCCTCGAGGTTGCGCACCTTGGCCTCGAAGGTGGGAATGTTGTCGAACGGGAAGATGGCGGTGGCGAGATCGAAGGAACCGGCGGCGAACGGGGAGAAATCGCCCGCCTCCATCAGGCGGTACTCGCCATTCGGGTCCCGCGCCTGCGCCAGGGCGAGCATCTGCTCCGAAATGTCGACCCCGATCACCTCGAACCCCAGCGCGCGCAGGAAGCGCGTGGAGCGGCCGGCGCCGCAGCCGAAGTCGATGGCCCGGGGCCCCGGCGCATGGCGGGCCAGGATGTCGGGCAGGTCGCGGAAGGCCAGGTAATAGGTGCCGGGGCACTCCAGGCTGGCGTAGGAAGCCGCCCGTCGCTCGTCTGCGTAGGTGTTGGGAAACCGCTCGCTCACCGGGGCCTATTCTAACCGCGCCGGGCTGCCCACTGGCACCGCAGACCGATGGGATCCGTCACCGCGTTGCGGTACCCTTCACAGGTGTCCACCGCACGGGTCGCCACCACGCACATGACCGAAGATCTGTTCCGTGAGGATTCCTACCTGCGCGAATGCGAAGCACAGGTCACCGCCCTCGAGCCGCAGGCCATCATCCTCGACCGTACCGTTTTCTATCCCATGGGCGGTGGACAGCCGGGCGATACCGGGATGATCCACTGGCAGGGCGGCAGCGTGGAGGTCGTCGACACGCAACACGGCGAGGGCGACGCCATCCGGCATGTCGTGGCCGAGGGGGCGGCGCTGCCGGAGCCGGGCCAGGCCGTGCGCGCGGCGATCGACTGGGACCGGCGCTACCGTCACATGCGCATGCACACAGCGCTGCACCTGCTCGGGGCCGTGCTGCCTTACGGGGTGACCGGCGGCAACATCTCGGCGGAGAAGAGCCGCCTCGATTTCGACATGGAGGACACCGTCGACAAGGAGGCCGTCGGCCAGGCACTGGCGCAGCTGGTGGCGGAGGACCGCCGGGTCGCCTGCCGCTGGATTACCGATGCCGAACTGGACGCCCAGCCGGAACTGGTGCGCACCCTGTCCGTGCAGCCCCCGAAAGGCGCGGGGCGGGTGCGGCTGCTGGAGATCGAGGGCGTCGACCTGCAGCCCTGCGGCGGCACGCACCTGAAATCGACCGGCGAGGTGGGCCGCGTGCGCATCGGCAAGGTGGAGAAGAAGGGCCGGCACAACCGCCGGGTGAATATTTACCTGGATGATCCGGATTGACTCGGATGGGTCTTGCCGCC
>WVWV01000018.1:0-4999 GCA_011773845.1 Lysobacterales bacterium | reverse complement strand
CTTGATCCACTCGCCCGGCTGCGGCTCACCCGTCGGGTAGTGGCCATTGATCAGCCGCAGGTCCTCGAGTTCCGACTCGCTCAACTTGAGCGCCTCGCCCAGTGCATCGAAGGTGGTGGCGCTGGTGGCCTTGACGTAGTGGATGCGTTTCGGGCTCTGGCCCTCGATCTCGCGGCTCGAGATGGGCCTGAAGGTCTCGACGGATTCGAGAAACAGTTCGTCGTAGGTATCGAAATGCGCCGGGTCGGCAACCTCCCCGGTGAACAGGTAGGCATTCAGCTTGTAGTACACCACCGCGATGCGCTGCCGACCCTGGCCGGGCAGGACACCGGTATAACCCTTGAGGCGGGCCGGTTGGATCTCGCGGCCCTCGCTCAGCGGCGGCAGGTTGAGGTGGTTGTAAAGGTACTCCTCCGGCCCCTGGGCGGTGCGGGGATGCACCTGCATGCCCAGCACGGCGGCGCCGTCCGCCGGCTGGCCCGTCACGCGCCCGGCGCCCAAATCGCTTTGGTGTTGCCAGCCCTCCGGGAAATCGAAGCGCACGCGCCGGCCCATGTCGTAGTAACGGTTCGGCGGCTGCTCCTTGTCGACGAAGTTCTCGCCCCACACCAGGCCCTCGGTGATCTCCCGGTAGCGGGCCGCGCCGTTGTCGCGGCGGGCGGACTCGGCCGCGGCGGCCTTGCTGACCGCGCTGCGCAGGCGCGCATCGTTACGCGGGTGGGTCGCGAAGATGCCGTGATAGGTCTGCCGCGGGGCCCCTTGCTCGGCGGCCCGCTTCTTCTGCAGGGATTCCATGTCCTTCATCACGGTGAGCATCTGGATCATCTCGTCCGGGTCGTAACCCAGCCGCGCCATGTACAGCGCGCCGGCCTCGTCCGCCTCCAGCTCGTTCTTGCGGCCGTGGCCCTTGATCAGCGAATTGGCATAGGCCATGCTCGCCTCGTACACCTCGTTGCTGCCCGAGAGCACCGCGGCGATCATCGCCAGCACCTGCGCACCGCCGGCCTGGCCCTCCATTTCGTTCACGTGGTTGCGGGTGACGTGCCCCACCTCGTGCGCCAGCACGGATACCAGCTGCGCCTCGTTGTCGACGTAGTTCAGCAGGCCGCGGTTGACATACACGTAATTGTCGCGCGTGGCGAAGGCGTTGACGTCCTGGGAATCCAGCAGGGTGAAGGTGAATTGCTCGCCGGCCATCTCGGAGACGGATACGATCTCCCGCACCAGGCCGCCCACGTAGGCGGCCAACTCGGGATCGTCATAAACGCCGATGCTGGCCAGCACCTCCTGGTAAATCTCCTTGCCGCTCGGGCCCGCCACGGCCGGCGCCGCGGCGGTGCCGAGCAGCATGCAACACGCCAGCGCCGTGCATGCCTGCCGCCTCAAGCTAGCTCACCTCCCGGGTGAAGTACGATTTCAACTGCTCACCCATGCCTTCACAGGCCTCGCTTCGCACCGGCGTCAGCAGCGGGATCGGAGCCACCACGCCGATCAGGTACGAGGTGCCTTCCGAGTCGACCCGGATGCGGGCCTTCTCGGTCAGGTCCTCGAGGTCCCACACGATGGCCTCGAAAAACGCGGTCTTGTCCCAGCTGCTGAAACCAAAACAGCCGCCGCCGCCCGGCCCGATGGCGCAACTCATGGAGCCCGCGTGGCCGTCGGTCTCGATCTCGCCGTCCAGCCAGACCAGGTACCGGATTCGCTCGGCGGCCACTTTGTCGCGAATCATCGGGCGTTCCATCAGGCGCTGCAGGCGCTTGAGGCCCTTGGGGGCGGTGCGGGGCTCGAACCACGGGTACAGGGCGTCGATGAACTCCTGTTCCGGCATGACCGTGATGGTCGAGCTGTCGATCTCGTCACCGATGCAGGACACGAAGCTGCGGTCGGTTTCGTAATGGCCGGCGTCGCGGCGGCCCAGCACCACGATTTTCTCATCCGCATCCAGGTCCATGCGCTCGGTGGTGGGGCGGAATTCGTCGATGGTGGTGGTCGACGCGCATCCGCCGAGCACGACGGAGGCGCCGATGATGCGTAACAGGTTGCGTTTCATGCCTTTACCCGGTTTGTCTCTCGCGTTCGAACCAGCCGTGAATGGCCGGTATACGGTAAAAGTCTAGCAGCAGTTTGGCGCCCGCATCGCGCAGGGCGACGATGGCGGCCTCCTCGATGCCCTCGCTGCGCGAGGTCAGCATCGAATCCTGGGTCTTGCCGTATGCGGGCAGGAACCAGGTGTCGATCGGCACGCCCTCGCCGGTCTCGATTTCCAGCGCATACTTGATCCAGACCTCGAACACGTTGAGGTAGGATTCCGAGGGCGATGAGAGCTGCACTTCGCGCACCGAGGGGATGATCACCAGCTCGGTGCCCGGCGCCAACTGCTCGCGGGCGGAGACGATGTCAACCCGGCTGAACAGGCCGCGAAAAGCGTTGCCGAGCAACTCCACCTGGGCCGCACCGATGTCGATGCTGGTCTTGGCGTCGGTTTGCGCCACGAAATCCCGGAACGGCTGCTGGAATACGACCGCGGCGTGAATCTCCCGCGGCTGGGCGACGACGGTGGGGAAGCCCGGTTCGATCCGGACATGCGCCGAGGAACCGGCGCAGCCGGCGGCGACGAGCGTCACCGCCACCAGCACTCCCAGTGTCCGCAAGGGCGTGTACATCGCGCGCCGGGTCATGGTTGCAGGCTGGTCAGGCCAATGAAGGTGCCGCCGTTGTTGTAGCTCAACTCCCGCATCAGTGCAGCGAACTTCACGGCGGAGGCGCTGGGTGTCCGGCCCGGCGGAAAATGCACCGGAAAACCAATGGCATGGATGCGCACCAGGCGGTCGGCGCCGCGTTGCGCCTGGTTCAGGTTGTCCACGGCCTTCACCACGCGCCGGATGGAGCGTCCGGAAAAATCGTCGCCCAGCGTGTAGATGCTGATCTTGCGGTCCGGCCGGTAGAAGGTCTGGATGGCGGCATTGATGCCCTCCACCGGGCTGGAATTGCTGAACGGCGCCCAGTTGCGCAGCTGGTTCAGAATCTGCCGCCGCATGTCCGGGCTGTCCGGCATCCAGCGCCCGCGATAGTTGGAGAACATGTACTGGCCGTTGTCGTTCATGACCTGGATCCCCTTCACCGTCGGGTAGATGTTGAGGATGTTGATCATCTCGGTCTGCACGCGCTGCCAGGCGGCCATCTGCATGCTGCCCGAGGTGTCGATCACGAAGATGATGTATTCGCTGTCCACCGGCACCCCGCCGATGAGCTGGTTCTGCGCCTGGCTCTGCGGCAGCAGGCGCTCCATCTCCTCGCTCAGCACCTGCAGCGCGAGCTTGAGTTGCTCCTGCTCCAGCACCCGCGACTGCGCGAGGTCGTCGGACTGCTTCTCCACGCTGGCCAGTTGCGCCCGCAACCGCGCCACGCGGTCGGTGAGCTCCGAGAGCTGTTCCCTGCGCGATTTCATTTCCTCGTTCAGGACCACGGCCTCGCCACGAATATCGAACAGCCGCTCCTGCAATTCCTTGACCGTGCCCTGCAGCTGCCGTTCCGTCTCCTCGAGTGCTGCGGGGTCGCCCACGCGGGCGATGATCAGCAGCATGACGATGGCCCCGAAGCCGCAACTGATGACGTCCAGGAACGACAGGCTCGCTTCTTTCGATTCGCGGCGCTGGTGCCTCATGGCCAGTCCCTCGAGGGCGCGACGAAGGCGCCCCGCGTGTTCATGGCGAACTGCCAGTACAGGGCGGCCGCCTCCGGGTCGCCTTCCATGGGGAACAGGATGGTGTTCACCGGGATGCCCTGTGGCAGCTTGCCCACCGCGTTCAGGAAGTGCCGGCGCCGCTCCTCACCGCTGACCATGTAACGGGTCGGCGGGCTCCTGCCCTGGGTCGGCAGGCCGTCGGTCAGCAGGAACAGGTTGTCGGGCCGCTCCGCGAAATCCGCCAGGGCGGTGAAGGCGTTCTCCAGGCTGGTGCCGCCACCGGGCGAGAATTCCCGCAGGCCCGCGACCGCGTCTTCGAGTTGCAGGGAGTCGGCGGCGTCCAGCCACTCCCCCGCGGAATCCGCTACGGCCGGCGTCGCTTCGGTGTTGAAGATGTATATCTGAAAGCGGCTGCTGGGCGGCAGCTGGGCCAGCAGCCACTCGACCGTGCGCACGGTCCATTGCCACTTCGGCGAATTGCGCTTCTGCTCGTCGTCCATGTTGCGCCGGCGAACGGCATTGACCACGGTGTCCGCCAGCATGCTGGCGGAGCCGTCCACCAGGATCAGCACCCGCTCGCCGCCCAGCATCAGGCCGGTCAGGTACTGGCGGTTGCCCTCGCCGAGGAACTGCCGCACCTTGTCGCCGAACTCCACCTCCTCCATGCTGGCCGTTTCCCGTTCGAGCTCCTCCACCTGCCGACGCAGCATGGCGATGTCCTCCAGCGGGTCCGACTGGATGCTTTGCTCCTGCTCCTGCAGTTCGGTGAGAACGCGCCGGGACAGGCCCCGCGCGGTGATGAGCTCGAGCTCCAGTTCCTCCAGGCTGTTCAGCAGCTCGACCTTCTCCTCCTCCGCCTGCCGGACGTCCTCCTGCAGCAGGTTCACCTCGGCGGTCAGGTTCGGGTCGGGGCTTTCGATCTCGACCACGTTGTGGCGCAGGATCAGGAACAGCAGCGTCACGGCCCCGAAACCACAGGCCATGATGTCCAGGAACGACAGGCTGAACGGGGTCTCGCGCCGTGGCTTAGCCATCCTGGACCTCGATCAGCTTCAGCTGGTGCCCGCCCACCACCACCGCCTCGCCAGGCCGGCACTCGCGGGGCAGCACGGCCTCGGTGCCGTTGGCGCGGTGCACCGCCTCCAGGGACCGGTTCCTCAGCACCACGGTCAGCGCGGCATCGGCATCGATGCCCTCGATGAGCTGCACGCCGTCATCGCCGATGCGAATGCTGACCGGCCGGCGCAACGGCAAGGCGCGGTCGCCGGACAGCAAATGGGTGGCGAGCTGTTGGTCATTCTCCACGGCTGGGCC
>WVWV01000052.1 GCA_011773845.1 Lysobacterales bacterium | reverse complement strand
TCGGAGCGTTCGTGCTGATCACCATCGCGATGGCGTTTGCCATGTCCGAGCTGCGTATCGAGACCGGCTTCAAGAAGCAGTTGCCGCTCAAGCACGAGTACATGCAGACCTTCCTGCAGTACGAAAAGGAGTTCGGCGGCGCCAACCGGGTGCTGGTCGCGCTGGTGGCACGCGACGGCAACATGTTCACCCCCGAGTATTTCGAGGCCTTCGAGGCGATCACCAACCAGGTGTTTTTCATTCCCGGGGTGGACCGCGCCAGCGTGCGCTCGATCTTCACGCCGAACGTGCGTTTCGTGGAAATCGTGGAGGACGGATTTGCGGGCGGCAACGTCATTCCCTCGGACTTCGCACCGTCCCTGGAGATGTTCGAGCGGGTGCGCTCCAACATCGTGAAATCCGGTGAGGTGGGGCGGCTGGTGGCCGAGGATTTCAGCGGCGCGATGGTCTGGGCCAACCTGCTGGAGGAGAACCCGCAGACCGGCGAGCGACTGGACTACCGCAACGTCGCCAGCCAACTGGAGGCGATTCGCACCCAGCACGAGGGTGACGCGTTCACGGTGCACATCATCGGCTTCGCAAAGATCGTGGGCGACATCTCGGACGGGGCCCGCTCGGTGGCGTGGTTCTTCCTGGTCGCGCTGATCGTCACCGCCATCCTGCTGTACCTGTACACGCGTTCCATCTGGCTGACGGTGCTGCCGCTGGTCTGTTCCCTGGCCGCGGTGGTGTGGCAGATGGGCACACTCAGCCTGCTCGGCTACAGCCTGGACCCAATGAACATCCTCACCCCGTTCCTGATTTTCGCCATTGGCGTCAGCCACGGGGTGCAGAAAATCAGTGCCTGGGTGGTGGAAAAGGAGTTCGACGGGCGCACGCCGGACCAGTGGGCGAAGAGTGGTGTCGAGGACATCTCGGAGATTCGCCGCCGCTCCCCGATGCACGGCTCGCGGGAAACCATGAAGAAACTGCTGGCGCCCGGGATCATCGCACTGGTCTCGGACACCATCGGTTTCCTGACCATCCTGTTCATCCAGATCCGCATCATCCAGGAACTGGCCATCACCGCCAGCGTGGGCGTGGCGGTGATCATCTTCACCAACCTGATCCTGCTGCCCATGCTGCTGTCGTTCGTGCATCTGCGCGACCCGGACAACTATCGCCGGCGCTTGCTGCGGCGGGCGCACCGCAAATCGACGCTGTGGGCCACCATCGCCTCGTTCACCCGGCCGGAGCGCGCCCGGCTGGCCGCCATCGTCGCCCTGGTGCTGTTCGTGTTGGGGGTCTGGGTGGCGCAGGGCATGAAAATCGGCGATTCCGAGGTTGGCGTACCCGAGCTGCGCCCCGAGGCCCGTTACAACCAGGACGCGGTGCTGATCTCGGAACGGTTCTCGCTGGGCGTGGACCTGCTGACGGTGGTCGCCGAGACGGTCCCGGACGCGTGCACCGAAAATTTCGCGGTGATGGAGAACATCGATCGCTTCGCGTGGAACCTCAGCAACGTGGAGGGTGTGCAGAAGGTGATTACCCTGCCCATGGTGGCCAAGGTGGTCAACTCGGGGTGGAACGAGGGCAATATTCGCTGGCGCATCCTGCCACGCGACAATTACCTGCTGCGCCAGGCGCTCAGCAACATCGAGACGGATACCGGCCTGCTGAACCGCGATTGCAGCGCCATGCCGGTGCTGGTATTCACCTCGGACCATCGGGCCGAGACCATTGCCCGGGTGGTCGCGCGGGTCAAGGAGCTGCGTGCGGACATGGACGTCGGGGCGCTCGACTACCGCATGGAGCCCGAGGTGCTGGAGGAGCTGGCGGGCGATGAGCCAGTGAGCGCCGATCGTCTGCGATTCCGCCTGGCGACCGGCAACGTGGGCGTCATGGCCGCCACCAACGAGGACATCGCGGCTGCCGAAAAACCGATGCTGGCGCTGGTGTTCGGGTCGGTCATCCTGTTGTGCCTGGTCACCTACCGCTCGGTGCGCGGCACCCTGTGCATCGTGCTGCCGCTGGTGCTGGTCTCCACCCTGGCCGAGGCGCTGATGGCCACCTACGGCATCGGCCTGAAGGTCAACACGCTGCCGGTGGTGGCGCTGGGTGTGGGTATCGGCGTCGATTACGGCATCTACATCTACAACCGCCTCGACACCCTGCTCAAGGAGGGCTTCACCTTGCGGGAGGCATATAACCAGACCGTGCGGCTGACGGGCCGGGCGGTGATCTTCACGGGATTCACGCTGGCCGCGGGGGTCGGGACCTGGATCTTCTCGGCGCTGCAGTTCCAGGCCGACATGGGCATCCTGCTGACGTTCATGTTCCTGGCCAACATGGTGGGCGCGATCGTGCTGCTGCCGGCGCTGGTGCGGTTGCTGATGTACCGCGAGGAGCAGGAGCCGGAGGGCTACAGCATCTGAGCCGTGCCCGGGTGGGTGGCCGGGCGCTTGCATTGATCGGACCAAGCACGTACATTCCGGGGCAGGCATGGAGCAAGACGACGTGAATCCAGTTCGCAACGCAATCGCTGACAGCGCCTGCCGTCGCATCCGACGCAGGAACCCCGGGCAACCGGCTGGGTAGCTGTCTGCACTTGCCAAGCGGCATATGGACCAGGAGACCCAGCCATCGGCTGGGTTTTTTTATCCCTGCGATCAGCGGGCAGAGTTGGCAGATCGGAGACTGAACGATGCAGCACTTCCTCACCACATCCGATTGGACGGCGGAGCAGCTCGATGCCCTGCTGGAACTCGCCCGCGGGCTCGAGCGGCGCCCGTGCAATGACCGCCTGGCCGGGCGTTCCATTGCGCTGGTGTTTCTCAACCCGTCGCTGCGCACCCGCACGTCCTTCGAGCTCGGCATGCAACAGCTGGGCGGCATCGCCATCGTGCTGCAACCCGGCAAGGACGCCTGGGGGGTGGAGTTCCGGCCCGGTGTGGTGATGGACGGCGAAGCCGAAGAACACATCGCCGAGGTGGCCGGGGTGCTGTCGCGCTACTGCGACCTGATCGGGCTGCGTGCCTTTCCCGGCTTCCAGGACTGGTCGCATGATCGCCAGGACCCGGTGATCCGTGCGCTCGCCCAGCATGCCTCGGTTCCGGTGATCAACATGGAAACCATCGTGCATCCATGCCAGGAACTGGCATTGATGAAAACGCTGCAGGACCGGCTGGGTACGGTGCGCGGTCGCAAGTTCGTGTTGACCTGGACCTGGCACCCGCGGCCCCTGAACACCGCGGTGGCCAATTCCGCGCTGCTGATCGCCAGCAAGTTCGGCATGGACGTGACCCTGCTCTGCCCGGAGCCGGCCTACGTGCTCGACGAGCAGTTCATGCGCGAGGCGGCCGACAATGCGCGCGCCAGCGGCGGCAGCGTGACGGTGAGCCACGATATCGAATCCGCCTACCGGGGCGCCGAGGTGGTCTATGCCAAGAGCTGGGGCGCACTGCCGCTCTATGGCCGGCCGCAGGAGGAGTGGGCCCTGCGCGAGCACAACCGTCATTTCATCGTCGACGAGCAGAAGATGGCGCTGACCGACGCGGCCCTGTTCAGTCACTGCCTGCCGTTGCGGCGCAACGTCAAGGCCACCGACGGGGTGATGGATGCCGACTACTGCGTGGCCCTGGACGAGGCCGAAAACCGGTTGCACGTGCAGAAGGCCGTGATGATGACGCTGCTGGGAGCCGGGGCATGAGCGCGCACGCCGAGCAGGTGGTGCTGGCCTTCTCCGGCGGCCTGGATACGAGTTACTGCGTGCTGGCGTTGCGCGAGCGGGGCTTCGAGGTGCACACCGTGTTCGTCGACAGCGGCGGGCTGGACGAGGCCGAAACCGACCGCATCCGCGAGCAGGCGTTGCGCCTGGGGGCCGCGGAACATCACCAGCTGGATGCCAGCCAGGCCATCTGGGATGAATTCGTGGTGCCGCTGGTCTGGAGCCAGTCGCGCGTGCTGGGCGAGTATCCGATGCTGTGCTCGGACCGTTACCTGATCGTGCAGCACTGCCTGGCGCTGTGCGACCGGCTCGGCACCCGCCATTTCGCCCACGGCTGCACCGGCATGGGCAACGACCAGCTGCGCTTCGACCAGACCGTGCGCAGCCTCGGTGACTATGACATCCATGCGCCCGTCCGGGACCTGCAGAAGGTGGTCACGGATATCCGCGACCATGAGATCGGGGTGCTCGAATCCGCCGGCATCGAGGTGCCGGGCAAATCAGGCCGCTATTCCATCAACGAAAACCTGCTGGGGGTGACCATCTCGGGCAGCGAGGTGGACCGCTTCGAAGAACCGGGGCCGGATTCCTGGCAGCTGAGCCGGCCGCGGTCCGAGTGGCCGGGCGAACCGTTGTCGGTGACGGTGGAGTTCCGCTCCGGCGTCGCCGTTGGCCTCGACGGGGAATCCCTGCCCGGGCCCGAATTGTTGCGCACCCTCAACATGCGCTTTGGCGCGTATGGCGTCGGCCGCCACATCTACACCGGCGACGTCACCATCGGGCTCAAGGGGCGCATCGTGTTCGAGTGCCCCGGTATCGACGCATTGCTGACCGCGCACCAGGCGCTGGAAGATGCCGTCAACACCCGCCTGCAGAACCAGTTCCGGCACCTGGTCGCACAGCGCTGGGCGGAGCTGGTGTACACGGGTTTCTTCTACGAGCCGCACAAGGCGGACCTCGAGGCCTACCTGGCCAGTTCGCAAACCGCGGTCACCGGAAGCGTGCGCCTGCTCACGGAGGGTGGCCACGTGCTGGCGGTGGCGGTCGCCTCGGACAACATCCTGCGGGACCCGGCCGCGGTGTACGCGCAGAGCGCCCACTGGACACCCGAGGAAGCAGAGGGCTTCATCAAGCTGCTTGGCCAGAGCTCGACCCTGGCCGCCCGCATCCGGGGGCGAGGGCGGTGAGCAGGGAGCGCCTGCTGCGCCACCTCAAGGCCCTGGTGGCGTTCGATACGCAGAATCCGCCGCGAAACATCAGCGGGAAATCGCTGCTGATCGAATACCTGCGTAGCGCGCTGGGACCGAAATTCGAGATCGACGTGACCGATCACGGCGCCGGGCGGGTGAGTTTCTTCGCGCGGCGAGGTCAGCCCGAGACATTGTTCAACGTGCACCTCGACACCGTACCCGCACTCGAAGGTGCGCGCTTCCCACCCCTGGAGATGACCGTGGCCGATGACCGGGTATACGGCCGGGGTGCCTGTGACATCAAGGGGGCGGCGGCGTGCCTGCTGACCGTGGCCCGGCGGACCCCGGCCCCCATGGCATTGCTGTTCACCACCGACGAGGAAGGTGGCGAGGGCTGCTGTGTCGAACGCTTCATCGCGACGGGCGGGTGCCATTCGTTCCGGCAGGTCATCGTGGCCGAGCCCACCGCGTGCCGTGCGGAAGTGTTGCACCGGGGATACCTCTCGGTGCGGGGCGTGTTTCGCGGGCGGTCGGGTCATTCGGCCGAACGCCGTGCGCTGGAGGACAGCGCGGTGCATCGCTACTCGCGCTGGGCCGCCGCCGCCCTGCGCGAGGCGGACCGCCTCGACCAGGACGGCCTGCGCAGCTGCTTCAACATCGGCACCGTGTCCGGCGGCGTCAAGTCGAATGTCATCGCCGACCGGGTCGACCTGCACTGGAGCGCCCGGCTCCTGCCTGGCCAGAGCAACGAGCGTTTCCTGGACCGCATGCGTGCGCTGGAGGCTGGGGAACATGCCGAATGGCAGGTGCCGTTCGCGGGGCCGCCATTGCCCGGCGCGGACCTCGACAACGAGCAGGCGGAGGCATTCGCCCGGCAGCACGGCCTGGAGCTTGGCAACGGTCTCGATTTCTGGACCGAGGCGTCGCTGTTCGCGGCCGCCGGCATTCCCGCCCTGGTGCTGGGTCCTGGCCACATCGAGCAGGCCCACGTGGTCGACGAGTGGGTGAGCCTGGCGCAACTGGATCGGGCACTGGAAACGTACTCGCAGCTGGTGGCCGGCCATGGCTGAGGTGCGCGCGGTGGTGCTGGAATTGCTGGCGCAGCTGGGTTCCAGCCGCGAGGCGCGCCAGTACCTCAAGGAGTTCTCGTCGGTCGACGAGGCCCGGTTCGCAGTGGTCAAGGTGGGCGGGGGCGTGCTCGAGCAGCAGCTCGACGAGCTGGCCTCCGCGCTGGCGTTCCTGCACCGCCTGGGTCTGCGCCCGGTGGTGCTGCATGGAGCGGGCCCGCAGGTGGACCGGGCACTGGCCGAGGCGGGCATCGACAGCCGGCGTCACGAGGGCCTGCGGGTGACCGATGCGGCGGTCATGGAGGTGGCGCGACCGGTCATTTACGGCGCGAACCTCAGGCTCGTCGAAGCCCTGGAAGCGCGGGGCATCCGCGCCCGCGGGATCCAGCACGGCGTGTTCCGCTGCGATTACCTGGACCAGGAGAAGCTGGGGCTGGTTGGGCGCATTACCCGGGTCGATCTGTGC
>WVWV01000070.1 GCA_011773845.1 Lysobacterales bacterium | reverse complement strand
GTCGAAGGTGGCGATCACGTCGAGGTTGCCGATCAGGGGCCGCCGCACCTCGTAGGCAACGCGCAGCTGCTTACCCCCCTTGCGTACCACCTGGATGTCTTTTTCCTTGACGCTGCCCGCCGCATAGCTCACGTAAAGCCGGTTCATCATTCCCACCCTCAGGTCGAACAGCGATTTCTGGGCGCTACCGCGTTCCTTGGCAACCGCGTTCATGGCGGTGACCACCGAGTAGTATTCCAGGTAGATCGGCGTGATTCGCATGGCCATGAAGGCCGTGAATACGACCAGCGCGAGAACCATGATGAACCCGACGATGCTCATTCCCTGCTGCTTGCGCATGTTGAGTCTCCATCCCTTGTCGATAATGGCGTGGCCCAATGATATCGCGAGTCCCGGCGCAATTACACGAAAAAGTTGCCTGCCGGACCCGCAAGTGGATGAATTGGAAACGTTTTCGGCTGCTACTCAATACCGCTGCCGATGCGGGAGAAGTCGGCGCAGCCGCGCGCAAAATCGAAGTTGAGCCAGATGCCCACTGCGCGGCCGACCAGGTTGCGCTCCGGCACGAACCCCCACTCACGGCTGTCGTTGCTGCGGTCGCGGTTGTCCCCCATCACGAAGTAGTGGCCCTCGGGCACCACCCATTGCCCGTCGCGCCCGCGGGCCATCTCGTGCAGCACGATGTCGTGGTGCACGCCTCCGAGCTGCTCGGTCATCCGCAGCGCATCGCGCCGCGGCGTGGAGCACTTGACGTCGCTGGTGGTGTAGGCGCGCGTCCCCCGGGTCGCGACGCGCTCTCCGTTCAGGTACAGCTGCTTGTCGCGATAGGTGACGGTGTCGCCGGGCAGGCCCACCACGCGCTTGATGAAATTGACGTTGGTGTCCACCGGGTAGCGGAACACCGCCACGTCGCCGCGCTCGGGCTCCCCGACCTCGACGACCTTGTTGTTGAGTACGGGCAGACGCAGGCCGTAGGCGTACTTGTTGACCACGATGAAATCGCCGATGAGCAGGCTCGGGATCATGGACCCCGATGGAATCTTGAAGGGCTCGAACAGGAACGAGCGGAACAACAGCACGATGAGCAGCACCGGGAACAGCGAACGCGAGTATTCGACCAGCACCGGTTCACGCGCCACCTCGAGGCTGTCCTGCACCGACTGGTCCCGGCGGCGCTGGCGGAAGAACAGGCTGTCGAACAGCCAGACGACGCCCGTCAGGAACGTGAGCACCACCAGCACCAGCGCAAAATCGAAATTCATGCTGCGAATCCTATTTCTTTGCTTCCTGTTGCAACAGTGCCAGGAAGGCTTCCTGCGGAATCTCCACCCGACCTACCTGTTTCATGCGCTTCTTGCCCGCTTTCTGTTTTTCCAGCAGCTTGCGCTTGCGCGTAACGTCGCCACCGTAGCACTTGGCGGTGACATTCTTGCGCAAGGCCTTGACCGTGGTCCGCGCGATGATCTTGGAGCCGATGGCCGCCTGGATGGCGACCTCGAACATCTGCCGCGGGATCAGGTCCTTCATGCGCACCGCCAGGTCGCGCCCACGCCGTTCCGACTGCTCACGATGCACGATCAGCGACAAGGCATCAACCCGCTCGCCGTTGATGAGGATATCGACCCGCACGAACGGACCGGGCGCGAAACGCAGAAAATGATAGTCGAAGGAAGCATATCCGCGGCTCACGGATTTGAGGCGATCGAAGAAATCCAGCACCACCTCGGACAGCGGCAACTCGTAGCGAATGGCCACCTGCCCACCCAGGTACTGCAGGCTCTTCTGTCGCCCCCGCTTCTCCTCGCACAGGCCGATCACCGCCCCCACGTGATCCTGCGGCACCAGGATATTGGCCTCGATGACGGGCTCGCAAACCTCCTGCACCTGGTTGGCAGGCGGCAATCGGGCCGGGTTCTCCAGCCTCAGTACCTCGCCGTTTGTCAGCACCACTTCGTAGACCACGCTGGGGGCGGTGGTGACCAGGTCGAGGCCGTACTCGCGCTCCAGGCGCTCCTGCACGATCTCCATGTGCAGCAGCCCCAGGAAGCCGCAGCGGAAGCCGAAGCCCAGCGCCTCCGAGGTCTCCGGCTCGAAGTGCAAGGCGGCGTCGTTCAGTTGCAGCTTGTCCAGCGCCTCGCGCAGGTCCGGGTAGTCGTCGGATTCGGATGGGAACAGGCCTGCGAACACGCGCGGCTGCAGGGACTTGAAGCCGGGCAGCGGCCGCTTGGCCGGATCGCGGGCGCTGGTGATGGTGTCACCGACCGGAGCACCATGCACGTCCTTGATGCCGGCCACCAAAAAGCCCACCTCGCCGGCATTGAGCGTCTCCCGGATTTCGCGCTTGGGGGTGAACACACCGACCTGCTCCACCGGATGCTGGTTGCCGGTGGACATCAGCCGGATCTTGTCACGGCGGTTCACGCTGCCATCGACCACCCGCACCAGGGACACCACGCCCAGGTAATTGTCGAACCACGAATCGATGATCAGCGCTTTCAGCGGCGCTGCGGGGTCGCCGCTGGGCGGCGGGATGTCCCGCACCAGCATTTCCAGCACCTCCGGCACGCCGGCACCGGTCTTGGCGCTCACCAGCGGCGCGTCCCCGGCCTCGATGCCGATGATGTCCTCGATTTCCTGCTTGACCCGTTCCGGCTCCGCCGACGGCAGATCGATCTTGTTGAGGAGCGGCCGGACCTCGAGGCCCAGTTCCACGGCGGTATAGCAGTTGGCCACGCTCTGCGCCTCCACGCCCTGGGCCGCGTCCACCACCAGCAGCGCCCCCTCGCAGGCCGCCAGCGAGCGCGACACCTCGTAGGAGAAATCGACGTGACCCGGCGTGTCGATGAAGTTGAGCTGGTAGGTCTCCCCATCCGCAGCGCGATAGTTCAGCGTCACGCTCTGGGCCTTGATGGTGATGCCGCGCTCGCGCTCCAGGTCCATCGAGTCGAGCACCTGGTCGGACATCTCGCGGTCGCTGAGCCCGCCGCAGATCTGGATGAACCGGTCAGCCAGGGTGGACTTGCCGTGGTCGATGTGCGCGATGATGGAAAAATTGCGAATGTGCCGCTGGTCCATGGGCGAGTCGTGCTTCACGTCGTACGTTGAAAGGCCACCCGCCTCGCTGCGAGGCGGGTGGCCCGGGTGCGTACCGGATTATAGCCCACCGCGGGATAGGACCCGCGGTGCGACCTCACTCGATCTCCGGCGGCTCCGGGGTGTAGGCGATGAAACTGGTGGCGCCGTTGCGCCACACCCGCAGCGCCACGGCCCGATCGGGATCCACGTCGGCCACGATGGCCTCGAAGTCGTCCATGTCACCCACCACGCGGTTGTTGATCATCAGCACCACGTCGCCCGGCCTGAGCCCGGCGCGGTAAGCGGCGTCGCTTTCGACGTCGATGATCACCACGCCGCCCTCGGGATCACCGAGCTCGCGTCGCCGGTCGCCGGAGATGCTCTCCACCGCCAGGCCCAGCGCATTGCTGGCGCGCTCCCCGCCCGCGGCCGGCGAAGCACCGCCGTCGGCATCGGTTGGCAGGGCGTCCAGCACGACGGTGACCGTCTGCTGCTCGCCATTGCGACTGATCAGCACGTCCACCTCGGTTCCCGGCGGATTGGCACCCACCAGCGGCGGCAGCTCGTTCCAGGTTTCCAGCACTTCGCCGTCGAACTCCAGGATGACGTCTCCCGGCTGGATGCCGGCACGCGCGGCCGCACTGCCCTCGTTGACGTCGTTGACCAGCGCGCCCACGGGACGATCCAGGTTCAGGGCCTCGGCCATCTCGCGCGTGACCTGCCCGACGATCACGCCCATCAGGCCGCGCCGCACCTCGCCGGTGGTGCGCAGCTGCTCGACGGTCCGGGCCGCGACTTCGATCGGGATCGAGAACGAAAGGCCGATGTAACCGCCGCTGCCGGTCAGGATCCAGGAATTCACACCCACCACCTTGCCATCCATGTTCAGCAGCGGACCGCCGGAATTGCCGCGGTTGATCGCCACGTCGGTCTGGATGAACGGCACATACTGCTGCGCCCCGTTGGAACGTCCCTTGGCGCTCACGATGCCCGCCGTGATGCTCTGCTCGAAATTGAAGGGCGAGCCGATGGCGGCCACCCATTCGCCCTGGCGCAAGGCCCCGGAATCGCCGAACTCGAGAGCGGTCAGGTCCTCCGCCTCGATCTTCAGCAGCGCGATGTCACTCAATTCGTCGGAGCCGATCAACTCGGCTTCGAACTCCCTGCGGTCCGCCAGGCGCACGATGATCTCGTCCGCCTCTTCGATCACGTGGTGATTGGTGATGATGAACCCCTCCGTGTCGATGATGAACCCGGAGCCGGCGCCGATGCGGTCGGGGCGCCGGGGCCGCCGGTCATCGGGGACGTCGAAGAAGCGGCGGAAAAACTCCGGCATGTCCTCCTCATCGTAGGGCTGGTCCTCGGGGCCCTGCCGTGGGCGCGCCCGCTGGCCGAACTGGGCGACGCGAATGTTGACCACCGCCGGCCCCGCCGACTCCACCAGCTCGGTGAAATCCGGGAGCCCGCTCACCCTCGCCAGCCCGGCCTGGCTCGCTGCGCTCAGCGCCAGGCCGACCATCAAGACCGTCATCAGTTTCTTCACTTCAATCCTCGTGCTTGCCATCGCAGTCAACTCCAATTCAGTCATAGAGGCCTTCGGCCTGGCCGCAATCGCGCGCCCCGGTGGCCCGCAGGGCAATGTCCGCAGCCCCGATCCGCAACCCCTTGTTCCAACGCAGCACGGCCGCGGTCCCGAGCAGCAACCCTGCCAGCGTGACCGCATCCAGCGCGGCGGGCGATATCGTCATCATCATCCCTATCTGGTGGCTGATGGCGGCGGCTGCAAGCCCGCCCAGCAGCGGCAGGCCGTAGAGCCTCATGACCATGCGCAGGAACAGCGCCTCCGGCAAGCCCGCGATGACGGGATCTCCCGGCGCGGCCCCGGCCCGGTTCGGCACCCTGAGTTCCAGCGGCCGGCGCCGTAACAGCCGCCCGAAGATGCCCGCACCGCAGCCACGCCCCGCGTCGCAGGCCGTGCATCCGCTCTGCCCGCCCAGGCGAATCCACACCTCCCCGCCCTCGGCACGCAGCACCCTGGCCTGTTGCTCGATCACGTCGTTCTTGGGGCGTGTTCAGGGATTCGGCGCGGCGGCCGGAAAGGCGTTGCCGATGGCGCGCACCGTGGCTGGCGGCACCTCGCCGATCACGGTCAGGTGGCGCGCGCCGAGGCGACGGTAAAAGGCGTTGGCCGTTCCCAGCCGGCTCAAACCCTCGGCCACCCCGAAATCGGGGTCGGCCTGCTCGATATAGACCGACACGGAGGCCAGGCCGTCACTGTAGACGAGGTGCTCGAACACGTTCTCTCCCGCCTCTTCCTGGTGGCTGTGGGCGGCGAGTGTGAACCCCGGCGGGAGTTCGCTCGGCACCCAGCGCGGATCGGCACGGGTCATCACCTGCCGCTGCGGCATGTGGGACTCCAGGCGGGTGAATTGCTCCAACGGCGTGGTGGAGTGCAGCTCGTCCCGGACGATGTCGTTGCCGAGCCGCAATTCCGTGAACACCAGGCGGGCCAGCATGTTGTCGTGGGCATCGAACAGCACCCATTTGAGCAGCAAGCCCGATTTCTCTTCCAGCCACAGGTCGTAGCCATAGCGAAACTCGTCGCGGGGCGTGATGGTGATTCGCCGTCCGTGGTGGCCCGCCAGCCGCGCCAGCGGACCCGTCTTCACGCCATACGGGCTGGTGGGCTCGTCGAGCCCGGCAATCGGAATGTCGGGGAAGATGGCGCCCGTCACCACCGGGTCCTCCATCACGGCCTGGCCGTCCCCCAGCACGCAGCGCACGCCGTCGCGGTCGCGGATCACCTCGCGCTGCGGCCCGTCTATTGAGTACAGGCGCTCGCGGATGCCCTGTTCATCCACGATGTGGGTGATGCGCATGGTTTCCATGCCGGCGCCCCGCATGTAGACGAAGGTGCCCTGGTAGCTCATCTGGTTCATGGCCGTGGCCATGCGTTCCAGCCACTGCCGGGCTTCCACGCCGGAATCCGCCAGAGCAGGCAGCGCGAAAATCGCCATCGCGGCTGCGCCCAGCCACTTCAGCGGCGCTCGATTCATGGTTGGGGCGATTCGCGGTTCGCGTCGGGTTCCTGGGTTTCGGCGGGCCCCTCGGCGTCCATCGCCTGGGCCGTGTCGGCGGTGATGATCGGCACGAAGGACACGAACCCCTGGCGCCCGGACGCGCCGGCCAACTGGTTGTGCCGCAGCAGGTAGGAGTTGAGGCGCTGATAGGAGCGCTGCGAAGCGGCATTGAAGCTGGCAGGCTGCGACACCGGCACGGCGGGCAGCGTGTTGGGGCTGGTAAACGGCTGGCTGGAGGCCGAGCCCGACAGCGCATCCGCAGTTGGCGGCGCAGGCGCCGGGCCGACGGCAACGACCGCCAGCAGCGCCACCGAGGCGGCAATGGCCAGGCCGGAAACGGGTTTGAGCCATGCCGCGGCCGGCCGGGTCTCGGCAGTCTCCACGGCCAAGGCGGCGCTCAGGCGCTGCGAGAACCCGCTCGCCGTCCGCTCACCGCCGGGCCGCCGAATACAATCGCGAATCAGGTGATAGCGTTCCCAGGTACCCCTGAGCTCACCGTCGGTGACCAGGCGTCTAGCCACGAACAGGCTGGTCTCGCGCGACAACTCGCCATCCATCAGGCTGGACAGATGCTCCAGAGAATCTTTATTCATGGTGCGTTCCTAAACCTCTGACACTGCAATGCGTACAGTCCCCGGTCATTATTGACCACCAACCAGGGGTTTTAGTTTCTCGTCGATTGCCTCGCGGGCGCGAAAGATCCGCGACCGCACCGTGCCGATGGGGCATTCCATGGCAGTGGCGATCTCCTCGTAGCTCATGCCTTCGATCTCGCGCAGGATGATGGCGGTGCGCAGGTCCTCGGGCAGCGCGGCGATGGCGCCATAGACGGTGCGCTCGACCTCCTCGCGCATCAGTTCGTTCTCGGGCGTACTGCGCTCCTTGAGCGGACTGTCGATGTCGTACTGCTCGGCGTCCGCCGCATCGATGTCGCTGGCCGGCGGCCGGCGATTGCGCGCCACCAGCCAGTTCTTGGCGGTGTTGATCGCGATGCGGTACAGCCAGGTGTAGAAGGCGCTGTCGCCGCGGAAATTCCCGATCGCGCGGTAAGCCTTGATGAAGGCTTCCTGCGCCACGTCCATGGCCTCGGAGGGGTCGGAAACGTAGCGGGACACCAGGCTGATGATGCGGTGCTGGTATTTCTGGATGAGCAGGTCGAAGGCGTGCCGATCACCCTTCTGCACCCGTTCGACCAGCACCTGGTCGACCAGCGCCTCGCCGGCCCGCTCCTGGGCTGCGCCCGTTTTCCTGCCGGCGGTCTTGGTAGGCGTCTCCGACACGCTGCCTCGCATGGACGTTGAACGGCTGTTGACCCTGGCCACCGCATTCATCGGCAGCCTCCCGGCGATGAGGATAACACGGTCATACGCACTCCCCGCGGTTCTTCTGAACACCCGCGCTTGGTGGCTTCTGACTGCCCCGGGCCGGCCAAGTTCCCCGCTGCAGGCCCGTCGCCCCCCCTGCCCTTACACTGCGAGCGGCGCCGATGCGATAATCAGCGGTTCGACAAACCACCTCGCCAAGGAAACCGCAAGCCATGGAATTTCTCGACACCCTGGGCATCAGGCCCGGCAACCCGGGCGCCTGTTTCGGCCTCGACGAATGGTCCACCACCGAGGCCAGCCAGTTCGACGCCGTCAATCCCGCAACCGGCGAGGCGATCGCCAGCATCTACGAGGCCTCGGCGGCGGACTACGAGCGCGTGATGGAGCGTGCGCGGGAGCTTGCGGGTAGTTGGCGCTCGGTGCCGGCGCCGCGACGTGGCGAGGCCGTACGCCTGTGCAACGAAGCGCTGCGGCGCCACAAGGATGCCCTGGGCAGCCTGGTGAGCCTGGAAATGGGCAAGATCAAGGCGGAAGGCGACGGCGAGGTGCAGGAGATGATCGACATCGGCGATTTCGCCGTCGGGCAGTCGCGCATGCTGTACGGCAACACCATGCACTCGGAGCGCCCCCAGCACCGCATGTACGAGCAGTGGCACCCGCTGGGAGTGGTGGGCGTCATCACGGCCTTCAATTTCCCGGTCGCGGTGTGGTCGTGGAATGCCTTCATCGCCGCGGTGTGCGGCAACGTCACGGTGTGGAAGCCCTCGCCGAAGGGCGCGCTGTGCTGCCTGGCGGTGCAGAATCTCTGCAACCGGGCGCTGGCGGACGGCGGCTTTCCCCCGATCTTCCTCAGCTTCATCGAGCAGGGCCATGCGCTGGCGGAACGCTTCGTCGATGACCCGCGCGTGGACCTGATGTCCTTTACCGGCTCCACCGCGGTGGGACGCACGGTGGGGGCGCGAGTGGCCGCCCGCATGGGTCGCAGCCTGCTGGAACTGGGCGGCAACAACGCCATTATCATGGATGCGACCGCCGACCTCGACATGGCGGTGCCGGCCATCGTGTTCGGCGCGGTGGGCACGGCCGGACAGCGCTGCACCACCACCCGCAGGCTGTTCGTGCATGAGTCGATCATGGAGCGCGTCACCGCCGCGCTGGTCGGCGCCTACCGGCAGGTGCGGATCGGCGATCCGCTGGCGGCGGACACCCTGATGGGGCCGCTGACCGATGCCGGCGCGGTGGAGCGCTTCGAGGCGGCGGTGGCCGCCGCCCAGGCCGAAGGCGGCGAGGTGCTGACCGGTGGCCGGCGCATCGACCGGCCCGGGTTCTTCGTCGAGCCGACCCTCGTCACCGCCCGCAATGACTGGCCGGTGGTGCAAACCGAAACCTTCGCACCCATCCTGTACGTGATCCCGTTTGCCGATCTCGACGAGGCGCTGGCGATGCACAATGCCGTGCCCCAGGGGCTGAGCTCGGCCATCTTCACCAACGACCTGCGCAATGCGGAGCGCTTCCTGTCGGCGGCCGGTTCCGATTGCGGCATCGCCAACGTGAACATCGGCACCTCCGGTGCCGAAATCGGCGGCGCGTTCGGCGGCGAGAAGGAAACGGGCGGCGGCCGGGAATCCGGCTCGGATGCCTGGAAGGCGTACATGCGCCGCCAGACGAACACCATCAACTGGGGCACCGAACTGCCGCTGGCCCAGGGCATCAAGTTCGAGCTCTGAGGCGTGTACGGGCTGCTTCGCAAGGCCCTGTTCGCCACCTCGCCCGAGACGGCTCACGAACTGGCGCTGGAGAGCCTGCGCCTGGGCCATGCCTTCGGCGCCACGCGCCTTTTGTGCCGCGACGGTGACCTGCCCCTCACCGCCATGGGCCTGGAGTTTCCGAACCCCGTCGGCCTGGCGGCGGGCATGGACAAGAACGGCGATTACATCGATCCACTCGGCGACCTCGGCTTCGGGTTCATCGAGATCGGCACCGTCACCCCGAGGCCGCAGCCCGGCAACCCGAAACCGCGCGTGTTCCGGATCGAGGCGGCGCAGGCCATGATCAATCGCCTCGGCTTCAACAACAAGGGCGTCGACCACCTGGTCGAGCGCGCGGCACGCCGCCGCTACCGCGGTGTGCTGGGCATCAATATCGGCAAGAATTTCGACACCCCCAATGAACGGGCCGGCGACGATTACCTGCATTGCCTCGAGCGGGTATACCCGGTGGCGGACTACGTCACCATCAACATCTCCTCACCCAACACCGAGGGCCTGCGCGACCTGCAGGCCGAGGCGGCCCTGGATGGCTTGCTGGGCCAACTGAGCGCGCGGCGCGCGGCGCTCGCGGATCACCACGGCAAGTGCGTGCCGCTGGCCGTCAAGGTCGCACCCGACCTCGATGCATCCGCCATGGCCGACATCGCCCGACTGATCGTTCGCCATCGGATCGACGGCGTGATCGCCACCAACACCACCGTCGCCCGCGAGGGCGTCACCGGCCTGCCGCATGCCGACGAGCAGGGCGGGCTGTCCGGCGCCCCGCTGCGCGCGCAGGCGGACCGGGTGCTGGCGTCGCTGCGCGCCGCCCTGCCCCCCGAGGTNNGGCTTCGTGTACCGGGGCCCGGAACTCGTGGCTGAGTGCCTGGAGGCCATCGCCGCACAGGAGGCGGCGGCATGAAAACGGGCGAGAACCTCGCGCTGAAGTCATTCACCACCTTCGGCGTCGCCGCCAGGGCCGCGCGCGTGGTGGAGATCGACTCACCCGCCGACCTGGCACGGTGCCGGTTCGAGCCGGCCACCGACCTGGTGCTGGGCGGCGGCAGCAATGTGCTGCTGGCCGGCGACATCGACGGCACCGTGTTCCTGAACCGGATTCGCGGCATGCGGGCGGTCGAGGACCGCGGCGAGTCGGTGCTGGTCGAGGCGCGCGGCGGACAGTTGTGGCACTCGCTGGTGTTGTGGAGCCTGCGCGAGGGACTGTCTGGGCTGGAAAACCTGTCCCTGATACCGGGCCTGGTCGGCGCGGCGCCCATGCAGAATATCGGCGCCTACGGAGTGGAGCTCTCGGAGGTTCTGGAACGCGTCGAGGCCTGGGACTGGCAGCAGGGCCGGATGGTCGAATTCAGCACCGCGGAATGCGGCTTCGCATACCGGGACAGCCGCTTCAAATCGCGGGACGCGGGGCGTTTTTTCATCACCCGCATTTTCCTGCGCCTCGCGCGGCACTTCACGCCGCGCCTGGATTACGACGAGCTGCGCGAGGAACTGGGGCGCAGCAACATCGCCGCGCCCGACGCGCACCAGGTGAGCCGGGCGGTGATCATGCTGCGCCGGCGCAAGCTGCCGGATCCGACCTTGCTCGGCAACGCCGGCAGCTTTTTCAAGAATCCGCAAGTGAGTGCCGCCGAGGCCGAGTCCCTGCGGGCCCGTTTCCGCGACCTGCCCTCCTTTCCCGCCAATGCCTCCACGGTGAAGCTGAGCGCCGCCTGGCTGATCGAGCAGTGCGGGTGGAAGGGCCACCGCGAGGGCGATGCCGGCGTGTCCGACCGCCATGCCCTGGTGCTGGTCAACCACGGCAATGCGAGCGGCGCGGAGATCCTGGCGCTGGCCCACCGCGTCCGGGACTCGGTGCTCGAGCGCACCGGCGTGCGGCTCGAACCCGAGGCACGCATCTATCCCGAAACCCGCACCTGACGCGCAAGTAAACTTGATCGCGCGCGGCAAAATCGCTACCTTCTGCGGCCCGCACAGCTTCCGACCGGAGTCCGCCGTGAGCACGAGAACCCTGGTATTCATCCTGGCCCTGGCCGGCTGCCTGGCCGCCTGCCGCGAGGCCGAGCCGCCCGCCGCGCCCCCACCGCCCGCATCCGAGGCCGCCCCGGCCTCCGGGGCCGCCGACCGGATCGAGCCGGACGGCCTGCTGCAGCGAATCGCCACGCTGTCGTCCGATGAGTTCGGCGGGCGCGCGCCCATGTCGGAGGGCGAGCGCCTCACCCTGAACTACCTGGAAACGCAGTTTCGCGAGCTGGGGCTGGAACCCATGTTCGGCGACAGCTACCGGCAGTCGGTGCCGCTGGTCGCCCTCGAGGCCGACCCCGACCTGCCGCTCGAAATCCAGGGGCCGGGCGTGCAGTTCACCTACGCGTACGGTCCCGAGGTGATGCTGGGAACCCCGCGGGTGGTCGAGCAAACCGGGCTCGAAGGCAGCGAGCTGGTGTGGGTGGGCTACGGCATCGTGGCGCCCGAGTATGGCTGGAACGACTACCGGGACGTGGACGTGAGCGGCAAGACCGTGATCGTGCTCGTCAACGACCCCGGCTTCGCCACCCAGGACCCGGAGCTGTTCAACGGCAATGCCATGACCTATTACGGCCGCTGGACCTACAAGTTCGAGGAGGCCACCCGCCAGGGCGCGGCCGGCGCGCTGGTCGTGCACGAGACCGACGCGGCGGCCTACGGCTGGAATGTCGTCGAGGACAGCGGCAAGGGACCGCAGTTCTACCTGGCCACCGAGGACGGCAACGCCGAGCGCATGGCCGTCGAGGGCTGGATCCAGCACCATGTCGCCGGGGAGATCCTGGCCGCCGCGGGCCACGACCTGGCCGCGCTGGAGGCCGCCGCCGCCCAGGGACCCGTCACGCCCGTGCCGCTGGGCCTGAAGGCCAGCGCGCGCATCCGCAACAGCATCCAGTTCGCCGAATCGTTCAACGTCGGCGCGATCCGCCCGGGCACGGCCCGCCCCGAGGAACTGTTCATCTACATGGCGCACTGGGATCACCTGGGCAAGGCGCCGGCCGGCGGCGGTATCGATGGTGACGTGATTTTCAACGGCGCCGAGGACAACGCCAGCGGCACCAGCGGCCTGCTCGAGATTGCCGAGGCGTTTGCCGCCGCACCGGACCCGCAGCGCACGGTCGGTTTCCTGGCGGTCACCGCCGAGGAATCCGGACTGCTGGGCTCGAAGGCTTACGTGGCGCAGCCGGCCTTCCCCATGCAGCGCACGGTGGCCGGCATCAACATGGACCGGCTGAACTTCCGCGGCAAGATGAGCGATGTGGTCGTGATCGGCCACGGCGCCTCGGAAATGGAGGACATCCTGGCCGCTGTGGCCCGTGAGAAGGGCCGCACGGTGACGCCCGAGGCCACCCCTGAGAAGGGCTACTACTATCGCTCCGACCACTTCAATTTCGCCAAGCGGGGGGTGCCCATCCTGTACTCGCGCGGCGGCACCGTGGACCGCGAGCACGGCGCGGAATACGTCGCGCAGCGGAATGCGGATTACACGGCCAACCGTTACCACAGCGTCAAGGACGAAATCCAGGCCGACTGGGACCTGGAGGCGGCGGTCGAGGACCTGCAGCTGTATTTCACCATCGGCTGGCGGCTGGCCAACTCGGATACCTGGCCGCAGTGGTATGCGGGCAATGAGTTCCGGGCCATCCGCGAGGCGTCGCTGGCAGAGACCGGGCAGTAAGGCCAGCGCGCGCCGCCGGGCGGCGTCGCAGCGGGCCGCCGGGCTATTCGTTCATCACCCCGTGCGGCACGTGCCCGGTGGCCACGTGTTCGCGGGCGGACTCGCAGTGCCCGCGCTGGTCGTCGAAGAAAATGTCGGCGCCGAACGCCTTGAGGAAATCGCCCTTGGGCTTGCCGCCGAGGAACAGCGCCTCGTCGATGCGAATGCCCCAGGAGCGCAGGGTCAGGATCACCCGCTTGTGGGCCGGCGCCGAGCGCGCGGTCACCAGCGCGGTGCGGATCGGGTTGTCCTCGATCGGGTAGGCCGACTGGATCTGGTGCAGCGCGGACAGGACCGGCTTGAACGGGCCGGCCGGTAATGGCGTGTCGGCGGCCTCGCGCTCGGCCCGGGCAAAAGCCTCCAATCCCTCGGCCTGGTAAATCCGCTCGGCCTCGTCACCAAACAGCACCGCGTCACCGTCGAAAGCGATGCGGAGCTGGCCGCTGTCCGGGCGGTTGGCCGCCCCGGGCAGGATCAGGGCCGCGGCGAAGCCGGCCTCCAGCGTGCGCCGCACGTCCTCGCCATGCGTGGAAAGGAACAGGTGGGCGCCGAAAGCGGGCATGTAGCGATAGGGGCTGGCGCCGTTGGTGAATACCGCGCGCTCGATCCTGAGGCCGTGGTGTTCGATGGTGTTGAAGATGCGCAGGCCGGTATCGGCGCTGTTACGCGACATCAGGATGATCTCGACGCCCGGGTGCTCGACGGCATCCTCGTTCAGGGCCAGCAGTTTTTTGACCAGCGGGAAGGCCACGCCCGGCTTCAGCACATCGGCCTCGTGGGCGACCTGGTACTCGGCATAGTCCTCCAGCCCGCGATCCTCGAACACGCGATGGCTCTCGGAAAGGTCGAACAGCGCCCGCGAGGAGATCGCCACCACCAGTGGCGCGGCGTTGAGCTGATGGATCTCCGCACTGTTCATGGCTGCAGCTTACACCGCCCGTTTCTCAAAGCGCGAGAAACGCCGCCAGCGCCGAATACCCGGGCCTCACAGGAACTGCTCGTCCAGGATGCGCTCTTCCAGCGAGTGATCGGGGTCGAACAGCAGCGTGAGCGTGATGCCCTTGTCCTCGTGCACGTCCACCGCCACCACGTCGCGCACTTCGCTGGAGTCGGCGGTGGCGCTCACCGGGCGCCGGGCGGGGTTGAGCACCTCGAACCGGACCTGCGCCGAGCCCGGCAGGATCGCACCGCGCCAGCGGCGGGGCCGGAACGGGCTGATCGGCGTGAGCGCCAGCGCCTCGGTGCCCAGCGGCAGGATCGGGCCGTGCGCGGACAGGTTGTAGGCGGTGCTGCCGGCAGCGGTGGCGAGCAGCACCCCGTCGCAGACCAGCTTGGCGACCCGCTCGCGGCCATTGACCAGGATGCGAATGTGCGCCGCCTGGTTGGTCTGCCGCAGCAGCGAAACCTCGTTGATGGCCGGCGCGATCACGGTTTCGCCCTGCCCCGTCTCGGCTCGCATGCGCAGCGGGTTCAGCCGCACCGCGCGCGCCTCCCCCAGGCGTGCCGGCAGGTCCTGCTCGGCATAGCGGTTCATCAGGAAACCCACCTCGCCGAACTTCATGCCATACACCGGCAGGCCGGTCTCGATATGGTGGTGCAGGGTTCTCAGCATGAAGCCGTCGCCCCCGAGCGCCACGATGACGTCCGCTGCGTCCGCCTCGTGCTGGCCATAGGTCATGGTCATGACCTCCAGCGCCTCGCGCGCCGCAGTCGACGAACTGGCGACGAAATGGATGCGTGGCGTGCTCACGCGGACGGCTCCGCGGCCAGTGTTTGCAGTTGGCCCAGCGAGCGAATCGCGACCGACAGCGTCGCGTAGTCGGCGCCCTGCATGTTGCGCATGTCCTCGATCATGTCCTTCACGCGCGCCACCGCGTCGGCGTGCAGGCCGATCCAGCACGCCACGGGGTCGGCCGCCTCGCCGCAACTGTGCAGCACCTGGTCCGCCAGGCGCCGATGGTGCGCATACAGCTCGTCCCGCAGGTTGCCGCGCGCATGGGCATGCCACTGGCCAACCACCGGCAGGTTCTCGATGCTGGCGCGAATCCACTTGAGGCCCAGCGACTCCCCGAGCCCGAAAAAGATTCGGGCCACCCGTCGCACATCGAGGTTTCGCTCGGAAGCGGTCGCCACCACGTCCAGGGCCGGCGCGGCCAGCAGCGGCAGCAGCGCCAGGCGGCGCGCGAGGTTTTTCGGGAAGCCGCCCTCCACCAGCGGTGCCTCCGCCGCTGCCACCTGCGCCTGTTCGTCCTCGCCCATGGCACGCGGCATCGTCTTCGCGAGCTCGCGCATGCCGGGCTTGAGGCGTTCCACGGCCGACGAAATATCGGCCCCCAGGCCCGGGTTGTTGGCCAGCCAGCGGGTGGCCTGCCGCAGCAGGTTCCAGACGATCATCAGGGCGTGGGTCTGAGGTTCGGCGGATACCTTGTTGTCCAGCGCTTCGATCTTCGCCCACAGCTCGCGCGCATCGAAAATCTCGCGGGCCACGGCATAGGCCTTGGCCACCACCGGCGGCGGCGCACCGGTGTCCTCGCGCATGCGCAGAACGAAGGAGACGCCCATGCGGTTCACCAGGCTGTTGGTGACCATGGTGGCGATGATTTCGCGCTTCAGGCGGTGCGCCGGCATGAGGTCGGCGAACCGTTCCTGCAGCGGGCGGGGGAAATAATTGACCAGCTCGCGGGACAGGAAGGGGTCCTCCGGCACGTCGGAATCCAGCAACTGGCGGTACAGCCGTATCTTGGCGTACGACAGCAGCACCGAGAGCTCGGGCCGGGACAATCCCTCGCCGCGGTTGCGGCGCTCTACGAGCTCCTCGTCGTCCGGCAGCGCCTCCAGCTTGCGGTCGAGCTGGCCCTCGTCCTCCAGTACCGAGATGAAATGCTGCTTCGCCCCGAGCCGCGGCCCGGACAGCTGTTCCATCATCGAGATGGCCTGGGTCTGCAGGTAGTTGCTGCGCACCACCAGCGCCGCCACCTCGTCGGTCATGTCCGCCAGCAGGAGGTTGCGCGCCCCTGAATCCAGGCGGCCGCCCCGCAGCGCCAGGTTGAGCAGGATCTTGATGTTGACCTCGTGGTCGGAGCAATCGACGCCCGCCGAATTGTCGATGAAATCGGTATTGAGGCGACCGCCCGCGCGGGCGAACTCGATACGCCCGCGCTGTGTCAGGCCGAGGTTGCCGCCTTCGCCGATCACGCGGCAGCGCAACTCGTTGCCGTCGACCCGCAGCGAATTGTTGGCCATGTCGCCGACGTCCGCATGGCTTTCCGCCGACGCCTTCACATAGGTGCCGATGCCGCCGTTCCACAGCAGGTCGACCTCGGCCCTGAGCAGTTCCCGGATCAGCAGGTGGGGCGGCAGCTGTTCGTCCTCGATGCCGAGCCAGGCCCGCACCTGCCGGCTGATTGGGATCGACTTGGCCTGGCGCGAATAGACCCCGCCGCCCTCTGAGATCAGCTCCGGGCGGTAATCGGACCAGCTCGAGCGCGGCAGCGCGAACAGGCGCCTGCGTTCCCGGTACGAGGCCTTCTCGTCCGGGTCCGGGTCGAGGAAGATGTGCAGGTGGTTGAAGGCCGCGCGCAGCCGGATCTGCCGCGAGAGCAGCATGCCGTTGCCGAACACGTCCCCGGACATGTCGCCGATGCCCACCACCGTGAACGGCTGTTTCTGGATGTCCATGCCGAGCTCGCGGAAGTGGCGCTTGACGCCCTCCCACGCGCCGCGGGCGGTGATGCCCATGCCCTTGTGGTCGTAGCCGACCGAGCCGCCGGACGCGAAGGCGTCGCCCAGCCAGAAGCCGTACTCCTCCGCCACCGCGTTGGCGGTATCGGAGAAGGTGGCCGTGCCCTTGTCGGCCGCCACCACCAGGTAGGGATCGTCGCCATCGCGCCGCACCACCTGCGGGGGCGGCACCAGCGCGTCGTCCACCAGGTTGTCGGTGACGTCGAGCAGGCCGCGTATGAAGCAGCGGTAACAGTAGGTCACCTCGGCCATGACCGCCTCGCGGTCGCCACCCTGCGGCAGGCGCTGCACCACGAACCCGCCCTTGGCGCCGACCGGCACGATCATCGTGTTCTTGACGTTCTGGGCCTTCATCAGGCCGAGAACCTCGGTGCGGAAATCCTCCTTGCGGTCGGACCAGCGCAGGCCGCCGCGGGCGATTTCACCCATGCGCAGGTGGATGCCCTCCACGCGCGGCGAGAACACCCAGATTTCGCGGAAGGGCCGGGGTTTAGGCAAATCCGGGACGCGCGCCGAATCCAGCTTGAAGCTCAGGTACTCATGCAGCAAGCCATTGTCGGTGCGCTGGAAGAAGTTGGTCCTGAGCGTGGCGAGGATGGTGGCATAGAAGGCATGCAGGATGCGGTCCTCGTCGAGGCTGGTGACGGTGGTCAGCCCGCGCACGAAAGCGCGCTTGATGCTGGCCACCGCTTCCGCGCGTGGCCGGGCGCGCGCCTGCGCCACCTCCGCCAGGTATTCCAGAAACACCGGGTCGGCATCCCCTGCCAGCGCCTCCAGGTCGCGCCGCAGGTGCTGATCTTCCCGTTGGGCCTTCTGCTCGCTCTCCGAATCGCGGGCCGGGTCGAACAGCACCTCGAACAGCTCGACCAGCAGGCGCGCCAGCGCGCGGTGGCGTGACAGGGTCTCGGCCATGTACGCCAGCGAGAACGGGATGCCGGTCTGCAGCAGGTACTTGCAGTAGGCACGCAGCATCTTGACCTGCCGCCAGTGCAGCTGGCAGGCGAGGATCAGGCGGTTGAACCCGTCGCTGACGGTGACGCCGCGCAGGGTGTATTCGAAAGCCTCCTGGAAGGCATTCCGCACCAGGTCCAGGTTCAGGTCGCGCCCCTGCCCGTAAACCATGTCGAAATCCTGGATCCACACGGTGCGCCCGCTGGCCAGCTCGAGCTCGTAGGGACGCTCGCTGACGATGTGCAAGCCCATGTTCTCCAACAGCGGCAGCACCACCGAGAGCGGGATCGGCTCGTCGTACCGGAACAGCTTGAAACGGATCAGGTCGGTGTCGCGCCGGCGCGGTCGGTACAGGCTCATGCCCAGGTCATGCGCATCCTCGAGCGCGGCGACCTTCTCCACGTCGAAGCTGGCCACCCACGGCGACACGTCCTCGATGTACGCCGCCGGAAACGCCTGGCCGATTTCGCGGGCCCAGCGCAGGCCGGTATCCTCGCCATGCTTCTGCACGAGGATCATGCTCAGACCGTCGTTCCAGGAGCGGAGCGCCTCGATGATTTTCTGCTCGAGGGCCCTGACGTCCGGCTTCGGGTCTCTGCCCGGCCTGGGGCGGATGATCACCTGCAGGCGTGCCAGCACCGACTCGGACACCTGCACCACGTAGTCCAGCGACTCCGCCTTCAGCGCATGAGCCAGGATCGCCTGGATCTTCTCGCGGTTCTCGGTGTTGTGGCGGTCCCTGGGCAGGTACACCAGGCAGGAGAAGAAGCGATTGAAGCGCTCGCGGCGAATCAGCAGCCGGACCCGCTGGCGTTCCTGCAGGTTCAGCACGGTGGTGGCCATCTCCGTCAACTCCTCGACGGTGGCCTGGAACAGCTCGTCGCGCGGCAGGGTCTCCAGGATATGGCCGAGCGCCTTGAGGGCATGGCTTTTGGGCCTCAGGCCCGCATGCTCCAGCACCGCCCGGACCTTCATCCGCACGAGCGGCGTGTCCGCGGCCCGACGGAAGTAGGCGTTGGAGGTGAACAGGCCGATGAAGCGCCGCTCACCCACCGTCTCGCCCCGCTCGTTGAAGCGCAGCACACCGATGTAATCGAGGTACCCGACCCGGTGCACGGTGCTGCGTGAACGCGTCTTGGTGATGATCAGCGGGTTGTCATGGTTGGTGCGCGCCGCGTCGCTCAGCGTCGACAGCGGACGGCTGAAGATGGTCTTTTCGGTCTCCCGCAGGATGCCCAGCCCACTGCCCTTCACCACGTCGAGGGACTGGGCCTCGTCGGTCCGCACCACCGCGTAGTCGCGCGCGCCCAGGAAAATGAAATGGTCGTCGTGCAGCCAGCGGACGAATTCGCGGCACTCCGCCATCAGTTCGGAATCGACCACCGCGGCCCAGCCGGGCAATTCATCGGCCGCCTCCTCGGCGCGGGCCACCATGGTCCGCCAATCTTCGACCGCGGCGCGCACCGCGGCCATCGCGTTCTGCAACCGCGCCTTGATGTTGGCGAGGGCCTCGGGGTCGTCCTGGCGGTCCACCTGCATGTGGATGATCGACTCGGGGTTGCCCTTGCCTTCGGACGTGGCATGGAAGGAGCTCACCCGGCCCTCGGCGTCGCGCAGCACGTGCACGATGGGATGCACCATGAAGTGCACCCTCAGGTTGAGCTCCGCCATCACCACGTTGGCCGTGTTCACCAGGAACGGCATGTCGTCGTTATTCAGTTCGATGACGGTGTGCTGACTCTCCCAGCCGTCTTCGTCGAGCTTCGGGTTGAACACGTCGACCTTGCACTCGCGCGGCTGGCGGACCTGGACGAAGCCCATCTGGCTCTGGACGATGGCGGCGAGGCCATCGGGCGTCATGCGCTGCAGTTCCTCCAGCGGCACGCGCCGGAACAGTGCATCGGTGTAATAGGCTGCCTGGCGGGCGGCGGCGGGTGATTTGCGGCGCCTGACGATGGCCTGCACCTGCTTGAGCAGGTCGTTCTTGGTCTTGTCGTGGTCGGCCGCCATGCTAGACGCTCCGTTGACCGGGGCTCCCGGCCCCTATCCTAGCGCAATCCGGTCTCCAGGCGGCTGATGACCATGCGCTGGATCTCGCTGGTGCCCTCGTAGATCTCGGTGATCTTGGCGTCGCGGAAGTAGCGCTCCACCGGCATCTCCTTGCTGTAGCCCATGCCGCCGTGCATCTGCACCGCCTGGTGGGTGATGTACATCGCCGCTTCGGATGCGAACAGCTTGGCGGCGCTGGACTCCAGCGTGTAGCGCTCGCCGGTTTTCTGGGCCTGCTGCTTGGCCCACGCCGCCCGCAGGGTGAGCAGCTCGGCCGCCATCAGGCGGCTCTTCATGTCGGCGATCTTGGCCTGGATCATCTGGAACTCGCCGATGGCCCGGCCGAAGGCCTTGCGTTCGCGCACGAACTCGACGCTGGCCTCGTAGGCCGCACGCGCGATGCCGACCGCCTGCGCGGCGATGCCGATGCGCCCGGCGTCCAGCACCCCCATGGCGATGCGGAACCCCTCGCCCTCGGCGCCGATGCGGTCCGCCGCCTCGACCCGGTAGTCCTCCAGTTCGATCTCGCAGGTGGCGGAGGCGCGGATGCCCAGCTTGGGTTCGGTCTTGCCGCGCCGGAAGCCGGGCTTGTCGGTGTCGACGATGAACGCCGAAATGCCCTTGGCCCCCTGCTCCGGATCGGTGATGGCGAACAGGATGATGTAGCGGGCGACCGGCCCGGAGGTGATCCACGATTTCTTGCCATTGATGATGTAATGGCTGCCGTCTTCCGATCGCACCGCCCGGGTGCGCATGTTGGCGGCATCGGAGCCCGACTGCGGCTCGGTCAGCGCGTAAGCGCCCACTTCCTCGCCACTGGCCACCGGCCGCACGTATTTCTGCTTTTGCTCCTCGCTGCCGTATTTCAGGATGCCGTTGCAGTAGAGGGTGTTGTTGACCGACATGATGGTGCCGTGGGCCGCGTCGGCGGCGTTGATCTCGATCAGCGCCAGCACGTAGCCGATCGCGTCCAGCCCGGCACCGCCATAGGCTTCCGGCACTTCGATGCCCATCAGCCCGAGCTCGCCCATCGCGCGGATGGTGGCCACCGGAAACGCCCCGGAGCGGTCGAATTCAGCCGCGATCGGCACGATCTCGCGCTGCGCGAAATCGCGCGCCGCGGCCTGGATCATCTGCTGTTCTTCGGTGAGTTTGAAGTCCATGGGCGCTGCGTGCGGCGACGGTGCGTGCGGGAGGCCGATTATAGATCGTTTGCAAGGGGCCCGCAGCCTGGGCCGCGTCGGGTGGTGCGCCCCGATTGACCTCGGCGCATCGTGCCGGTACCCTCCATATATCTTTTCATCAAGATTGGAAGATATATGTCCTCACGGCTGGATTTGCAACAGGCCACCCTCCATTGCCGCCTGTTGGCCGACAGCACGCGCCTGCGTCTGTTGTTCCTGCTCGAACGCGAGGAACTGACGGTGGCCGAACTGGCGGCGATCACCCAACTGGCGCAGCCCAGGGTCTCGACGCATCTGGCCAAGCTCAAGGAGGCGGGCTTGGTCAACGACCGGCGCCAGGGCGTATTCGTGTTCTATCGCATGTCGGGGCGCATCGCGGATGCCAGCCTCGCGGCAATGTGGGAACTGCTGCGACAGAACACGGACGATCCCCTCACCCAGCAGGACCTGGAGCGCCTGCCGCAGGTGCTGAACGCGCGGGACGGGGACTCCAACTGGGCCGACAGCGTGGCCGGCGACATGGAACGGCACTATTCGCCCGGGCGCACCTGGGAGGCAACCGCGCGCGCGTTGGCCCAGCTGGTGCAGCTTGGCGAGGTGCTCGACATCGCCTCCGGGGACGGTGTGCTGGCGGAACTGCTGGCACCCCAGGCCCGGCGAATCACCTGCCTGGACATCAGCCGCCGGGTGGTGAAGGCGGGACAGGCGCGGCTCGCGGACGTCGGCAACGTCACCTTCGAGCAGGGCGACATGCACGAGCTGCCGTTCGCGGACCGGCATTTCGACACGGTGCTGCTGATGCACGCCCTGACCTACACGCGCCGGCCCGCGCGGGTGTTCAGCGAGGCGGCACGGGTGCTGAAGCCCGGCGGCCAGTTGCTGGCGGTGACCCTCAGCCGCCACAAGCATGAGAAATCGGTGGCGCCCTACAACCACGTGAACCTCGGATTCACGGTCGGGAGCCTGGAGAAGCATTGCCGCGACGCCGGGCTGGAACCGGTCGCCTGCCGGGTGAGCGCGGTTGAAAAACGCGCCCCGCACTTCGCCGTCATCACGTTGCTGGCCACCCCGGGCTGAGCCCCGGCAGCCACACCCCACCCACCGTGACGTCCGGCGCCCGACCCACCGCCCTGCCGTGGCGTGACCCGGAGCGGGTCGCGTTCCTGGAGGCTGCGCTCGCCGAGCGCATCCTGCTGCTGGACGGCGGCATGGGCACCATGATCCAGGACCTGCAACTGGAGGAAGCGGAATTCCGGGGCCAGCGGTTCGCTGGCCATGAGCGGCCCCTGCGCGGCAACAACGACCTGCTCACCCTCACGCGGCCCGATGACATCGCCGCCATTCACCGTGGCTTCCTGGCGGCCGGCGCGGACCTGGTGGAGACCAACAGCTTCAACAGCACGCGCATCTCGCAGCAGGACTACGGCACCGAGCACCTGGCGCGGGAACTCAACCGCGAAGCGGCGGCCCTGGCGCGGCGCTGTTGCGAGGAGTTCACGCAACGCGACCCGAGCCGGCCCCGCTCCGTGGTGGGCGCGCTGGGCCCGACCAACCGCACCGCCTCGCTGTCGCCCGACGTGAATCGCCCGGATTACCGCAACGTGACGTTCGCGGAGCTGCGGGACAACTACGCGGAGGCGGCCGAGGGCCTGCTGGAGGGCGGCGCGCACCTGCTGATCGTGGAAACGATCTTCGACACCCTCAATGCCAAGGCCGCATTGTTCGCCATCGAGTCGGTGTTCGAGCGGACGGGCTGGCGGGTGCCGGTGATGGTCTCCGGCACCATCACC
>WVWV01000123.1:8330-8535 GCA_011773845.1 Lysobacterales bacterium | reverse complement strand
GCTCCGATACCTGGCGCCGGGCCTCGACGATGCGGCGCGCGACCTGTGCGTCGAGCTCACTGGCAAACAGCGCCGCGTTGAGGGCCGCCAGGGTTTTGCCTTCGCGTTCCAGCACCGACCATAGCTGGGAGCGCAACGCTCCGACGTCGGCGGCTCGGCCCCGCAGGTGTTCCGATTCACGACCATCGTGATGCTGCACAATGAG
>WVWV01000123.1:0-8260 GCA_011773845.1 Lysobacterales bacterium | reverse complement strand
GCCAGGCGCGCCTGCAGCAGTGTCAACTCCTCGCCGGTGTATCGGTCCGCCTTGTTCAGCACCAGGAGCAGCGGTCGTCGGCGGCCGGCGAGCTGACGCAGGGCTTCGAACTCGCGCGCGGTCAGATCGCCGTCACAGACCATCAACAGGATGTCGGCACGGCGGGCAACATCGGTTGCCATCTCCTCGCGCTCCGCACCACCCAGCTCATCGATGCCGGGGGTGTCGATCAATTCCACGCGACCGTGCTCCAGCGCGTGCCAGGACACCCGCTGGGCATCGCGCGTCTCCCCGTGCAGCGGGCTGGTGGAAAAAACGGGCTCGTCCACCAATGCGTTCAACAACGAAGATTTGCCGGTACCCACTCGCCCGAAGGCCGCGATGTGGATTTCGCCCCGTCGCAGCTTTTCGGAAATTTCCTCGATGGCGCGAAATTCGCGGCTCAACTCGGCGCGCACCGGTGCGGGCACACGGGTGTCCGCCAGGAGTTCCCGCAGGTTGCGGTTGGCTTCCAGCAGGTGGTCGTCAGGCAGGGTTCGTGTCTTGGGGTGGCGAGACCACCAGCCGTGCATAACGGTCCGCACCCGATTCCAGATTCTCACGCAACAGTTCCTCGAAGGCCCGAGCGGCTGGGTAAGGGCGCAATTCACCCCTGCTGGCCAGGGTCGCGGCCGCCGCGCGCCCCAGGCTGTCGAAGATGAGGCCATAGGCGACCGCGTGCAACATGCCGCCCGACAGGGTCCCCAGGCCCGGAAACGCCTTGAGGGCGTTGCCGGCGATGGCGAGCGTCAGGGCGCTCATCTTGCGAACCCGGCTCCCGGCCAGTTTGAGGAAGGACTCGATTTGCACTTCCTTCACCGAGACCCCGTACAGCGTGCACAGCTCCTGCACCAGGCGGGTCGCCAATACGCCCTGAATGACCAGGTCGGAGCCGGGCGCGACCGCGGCCATTGCCCCGATGATAGCGCGGCGGGCATACCGGCCGACCAGCGCGTCGGCCTGCCGCTCGCGGTGCGCCTCGTGGGCGGCATCCAGTTTTTCCGCCGCCATCACCAGGACCGCCGTATCGCGGAGCGATTCCATCAGTTCCAGATTGTGGTCCAGGTGCCGCTGGATGGCCGAGCGGAGGGCNNNTTGCCGGATCACCTGCTCGCGGCCGCCCGCGCTGATCGGCACGATGTCGCGGCCCGCCAGGCCGGACCGGTCCGCGATGCGGGCCATGATCCGGGCCGCTTCCTGCGGCTGGTACCGGTCCATCTTGTTCAGCGCCAGCAGCAACGGCTTGCCGAAATTCTGCAGCGCGCGCAATTGCGCGTGCTGGGAAGAAGTCAAGTCACCATCGCAGAGAAAGACCACCAGGTGGGCGCGCCGCGCCTCTTCGACCGCCGCCCGATCCTGCTCGAGGTTGAACCCCGGCAGGTCGGCGATTAAAACGATGTCACCAGAATCGGCCTGCCAGCGATAGTGGGTGATGTCCTGCGTGGTGCCGGCCCGGGGATCGGTGGATACCTCGATGCCTGGCAGCAGCGCTTTGACCAGGCTGCTCTTGCCGGCGCTGACCTCCCCATAGACCGCGATATGGATTTCCGCAGCCTGCTTGCGTCGCCGTTGCTCGCCGATTTCGCCAAGGGCGGCGCGAACATCAACGCCCGCCTCGGCAGAACTCACCAATCGTTGCTGCAGCGCGTCCGCGGTCAGGGGCTGGGCCACGCGCTGCGTGGCCCGTTTGCGCTGCGGCCTGAGCCAGCGCCAGGCGAGCAACACCACCGCACCTGAGCACGCGGCCAGCAGCGCCGCGTAAGCCAGCTGCAGCCACAGCGGGGCGGCATGCAAACGCTGCCAGACCGACAGGGCGAGGTCGGTGGCCAGAAGCACCGCGAGGACCGCCAGCAGCGAGGCCAGCAGGAGGGCGGCGATGATGAACAGTCGAACCGACACGGCACAATTCCTAATCCGGCTGCATTGTAAGCGGCGCCGGTGCGNNGCAGTTGCTCGTATTGAGCCCTGACTCCTCGCAGGTACGTGCCGGCTGCCACGATCTCATCGACCCCCGTGCCGCGCCGGGCTGAGCTCCGCGACCGCATCGACCAGCGTCGCCAGGTGATCGGGGTTGACGTCCGGCGTGATGCCATGGCCGAGGTTGAACACGTGCCCCTCGCCATCGCCGAAGCTGTCGAGGGTGGCGGCCACCTGCGTGCGCACGACCTCCGGCGGTGCCAGCAGCACGGCGGGATCGAGATTGCCCTGCAGGGCCACGCGGTCACCGACGCGCCGGCGCGCCTCCCCAAGGGTCAGGGTCCAGTCCACGCCGAGGGCGTCACAGCCGGTGTCCGCCAGCGCTTCCAGGTGCCCGTTGCAGCCCTTGCAGAACAGGATGATCGGAACCCGTTGGCCGTCGGGGCCCGGACGAATCCCGTCCACGATTTGCTGCAGGTAGGTCAGTGAAAACTCGTTGAAGGCGGCCGGGCTCAGCACCCCGCCCCAGGAGTCGAACACCTGCACGGCCTGGGCGCCGCTCTCGATCTGCGCGTTGAGGTAGTCGGTCACCGCCTCCGCCAGCCTGGCGAGCAGCGCGTGGGCCGCCTCCGGCTGGCCGTAAAGCAAGCCCTTGACCTTGCCGAAATTCTTGCTCGACCCACCCTCCACCATGTAGGTAGCCAGGGTCCACGGGCTGCCGCTGAAACCGATCAGGGGCACGCTGCCATCCAGTTCGGACCGGATGCGCCGCACCGCCTGCATCACGTAATCCAGGCGCTCGAACGGATCCGGCCGGGGCAGGCGCTCGATGGCGGCCGGGGAATCGATCGGTTGTTCGAACCGGGGGCCTTCGCCCTCGACGAAATACAGGCCCAGCCCCATGGCGTCCGGAATGGTGAGGATATCGGAGAACAGGATGGCCGCATCGAGCGGGAACCTGCGCAGCGGCTGCAGGGTGACTTCGCAGGCCAGTTCCGGGTTGGTGCACAACGCCATGAAACTGCCGGCCTGCTTGCGAATCGCGCGGTATTCGGGCAGGTAACGACCCGCCTGGCGCATGATCCATACCGGGGTGCGGTCCACCGGCTGACGACGCAGCGCCCGTATCAGACGGTCATTCTTCAGTTGGCTCATGTTCCAGTACCTTCAGTTCCAGGCCATCCAGCGGCCGGACATAGGTGTCCGCTACCAGGCCCTCGCGCCGCAGCCTGTTGGCGGCTGCCACCGCAGCGGCCCGGCTGGCGTGGGGCCCCTGGATGCAGCCCCACAACAAGCGCTCCCCACTCGGGATGGTTGCCAGCCACACCTCGAAACCCCGCTCCGACAGGGTTCGCCCGACCTTCTCGGCCGTCGTGCGGGCCGAGAAAACACCGAACTGTACACCAAAACCATCCGCCGTGACGCCGGCCTGGGTGGCTTCCGGCGCCTCGGATTCGGGTGGCGCCTCCACCGCCGGGGTGGGCGGTGCCGGGCCCTCTGGCGCTGCGCCGGCGACCCGCCCCGGCATCAAGCCAGACTGTTCGGCGCTGGAGACGGCCTCGGGGGCCATGGGCGGCGGCTCCGGCACCAGTTGCGGAGGGGGCGTGCTGTGGCCCGGCATCATGCTCTGGGCTCGGAACGGCGTGACCCGCGACCGCGGGTTCTTGCCGTTCGGGTCCGGCGGAGCAATGCTGGCGCAGTAATCGCCCAGGTCCACCTCGTCCGGGCGACAATCGCTGTCGTCCTTCGCGGGCTGGGCGGATGCGAGGCTGGCGGCGAACAACGCTGCTACCGCGGCCGCGCGGAATGCGGTATGGCGGGTGCCGTCTCCCATATCAGCGGCTCGCCTCCAGGGCCTGCGTGATCTGGTCGATACTGCTGTCGCTGTCGATCATGGCCTTGCCGGCCGCATGGAGCAGGATCAGCCGCTGCTTGCCCCCCAGGTTCTTCTTGTCCAGCCCCATGCAATCGATGATCCGCCGCGCGGGGATTTCGGCCGGCAAGCGTGTCGGCAGGCCGAGTCCGGCCAACAGCCCGGCGAGGCGTTCCGCCGTGCCTGCCGGGGCCAGTGCCCGCAGCTCCGAAAGGCGGGCCGCCACGACCATGCCGATCGCGACCGCCTCGCCATGCAGAAAGCGCTCGTAGGCGGTGACGGTCTCGAGTGCATGCCCGAAACTGTGTCCGAAATTGAGCAGTGCGCGGACCCCGGCTTCGCGCTCGTCCGCGGCCACGACCTCGGCCTTGTGGCGAATGGAGCGGGTCACCAGTTCGGTCACCGTCTCCGGGTCACGCGCCAGGATAGCCGCCGGGCGCGCCTCGAGCCACGCCAGAAACTCGGCATCGCGAATCATCCCGTACTTGACGACCTCCGCCAAACCGGCGCCGTACTCGCGTTCGGCCAGGGTATCGAGCGTACCGACGTCCGCCAGCACGGCGCGCGGCTGGTGGAAAGCGCCGATCAGGTTCTTGCCGCGCTCGTGGTTGACCGCCGTCTTGCCGCCCACCGAGGCGTCCACCTGCGCCAGCAGGGTGGTCGGCACCTGGATGAACGGGATGCCGCGCATGTAGGTGGCGGCCGCGAAACCGCCCAGGTCGCCGACCATGCCGCCGCCCAGGGCGACCAGGCAGGCATCGCGGCCGGCTTGCAGGGCGATCAGGCGGTCGAGGATTCGTGACCAGTTCTCCACGGTCTTGGCCGTTTCACCGTGTGGCAGCACCAGGCTATCCGCGGCCCGGTCGGGCAAGCCGGCGAGGAGCGCGTCCAGGTACAGTGGCGCTACGCGGTCGTCGCTGACCACCAGCACGCGGCCATCGGGTAGATGCGCTGACCACCAGGGGGTGTTGGCGAGCAGGTTCGCGCCGATGCAGACCGGGTAGCCGGCATCGCCGAGCTCGACCTCAATGACCGGCACAGGCCTGCTCCGTTGCCGTGTCCCGCCAGTACGAGCGGATGGCCTCGGCCAGCTTCAGCGCGGCCTGCCTGGCGTTGCGGTGCGAGGAGGAAAACACCAGGTCGGCCAGCTCTCGATAAAGCGGGTCTCGCTCCTCGGCCAGCTTCAGCAGGCGCTGCTCGCGGTCGGCGGTTTGCAGCAGCGGCCTGGCCTTGTCCCGCCCCAGTCGCTGGAGCTGCTGGGTCACGCTGGTTTGCAACCAGACAACCAGCCCGCCATCGCGCAGCAGGGTGCGGTTCTCGGCCCGGGTCACGGCCCCGCCGCCGGTGGCGACCAGCAGGCCGGTGCGGCGGGCGAGCTGCCGCAGCAGGCGTGATTCACGCTGCCGGAATCCCTCCTCGCCCTCGATATCGAAGATCAGGTTCACACTGGCACCGGTTTGCGCCTCGAGTTCCGCGTCGCAGTCGACGAACTCGCGCTCCAGCAGCGTGGCAACGCGCCTCCCGATCGTGGTCTTGCCGGATCCCATGGGGCCGATCAGGAAGATGTTTCCGTGCTCACGGGCGCTCATGACGTCCTGATGGTGCATGCAGACAGCGCATTGGGTACCATTGCCGCAAGTTAACGGCGGGGACCGGGCGCATTTCCGATGTTGCGGTTTTTCATCATTTTTTGCGTGCTTCTGATCGGACTGTTCACGCTGGAGATTCTACAGCCGGTCGAAAAGCACGTCATCCTGCCGTTCACCTCCGCGATCGCCGACCTGAGCGTATGGATCGTCGGGCTGTTCGACGATGGCGTGATTGCGAGCGGCAACGTGATCCGCGACCAGGCATCCGGGTTCGGCGTCAGGATCGAGCGCGGCTGCAACGGCGTGGAGGCCGTGATCATTCTGGCCGCGGCGGTTTTTGCATTTCCCGCGCCGCTGCGCAGCAAGCTGATCGGCCTGGCCATCGGTTTCCTTGCCATCCAGGCGCTGAACCTGGTGCGCATCATCAGTCTGTTCTATCTCGGCCAATGGAATTACACCGCCTTCGAATGGTTCCACCTCTACCTGTGGCAGGCATTGATCATCCTCGACGCCCTGGTGGTGTGGCTGATCTGGTTGCGGACCTTGCCCCGGCCCGCCATGCGCGGCGCGAGGGAGGCCGCCGATGCAGCCTGAGCCGTCGTCTGCCGCCATGAACCTGCCGGCCGAAGCCCTGCAGCGCTTTCACGATTGCATGGAGGCGGCAACGGCCGCAGGCGATTCCGAGCCGACGGCCATGACCCTGGCAACCTGGTCGGAAGCAGAGGGCGTCACGGCGCGCATGGTACTCCTGAAGGGCTATGACGCCGGGGGCTTCGTGTTCTATACCAACACCCTGAGCCTGAAGGGGCGCCAGCTGGCTGCCCATCCATCGGCCGCGCTGGTCTGGTACTGGAAAGTGCTCGACCGCCAGGTGCGGGTGCGCGGCACGGTGGAGTTGGTGCCCGATGCGGAGGCGGACGCCTACTTCGCCAGCCGGCCCCGCGGCAGTCAGCTGGGGGCCTGGGCATCCAGGCAATCCGAACCCCTGGCGAGCCGGGCCCGCCTGGTCAAGGAGGTGTTGCAGCTCGAATTCCGCCACCTCGGCCGCAAGGTGCCCAGGCCGCCGCACTGGGCCGGCTATCGCGTCGTACCCGACATGATCGAATTCTGGTATGGACGCGCCAGCCGGCTGCATGACCGCATCCGCTACCGTCTCGAGGCGGATGGGTGGGTCCGGCAGCGACTCTATCCCTGAAACGCCGCGAGAGCGGGACTATTCGGTGTAGAACTGCTGGCGAAAAGCCAGCTCGAGTGCCTGTGCGGCGCCCTCCGGCCACACGCGCACGGTGAAATCGAGGGTCTCCAGGTTGCGCACCCGGAACACGCCGATGTGATAGATGGCGTCCTCCCCTTCGCGTATTTCCCGCATCTCGATATCGCGACGCTGGCCGGTGAGATTCTTCGCGCTGGCCTCGATGCGGGCGCTGATCGCCTGGCCGCCGTAACGGCCGTCCTCGCGTATCACCGTGATATTGAGCAGTGCCCGGCTGGCGGAGCGTTGCATGCCGTAACTCTGGGCGACCTGGGGTGTGAGTTGGTTGGTATTGAGGGTGTTGTAGTGCACCACGTAACCATCGAATTGACTGGCCTGCTGGGCCCGTGCCAGCGGCCCGGCGAGCAGGCCGGCCACCGTGGCGATCAGGACGAGACCTTTCATGCAACCCTCCACTTGGGGCCAAGCCCTGGCGCCCGCATACCGGCCCCGTTCACGGGAAATGCCCCCGCCGGCGCCTGCTACCATCCTAGCAGATACAATAGGAAACGGATGGCGAGCAGGGCGAACAGGGGCGAGAGGTCCACGCCGGCAACCGGCGGAATGAAGCGCCGGAACGGCCGCAGGACGGGTGCGGTCAGCTGGAAGATGAGCGGAATGATCGGGTGCCGGGCGCGCGCCCCCACCCAGCTGAGAATGACCGCCAGGATGATCAGGAAAAAGTACAGCCACAGCAGGGTCATGAGAAGTTTGACCACGGCGAAGGTGAAGATCAGTTGCCATCCCATGCGGGAACCATTGATCGTGGACAGGAGGGTCAGGCCGGCGATTTCCAGCGCCAGCATCAGCACCACTGCGGCCGTATCGAACCTGCCAATGGCCGGGATCAGGCGCCGCATGGGCTGCAGCGGCGGGTTGGTGATCCGGATCAGGAACTGGGACAGCGGGTTGTAAAAATCGGCCTGTACCCATTGCAGCAGCAGCCGCAGCAGCACCGCCGCCACGTACAGGTCGACCAGCGTCGTCACCAGATAGCTGAATGCGCCCTGGGGGTTCACGGCCCGGCTCCGGTGGTGGCGAGTTCGCGCCCGCGTCGGGTCGCGGCCGCCACGGCCTGTCCGATCAGGTCGCTGAAACCGGCTGCCGTCAGGGTCGCCAGCGCGGCCTCGGTGGTGCCGCCCGGCGAAGTCACGCGCCGGCGTAATTCGCTGGCGTCCAGCCCGGCGCGCGCCAGCATCGCACCGGCCCCATGCGCCGTGTGCAAAGCGAGCTTGGCCGCCACGTCTGCCGGCAGGCCCAATGCGGCGCCCGCCTCGCGCAGCGCTTCCGTCAAGGCGAAGTAGTAGGCCGGCCCGCTGCCCGAGATGGCCGTGACGACGTCCATCAGCGACTCGTCGTCGATCCACACCGTTTCCCCCGCCGCGCCGAGCACCCATTCCGCCGCGCGGCGGTGTCGCGCATGGCACCCCGGGCCGGCGAACAGGCCCGCCACCCCAAGCCCGATCAGGGCCGGCGTGTTGGGCATGGCGCGCACGACCGGGCGATCCGCCCCCAGCGCGGCCGCGATGCGCGCGACGGGAATGCCGGCCGCAATCGAAAGGGTGAGCTGTCCGCGGCTCACCTGCCCGG
>WVWV01000013.1 GCA_011773845.1 Lysobacterales bacterium | reverse complement strand
ACTGGAGGGGTGTGTCGATGCCACCCCGGGTGGGCGTCGGTTTCCCCGGCGGGGCAATGCACCGGAGCTAAAACCGGCGTGAAGCGAGCGATCGCCCCGGTCAGCCGCCGTTCCACAACCTGTCGCTCGCGATTGCCGCGCCCTCGGCCATGGCTGACAGCTTCCGGTAGACGATCTCGGGCTCGACCGGGCCGAAGCCCGCGAAGGTGCCGAATCCGCAGTCCGTGCCGGCGATGACGCGCTCGCGGCCGACGATGTCGGCGAACCGGCAAATGCGCTCGGCCACCAGCTGCGGGTGCTCGATGTAGTTGGTGGTGGAGTCCAGCACGCCCGGGATGATCACCTTGTCATCCGGGATGCCGAGGTCGCGGATGACCGTCCACTCGTGCGCGTGCCGCGGATTGGAGGCTTCGAAAAGAAGTCCCCGCGCCCGGACGCCCAGCACGACGGGCAGCAGGCGTTCCATCGGGATGTCATGGTGGTGGGGGCCTTCGTAGTTGCCCCAGCACATGTGCATCCTGACCCGGTCCGCGTCGACGTTGCGCAGGGCGTGGTTCAGGACTTCCACGTGCTTGGCCGCCATGCTCAGGTATGCTTCTTCGCTACGGTCCTTGTACATGGTGTGGCGCCCCATGCCAAAGTCCGGGGCGTCGATCTGCAGCAGAATGCCGGCATCGACGATGGCCTCGTACTCCGCCCGCATCCCCTCCGCCACCGCATCCAGGTAGTCCTCTTCCGTCGGGTAATAATCGTTGGGCTGGAACAGCGCGATCACCCCGGGCGAGGCGGCGTTCATGAAGGCCTCGGTCACCGCCGCCTGGCCGCTGACCGCGTTGATCAGGTTGTCCAGGTCGATCTGCAGCGGCTCCGCGCTCTTGGGGCGAATCTCGCCCACGCAGCGGGGTCGCTTGTACTGCGCCGTCGCGCCCGAGTTTGCCAGCTTCTTCAGAAGAGCCGGGAAATCGAGCAGGTCCTGGCCGGGCTCGCGCGGCGTGTCCCCGGCGAATCCCGTGATGCGGTCCTTGATGTAGGTCGCGTAGGAAATCTTGTTCATCTCGCCGTCGTTGACGATATCGATGCCGGCATCCAGCTGGCGCTGCACGGCCGCGCGCACGGCATCCGCCATGACCCGGTTGGCCGCCTCGGGCTCCAGCGGCTCCTCCCGGTCGCGTGCGAACAGCACATCGACGACGTCCTGGGGCCTCGGCAGGCTGCCGACATGGGTGGTGAGAATGCGATCTGTGCTGGTTTTCATCTGGCTGAACCCGGTATCTGGAGTGGGTGGCGCGGCTGGCTCACGAACCGGCGTATTCCTCGCGCAGCTCCCTGGCTGCCTGCACCATGGAGGCCATCTTGCCGAACGCGGCCTGCCGGGAGAGGTATTTCATGCCACAATCCGAGGCGAGCAATATCTGTTCAGGATCAACATGTTCCAGCGCTTTCCTGACACGTGATTTGATGGTCTCCGCAGATTCCACCTGCTCGGTCGAAAGGTCCAGCACGCCCAGCAGAATCTGCTTGCCGGGCAGGCTCTCCAGGACGGTGCAGTCGAGGTTGGATTGCGCGGTCTCGATGGAAACCTGGTTGCAGTGGGCATGGCACAGCTGCGGCAGGAATGAGTAGCCCGCCGGGCGTTCATGGATCAGGGCCGCGTAGCCGAAGCAGATGTGCACGCAGGTCTTGCCCGCCACGCCTTCCAGGGCCCGGTTCAGGGCCTCGATGCCGTATTCGTTCGCCTTCTCGGGCCGGGCCTGCATGTAGGGCTCGTCCAGTTGCACGTAGTCCGCGCCCGCCGCGAACAGGTCCATAATCTCCTCGTTCACCGCTGCCGCGTAATCCAGCGCCGCCTCCCGTTCGGAGGCGTAGTGATCGTTCTGGGCCTGCTGGGCCATCGTGAACGGGCCCGGCACGGTCATCTTGATGGCCCGGTCGGTATTGGCCCTCAGGAACCGGACATCCTCGATGCCCACCGGGTGGCGCCGCCTGATCGGGCCCACGATGCGCGGCACGTAGACCGTCTCGCCGCTGCGGTCCTTGGCCTGGCCGGGATTGTCCAGGTCGATGCCGTCCAGCGCGGTGGCGAAGTGGTTGGAGTAACTCTCGCGGCGAATCTCCCCGTCCGTCACGATGTCCAGGCCGGCGCGCTCCTGGTCCTGGATGGCGATGCGCGTGGCATCATTCTGCGCTTCCTCGAGCCAGGGCTCCGTGATCCGCCAGAGCTCCAGCGCCCGCGTTCGCGGGGGGAACTGCTTGGACAGCTTGTCGCGGTCGATCAACCAGTCGGGTTGCGGGTAGCTGCCAACGATGGTGCAGGGGAAAAGCGGCAGGGATGCGGACATGATCGCCTCAGCTGGACAGTGCTTGCTTGTCGCCCAGGCCCTCGTCGTAAGTGACCAGCTTGGACTTGTAGGTTTCCCTGGGCAGGGAGCCGTAGGGGACGAAAGTGATCTCGGTAGTCACCAGCAGGCGCTCGCGGATTTCGGCCTCCATGGCCTGCTTGAGACGCTCCGGCGGCTGGGTCGGCGCGTTGCCGAGCTCGATGGCCAGTGGCAGTGGAGGCTGCTGCCTGACCGACCCCCGGCGACCTGAGCCGGATCTGGAATACGCCACCCACCTCCGCGCCGAAATCCTTGAGGATGCTGCGTATGGCCGACGGGAACAGGTTGACGCCGCGCACGATCAGCATGTCGTCGGTGCGGCCGATGCACCTGATCCGCGGCCCCGTGCGTCCGGTGGGATTGGGTTTCATGCTGACCACGACGTGATCCCGGCTGCGGAAGCGCAGCAAGGGCATGGCTTCGCGCTTGAGCGCCGTGTACACCAGTTCGCCCTCGGCGCCGTCTTCCCAGCGGATGGGGTGGCCCGTGTCCGGGTCGATCAGTTCCGCGTGGGCGAAACCGCGGGCCATGAAGTTCATGCCGCCGCCGTCCTCGTCCTCCGCCCAGGTGGACAGCGAGATGTCGCCGATGCCCATGGATTCGCGCACCTGGCAGCCGAAGGCTTCCTCGATGCGGCCCCGGATCATCGGGTCACCGCCGCCCGGCTCGCCGGCCGTGATCATGTTCTCGAGCCCCAGCGAGCGCGGTTCGATGCCGTGCTGCTGGCACCAGTCGATCAGGTACAGGCCATAGGAAGGCGTGCAGCTCACGCCGGTGGCGCCGGTTTTCTGAATGGCCGTGATCAATCGTTCCGTGTTGCCGGTGCCGACCGGGATCACCGTGCAGCGCAGCTTGTCCAGGCCATAGAACACCGCGCCGGCGACGAACGGCCCGGCGTTGAAGCCGACCACGATCCGCTGGGACGGCCTGAAGCCCGCCGCCGAGTAGCCGCGGGCCACGTTGGTCGCGTACATGTCGATGTCATTGGCGGTCAGTCCCAGGTAACAGGGCACGCCCGTCGTCCCGCTGGTGCTGAACACCCTCAGCAGCTGGCCGGGATCGCAGGCCAGGTGCTCGCCGAAGGGCGGATGCTCGGCCTGCGTGGCGCGCAATTCATCCTTCTCCGTGAACGGCAATTGGGCCAGGTCATCCAGTTCGCCCACCGCCTCGGGGCGGTCGAATCCGGCATCCGCGAGCTTGCGCTGGTAGAAGCGCGAATGCTCGAACAGGTAGCGCACCTGTTGCCGATAGGTCTCGCGGTCGATCCGGAACTGATCTTCGACCGGCCGGGTCTGTATGTCCTTGTCGAACACGGGGATTGACGGCGGTCAGGCGGTCCAGCGGTGCGTGCATTCGGCCACGCGCTGGCCCAGCAGCCGCGCGGTTTCCAGGTCCGCTTCCGGCGGCGCCACGTCGGGGCCCGCATCAACGTTCGATTGGGCCATCGCGCCCAGGTAGGACCCCAGGCGGTTGACGTCGTCGACGCTGCCGGTGGTGCTGTTGTTGCCGGGCATGAGGTTCAGGCTGATCCACACCATGCCGTGTTGCGAGGCCAGCGAGACCAGGGATTGCAGGGTGTTCTGCTTGTCGCCGTTCTGCGACCCGGAGTTGGTGAAGCCGGCGGCCAGCTTGTCATGCCACTTCATTTCCATCCACCGCCCGGAGGTGGCTTCCATGAACCTTTTGAAGTCCATCGACACGGCGCCCATATAGGTCGGGCACCCGAAGATGATGGCGTCGGCGCTGTCCAGTTCCGCCCAGTGCCCGCTTTCCATGTGTTCGAGCTCGCCCACCGGTATCTCGGTGCAATTGACGTCCGCAACCCGGCGCACGCCTTCGGCCACGGCCGCCGCCTGGCGGGCCGTGTGGCCGTAGCCACTGTGATAAACGACACAGACTTCCTTCATGAACTTCAACTCCTTCTGCAGGTGCCGCGGCCATGCCGTCGGCCGGGGGCATGGGGGAGGGTCGTCGCGTCAGCGGGGCCCTCGCGGGCACCCGGCTGCCTGTCCGCGGCCTGGCAAGTGGGTTTCCTAGCGGTGAAACTGCTCGTTATTGGGCGTGTGATCGCCCGCCAGCCAGCGTTGGAGTTCGCTGTGCGCCTTGCCGAGCTGGTCGGCGTTGATCGCATCCACGTCCTCGTGGTCGACGGTGAACTCGATGATCATCCCGGCCGGGTCGACCACGTACAGCGACCAGCAGTAGCCGTGCTGCAGGAAATACGCGTCCGGTTCCTCGTAGCCGGCCGCGGCCACACGTTCGCGAAGCGCATCCTGGGTTGCCTGGTCCACTTTCACGGCCAGGTGCCGGAAGCCGGACATCGGCAGCTCGGGGCCGAATTCCTGCTGGTCCTCCTCGTCGGCGAACTGGAAATAGGCGAGACACTCGCCGTCGCCGATGTCGAAAAAGCAGTGCATGTAGACCCGTTCCTTGCCGAACAGATGGGTTTTCTCACACCAGGTCGCGACCAGCGGAAAACCGATGATGTCCTCGTAGAAATGCCTGACTGCCGCCATGTCGGTCGTGACATGCGCATTGTGGTGCAGGCGCGTGCGAATGCGGGGTGCCATGGCCATAGATTGCTTGCCCTCCAATTGTCCTAGATGGTTGGTTCAGAACCGCTTGGTGAAGTCCACTCCCCAGTGCCGCGGCATCCCTTTCCACAGGAAATTGGTGCCGGCGTTGACGCCCGGACCAAACAACGCGGGTCCCGGGGAGAACTCGGTGTTGTATTCCTCGTCGAAGGCGTTCTTGATCCACAGCACCAGCGACCAGTCGTCGTCGGCGTCCACGCCAAAGCGGAAGTCGACAATGTTGATGGGGCTGCGCACCGACAGGTTGTAGGGATCCCACCAGGTGTCGCCGATGCGCTGGTAATCGACGCGCGCGAAGCCGTAGGTTTCGCCGAACTTGCCGCCGAACAACTGCATCGGGTGCCGGAAGGTGCCGCCCAGGTTGAGGGTGTACTCCGAAACCAGCGGCGCCTGGTTGCCCTCGGCGCGGGGCGCGTCCGGAAACGCGGGGTCCTCGAACTTGTCGATCTCGCTGTCGGTGTAGCCGATGCCGAAGTAGGCGCTCAGGGAGTCGGTGAAGAACACGGTGCCCTCCCACTCGAAGCCCGTGTAGGTCGCCTCGTCGATCGAGCCCAGGTTCTGGGTGCTGGTGCCGGCGTCGTAGAAGAAGAAATAGGCGCCCTCGAAGTCGGTGTAGAACACGCTGGCCGAGGTCACGAAGCGGCCGTCCATGGCGACGGTCTTGAAGCCAGCCTCGTAGGTGTCGGCGATCTGCGCGTCGAAAATGTCGTCGATGTTCGGGAAGGGCACGGCCCCGCCCACGCCGGTCTGGTTGAAGCCGCCGCTGCGGAAGCCGCGGCTGTAGCCGGCGTACCAGCTGGTGTTGTCGCTGGACTTGTAGCGCAGCGTGACCTTGGGCTGCAGTTCATCCCAGGTCTCCTTGCGCTTGGACCCCGGCACCAGCCCCAGGAAAGTAGGGTCGTACAGCGGCTCGGTCAGCGTCGTGTTCTCGCGCTCGTCCTCGTCGTAGCGCAATGACACCGACAGTTCCAGGGCATCGCTGATGTCGTAGCTCACGTCGGCAAAGACGGCCCAGGCGAGGTTGTCCTGCTCGTCCACCAGCAAGCCGATCTGCGGGCTGGGGTCCCTGCTCGTGTACGCGCACTGCGAGGGGAAGAACTGGGCGATGTTCGGGTCGTAGCAGAACACTGAGAAGCGGGGCGTGCGCGTCACCTTGAACACCCCGTTGCCGAGATCCACCTGGTTGCCGGTCGAGATGTACCGCTCGGTGCCGATGAAGTAGGCGCCCGCGATCCAGCGCAGCCGGTTGTCCGCCGGCGAGGTGAAGCGGAACTCCTGGCTCCAGGCTTCCTGGTCCAGGAACTGGGTCTGGCTCAGGTCCACCACGTCCTCGCCGGTCAGGAATTTCATGTAGGGGCCGAATCCGCCGGTGAACGGGCCGTTCAGCCATGAGTCCGCGCGGGGCAGAAAGTCGAAATTGTCGCCGGTCAGCAGCTCCTCCAGCGAATCGAAGGACGTGATCGAGGTGAAGGTCCCCCAGTCGGCCTCGAAGTCGAGCTTGAGGCTGACGCTGTAGATATCCCGATCATTGGTGCCCCGGTTGTTGACCCGCACCGGCAGGCTGGTGTCGTCGGCCTCGGCGGCGATATTGAAGTAGAGCGCCTGCGTGTCGAGCTCCGAGATGTAGAAGCGGAAGTCCGCGGTCCACTGGTCGTTGGGCTCCCACAGCAGCTTGGCCCGCAGGGATTTGTCCTTGAACGGGTCCGCCTCCTCGCCGAGGTAGGGGTTGTTGATGTAACCGTCGGTGTCCATGTAGGACGCCGAGACCCGGTACTTGAGCGTCTCCGAACTGCCCAGCGGCCCGCTGAACATGGCCTGCGCATTGAAGCCTGGCCCGGAATCGCCGCCGATCCGGAACTTGCCCTCGAACTCGTCGCTGGGCTGCTTGGTCACGATGGTGATGGCCCCGCCAATGGCGTTGCGGCCGTACAGGGCTCCCTGCGGCCCGCGCAGCACCTCGATCTGCTCCACGTCGAACAATTGCTGGTTGAACTGGGCCGGGTTGGGCATCAGCACGCCGTCGATCAGCACCGCCGCCGACATTTCGCTGTTGCGCGCCTGTGACACGCCGCGGATGTTGATGAAGGAATTGCCCGCGTTCTGGGTCTGCACCAGGGTCACGTTGGGCGTGAGGTCAATGAAATCCTGCGGCGTTTCGATGCCCGCGGACTGGATTTCCGACTCGGTGAACGCCTTCAGGGACACGGGAATTTCGGTGAAGGATTCATCGCGCTTGCGGGCGGTGACCACCACCTCCTCGACCATGGCTTCGCTCTGCGCGTAGGCGATCGGGGCGGCAACGACAAGGGACAGTAGGGTAACGAGCGGTTTGGTGATTATTTTCATGGTAGGTGCCTGGGCCGAATGCTTTATCCTAAGATGAAGGTTTATGATAGATTTTTCGTATATCGAAATCAAATTCGCAATGCGAAATATGAAATCGAGGGACGATACATGGATGCGAGCACGTCAATCTGTGGTTTCGACGCGGACAGCATAACGGTACGGGGCAGAGACCTGGTCGAGGAACTGATGGGCAAGGTTGGGTTCACCGAACTCATTATCCTGCAGGCCCTGGGCGACATGCCGTCACCGGCCCAGACCCGCATCGTGGACGCCGTGCTGGTCACCATCATGGAGCACGGCCTGGTGCCGTCGGCGGTCGTGACTCGGCTCACCCACCTGGGAGCGCCGGAATCGTTCCAGGGGGCGGTGGCCGCCGGCCTGCTGGGGGTCGGTGACCGCTACGCCGGGACGGCCGGGGAGTGCGGCGCCCTGCTGGAGAGAATCGTCGCGGCGCCGGCGGACGAGCGCGCATCCAGGGCCGCCGAGGAAGTGCGGGCCTGCCGGGCCGAACGCAAACCCGTGCCGGGCTTCGGGCACCCCGTTCACCAGGCGCACGACCCCAGGGTTCCGCGACTGCTGCAGATCGTGCGCGACGCGGACACCGGGGGCGAGTTCCTGGCCGCCCTGGAGTTGGTGGAAACCAGCGTCAGGGAGGAGCTGGGCAAGCCGCTGGTCACCAACATCAGCGCCGCCATCGGGGCCGCCCTGGGCGAGGCGGGGGTGCCGGCGATGATGATGCGGGGCGTCGTGCTCACAGCCCGCTGTGCCGGCCTGGTCGGGCACTTGCTGGAGGAAATGGACAACCCGGCCGGGAGCGCCCTATGGGAGGCTGCGCAGGCATCGGTCGGTTATCGGCCGTGAGCGAGGCGGATACCGAGGCGCTCCACGTCCGCGAACTCGGCTCCGGGCCGCCGGTCATGCTGGTGCATGGCTGGCCCTTCGATCACCGCATATTCAGCCCCCAGATCCGGCCACTGAGCAGGGATTTCCGCGTCATCGCCTACGATCGGCGGGGCTTTGGCCGGTCGACCGGCGACCCCTCCCTGGCGCGCGACGTGGCGGACATCGCGGCCCTGCTGAGCGAACGGGGCATCGAATCCGCGCATATCCTCGGCATGTCCCAGGGCGGGCGCATCGCCCTGCGTTTCGCAGCGCAGCATCCGCACATGGCCCGCTCCCTGGTGCTGCAGGCGCCGGCGGTGGACGGTTTCACGCCGATATCGGGCTCGGACGCCATTCCGCTGGGCCGGTACGCGGCGTGGGCTGCACGCGGGGAAATGCAGCGCGTGCGGGAGGCCTGGTTGCGGCATCCCATGGTGGCCTCCGGTATCGAAGCCGAGGAGACCTTCGAGCTACTGACGACCCTGCTGGCCGACTATCAGGGTCGGGACCTGGTGGACTTCGACACGCGCAATCCCGAATATGCCGTGGACGTGGCGGCTGCGGTGGCGGCCGCCCAGATCCCCGTCATCATCCTCACCGGCGCCCTGGAGACGCCCGCCCGGCGGGAACATGCCGATCACCTGCTGCGTGTCGTCCCCGGCGCGAGGGAGCTCGTACTGGAACACAGCGGACACCTCAGCAACCTGACCGAACCGGCGCGCTTCAACGAAGCGGTCAGGGATTTCTGCTGGCAGGTTGAGCGTTCCAGGGACCCATCACTGGATGGAGCCCATGATTGAATGGGCCAGGATGGGGTAGCGCCTGAGCTCCACCTCGATTCGGTGGGCGGCCTCGAGCAGGGGCTGCAGCCGGGTTTTCGCAATTTCATCTTTGTTCACCCGGGTGGTGGCCGTGGAGCAGTTGATCGCGGCCAGCACTTCACCGGTTTCCCGCCGGACCGGCACGGCGATGGAGACGATGCCGTAATCCAGTTCGTCCTGGATCGCGGCATAGCCCTGCTTGCGCACCGTCTTCAGGATACGGCGCAACTGGGGCCGGGAGGTGACCGTCTTGCTGGTCAGCTTGCGAATGTTCGCATCGCGCAGGTAATCGGAAATCTGCTGGTCCGATCGGTAAGCCAGCATGACCCGGCCCAGCGAGGTGGCGTAGGCAGGGAAACGCGTGCCGACGCCCGCCACCAGCTTGATCATCCGGTTGGTGGATACATGGACCAGGTAGAGGATGTCCTCGTGGGACAGCACGGCCAGTGACGAGCTGTCGCCGGTCCGGTCCCGAACCTCCTGGAGGTGCGGGCGCACCACTTCCTCCAGGTTCATGGACTCGATGAAGGCCGAGGCGAACCCCATCACTTCGGGGGTGAGCAGGAACAGCTTGCCCTTTTTGCCGACGTAGCCCTGGGACACCAGGGTGTTGAGGCAGCGGCGTGCCGCCGCGGGGCTGAGCGACGTTTCGGCGGCCACCTCGCTCAGCGTCATTTCCGGGCGCTCCTTGGTGAAGGCGCGCAGCACCGACAGCCCACGCGCGAGCGTGGTCAGGTATTCGCTGTCCTTGCGCGGATTTTTCTCGGGCATGGTTCGTTCTTGCCGGCAACTATGCGGTTGGTGCCCCCACAGACTAGCAGGCCGGTCAGTGCGTCACCAATCTTTCAGTCGCGGATTCATCGCCACGGTTGCAGGCCGTGATCATACGGTCGCCCACGATGC
>WVWV01000045.1:1306-3060 GCA_011773845.1 Lysobacterales bacterium | reverse complement strand
TCGTCCACGTCGTGATTATTGTAGGCGAGCTCGTCAGCCACGTTGGCCAGTTGGGCTTCCAGGCCCGGCTGACGGCGCTTAAGAAAGCGCCGGCCCAGCTCCCCAAGCTGCCGGGCATTGCGCGCCGAGCAGTGCTTGAGTATGCCCTCCCGGGTTTCGAAGGTGAGGTTGAGCCCGGAGAACTTGGCATAACGGTTTTCCAGCTCGTCCACCACCCGCAAGGACTGCAGGTTGTGCTCAAAACCGCCGAAATCTGCCATGCAGGCATTCAAAGCATCCTGTCCCGCATGGCCGAAGGGGGTATGGCCAAGGTCGTGGGCCAGGCTGATGGCTTCCACCAGATCTTCGTTGAGGCCCAGGGCCCGGGCGACGGTGCGGGCAATCTGGGCCACCTCCAGGGTGTGGGTCAGACGGGTGCGATAGTGGTCCCCCTCGTGATTCACAAAAACCTGGGTCTTGTATTCCAGCCGGCGGAAAGCTGTGGCATGCACCACGCGATCCCGATCCCGCTGATATTCAGTGCGATAGGCGGGGGCCGGCTCGGCAAAGCGACGTCCTCGGGAATAACGGCCGGCGGCACCGTAGGGGGCCAGGCCCCGCTCCGGGTCTACGATGGGGAAACGCGCAGCGTCCTGGTCAGACGGCGCCACAGTCCTTCAGGACCTCCATGAGCCGATGCCGTGGGGGGTTGTTCACGATGCTGCCGGCGCCAATGCCCGTTAGCGTGATCAGGCGCAGCTCGCCGCGGCGGGTTTTCTTGTCCAGGGCCATCAGGTCCAAGAGCTGCTCGGCGGCCAGGCCATCGATGGACGTGGGAAGCGCGGCCGCCTTGAGCACACTTTCGATCCGCGCCACGTCAGCGTCTGAGAGGGTGCCGCTGCGCGCTGCGAACTTCGCCGCCAGCAGCAGGCCGGCACCCACCGCCTCACCATGCAGCCACTCGCCGTATCCGGTCGCCGCCTCAATGGCGTGGCCAAAGGTGTGGCCCAGATTGAGCAGGGCCCGGCGGCCGGCCTCCCGTTCGTCTTCGGCAACGATCAGTGCCTTGAGCTCACAGCTGCGGCGGATGGCTGTGCGCAAGGCGTGGGGTTCCAGCTCCCGCAGCGCCGCGATGTGATCTTCCAACCAGCAGAAAAACTCGCCGTCCAGGATCAGGCCGTATTTGATGACCTCGGCCAGACCCGCAGACAACTCCCGCGGCGGCAGCGTTTTCAGGGTATTGGTGTCGGCAAGCACGCAGCGGGGCTGGTAAAACGCGCCGATCAGGTTCTTGCCGCGCGGGTGGTTGACGGCGGTCTTGCCGCCCACGGAGGAGTCCACCTGGGCCAGCAGCGTGGTGGGGATCTGCACGTAGTCGACGCCGCGCTGGTAGCAGGCGGCGGCGAAACCGGCCAGGTCGCCGACCACCCCGCCGCCCAGAGCCACCACGCAACAGTCGCGATGAAAACGCGCGCTCACCAGGGTATCCATCACCTGGCTGAAGCTCTCCAGGGATTTGTGCGCCTCGCCGTCGGGCAGGATCACGGTGGCAACATGTCGGTCGGTGAAGCGCCCGGTGAGCCGGTCCAGAAACAGGGGCGCCACCACTTCGTTGCTCACCACCAGCAGCTGAGCGGCCTGAATGTGGGCGCGCAGGATGGTGCCGTCCGTGAGCAGATCTGGACCGATCAGGATGGGATAGCTGCGCTCATCCAACGCAACCTGCAAGGTCTCCATAGTACTGTCCGTCTGGCCCATGGCGGCACAGGTAAGCA
>WVWV01000045.1:0-1295 GCA_011773845.1 Lysobacterales bacterium | reverse complement strand
GACCTCCTGGTAAAGGGGTTCGCGGACCGCCATCAGGTCGCTCAGCACCCGGCGCCGATCGCCGTGATTCAACAACGGCCGCTCCCGGCCGCGCCGGGTACGGGTGAGCTGCTGGTCCACACTGGTCCGCAGGTAGACGACGGTGCCGTTGGCCGCCAGCAGCCGGCGGTTCTGGGGGTCGAGGATCGAGCCGCCGCCGGTGGCCAGCACGATCTGCTCCAGCCTGGTCAGCTCGGCGATGATTTGGGCTTCGCGCTTGCGAAATCCCGCTTCGCCTTCCTTTTCGAAAATGAACGGGATATCCACGCCGGTGCGAGCCTCGATTTCCTCGTCGCTGTCGCGAAAATCCAGCTGCAGGTCCCGGGCGAGCTGGCGACCCACGGCCGACTTGCCCGAGCCCATGGGCCCAACCAGATAAACGTTGCTCATGGCAAAAGCAAAGGGCCAGCCGGATGGCTGGCCCNNAATCCGGGCAGGCGGCGTTTCATCCTCATCGTCCACGTCCGAGGCTGCGATGGGCAGCAGGAATCGGTTCGGCTCGGCAAACTCAGTGCCCTGGACGGAGGTCTTGGCTTCCAGGGTGACCTCCACCCAGGTGGCATATTCCTGCGGATACACCACATCCACCAGGCCGAAGCCGTTCTGATCGGTCAGGAAGCTACCGCCACCGGCGCCTTGGGCGGTGACCGTGGCGATGTTGCCCGCCTCGATCAGACAGCTCCGATTGAAATCGTCGCCGAAATCGAGAACGCCGTTACCATTGAGATCCTCGCCGGCATCCAGCACGCCGTTACAGGCGACGATGCCATCTTCGGCACCGTCCAGAATGCCGTCCCGGTCCAGGTCCTCATCGGGACAGCTTGCCTGTTCGTCGCGGCTCCAGGCGTCGCCCCCAACCGGAAAAACCCAGANNCCCCCTCCACGCCGTTACCCTGAGAGTCGGTGACCTGGATGGCATATTCCACCCGGTACGTGGCGCTGTTCGGCTCGAAAATCTCGTTACCGGTGCCGATGGAGATGAACAATTCCCGACTGGCGACGGTGAGGTTCACTGAGTCGCTGACCGTCGGATCTGCTTGCGTGGAGGCCCTGATGGTCACACCGTCACTGGCGCTGGTAGTGGTGCTCGCCGTGTAGATGACGCTGGCCTCACCCTGACTGTTGGTGTCCGCCGACGCGGCCGACAGCGACCCGCCGGTGATGTCATCCAACTGGAAAATGACCGTGGCGTTCTTCACCAGGTTGCCGGCGGGATCACGTACCTTGGCCGTGATCGTGGACTGCTCACTAGGTGC
>WVWV01000064.1 GCA_011773845.1 Lysobacterales bacterium | reverse complement strand
CCAGGGCCAGGGCGAAATCACCATCCCCTACCGCAAGTACCGCCTGGACAATGGCCTGACGGTGGTGCTGCACGAGGACCATTCGGACCCGCTGGTGCACGTGGACGTCACCTATCACGTGGGATCCGCCCGCGAGGAGATCGGCCGCTCCGGGTTCGCCCACTTCTTCGAACACATGATGTTCCAGGGCTCCCGCAACGTGGCGGACGAGGAACACTTCAAGATCGTTTCCGATGCCGGCGGCACCTTGAATGGCACCACGGACTCCGACCGCACCAATTACTTCCAGACCCTGCCCGTGAACCAGCTCGAAACGGCCCTGTGGCTGGAGGCGGACCGCATGGGCCTGCTGCTCGATGCGGTGACCGAGGAGAAATTCGAGATCCAGCGCGAGACGGTCAAGAACGNNCAACCAGCCCTACGGCCGCGCTCCCGAGACCGTCATGAAAAGCCTCTATCCGGCCGGTCATCCGTATTCCTGGCCGGTGATCGGCTGGATCGAGGATCTCGATCGCGCCGACGTCGACGACCTGAAGCGCTTCTTCCTGCGCTGGTACGGCCCGAACAACGCCGTGCTGACCATCGGCGGGGATCTGGAACCGGCTGCCACGTTGCAAATGGTGGTGAAGTATTTTGGTCCCATACCCGCCGGACCTGAGGTCGAGCGCCTGCCCAGGCAACCCGCGGAAATTGACGCAGACCGCTACATCACCATGGAGGACAACATCCACCTGCCGGCACTGGCGCTGGGCTTTCCCACCGTGTTCAATGGCCACGAGGACGAAGCCGCGCTGGACGCCGCAGCCGCGATCCTCGGCCAGGGCCAGGATTCCCTGCTCTACCAGCGACTGGTGCAGACGGGTCGCGCCGTGCAGACCTATGTCTCGCACGGTTGCCGCGAACTGGCCTGCGAAATGTTCTTTGTCGTGATCCAGAACCCCTCCTCCGGCGAAACGCTGGCCGACATGGAGGCAGCCGTCCGCGACACACTGTCGGAATTCGTCGAGCGCGGCGTGAACGACCAGGACCTGCAGAAATTCCAGGCGCGTTTCGAGGCCAGCCAGGTGTTCGGCCTGCAGAGTGTATCCGGCAAGGTGTCGAGGCTGGCGTATTTCGAAACCTTCACCGGCACACCCAACGGCATCGCGCACGACATCGAGCGTTACCTGAACGTCACCGCCGACGATGTGACCCGGGCTTTCGACCGCTACATCGCGGCGCGTCCGGCCATCATTCTCAGCGTCGTCCCCAACGGCCAGGAAGCCCTGCAGGCCGCTGCGCCGAATTTCACTGCCCCGGAACCCCCGGCTGCCGAGTACGCGGCGGACGTCGAGGGAGATCTGCCGCTCCGGCCGGTGGTGGACGTTTTCGACCGCAGCCTGCGGCCGGTACCCAGCGCCAACCCCGTCGTCGAGCTGCCGCCGATCGATGACGTGCGTCTTGGCAACGGGGTGCGCGTGCTGGCGGCCGCGAACCGTGAAACGCCCACCACCACGCTCCAGGTCGTGTTCGAGGTGGGCACCCGCGACGAGGCGAGTGGGCAGGCAGGGCTGACCGCGCTCACCACCGCCATGCTGCAGGAGGCCACCGAACGCCGCAGCGCGGCGGAATTCGCCGAGGCACTCGAATTGCTCGGCGCGCAGCTCTATGTGACACCGGGGCCGTACCTCACCACCGTCACGCTCAACACCCTCACGCGGAACCTCGCCCCGGCAGTGGNNGACCCTGGAGGGTCTGCAGCAGGTGCGCAAATCGCCCCAGGGGCTCGCCGACCGGGCCTTCAGGGCGGCCCTGCTCGGTGCGCATCACCCGCTGAGCTACCCCCAGGGCGGACTGCCCGGCACCGTGGCAGCGCTCGAACTCGAGGACGTGAAGGCCCACTACGGAAGCCACCTACCCCGCCACCTGGCGGGCGTGCTGGTGTCGACCGACCTGCAGGCCGACGCCCTGCTGGCCGAGCTGCAGGACCTGGCGGCCCTGCCGGTCGAGGCCGGCGAGCGCCCACCGCTGGCGGCGGACGGCGGGACACCCTCCGGACGTCAGCTGTACCTGGTCGACAAGGCGGGGGCCGCCCAGTCCTCGCTGCGTATCGGGCACCCGGCCATCCCCTATGATGCGCTGGGCGATTTCTACCAGGCCGGCCTGGCCAATTTTCCCCTGGGCGGGGTGTTCAACAGCCGGCTCAATCTCAAGCTGCGGGAAGCCAGGGGCTACACCTACGGCGTCCGCAGCGCCTTCACCGGCGGGCCGGAACTCGGCAGCTTCGGGGTCAGCTCCGAGGTCAACCGCGATGCCACCGCCGCCGCCGTCAGCGAGACGCTACAGGTACTCGAGGCCTACGCGGCCGAAGGCATGAGCGAGCCCGAATTCGACTTCCTGCGCAATGCCATTGGCCAGCGCGACGCGCTCCGCTACGAGACGCCGTTCAACAAGCTGGAACTGCTGACCGACATTCTGCAGTACGACCTCCCCCTGGACTACCGCAACCGTCAGAACCAGCTGCTGCGGACGGTCGATCGGGAATCGCTCAACGCGGTCATCGCCCGCCAGCTGAGGCCGGACACGCTGTCGATCGTGGTGGTGGGCGACCTCGCGAGCATTCGGCCCGGCCTGGAAGCATTGGGCCTGCCCATCCGGTTGCTCGACGAAGATGGCTTCGAACGCCCCGGGAAGGCCGACTCCGAGGACAGCCCCTAGGCCTGCTGCGGACCCGCACGGAAAAAGGCCGCCCTCGGGGCGGCCATCGGTGCGGGGGACTCAATCGAAACTAGCCTCCGACGGCCGCGAAACGCTGCCGGTCATCGTCGCGGATGGAAGCGGGTGTCGACAGGTACTCCCGGCAGGCCGGGTTGTCGGTCTCGTCGACGAAGCGATAGCCCGTGTCGAGCAGGAACTGGTGGAACGCCTGGTCATCGGACTCCGGCACCAGGAAGCCGGCCAGCACGCGCGCATACGCGGCGCCGTGGTTACGGTAATGGAACAGGCTGATGGACCAGCGCCCCGCCAACACGGACAGGAACTCGAGCAGGGCACCCGGGCGTTGCGGGAACTCGAAGCGGTACAGGCGCTCCCGGGCGGACGACGGCAGGCAACCACCCACCAGGTGGCGCAAGTGCAGCTTGGCGACCTCGTTGTCCGACAGGTCGATCACCTTGTAGCCACGGGACTGGAGACGCCGCTGCAAGTCCGCAGACGACTCCAGCAGGCGAATGCCGACGAACACCCGCGCCTCGTGATCATCGCTGAACCGGTAGTTGAATTCGGTAATGGACGAGTGCTCCAGCGTCCGGCAAAACTCCAGGAAGCTGCCGGGCCGTTCGGGGATGGTCACCGACAACAGGGCCTCGCTGCCATCGCCCAGCGCGCAACGTTCCACCACGTGTCCCAGGCGGTCGAAGTTGACGTTGGCGCCGCTGACCAGCGCCACCCAGTCACCTTGCGGGNNCAGCGCGCCCGCGACCGCCAGCGCGCCCGCGGGTTCGGCCACTGCGCGCACCTCCTCGAAGATTGACCGTACCGCGGCGCAGACCTGGTCGACACTGACCAGCACGATGTCGTCCAGCAGCTCGCGGCACATCTCGAAGGTGCGCTCGCCAACGCGGCGCACCGCCACGCCATCGGCGAAGATGCCCGTGGCGCCGATGTCGACCGGCGCCCCGGCCTCCAGCGCGGCCCGCATGCTGGCGGCATCCACCGGTTCCACGCCGACCACCCGGACTTCCGGGTAGACCGCCTTGACGGTCGCCGCCAAACCGGCCGCCAACCCGCCGCCGCCGACCGGCACGAAAATGATTTCCGGCGGCCTCGTCAGCTGCTGGGTGATCTCGATGCCGAGGGTGCCCTGGCCGGCGATCACGTCCGGGTCGTCGAAGGGATGAATGAAACAGGCGCCCGAGTCCTGCGCCGCGCTCCGGGCCGCCTCGCAGGCGGCATCGTAATCGTCGCCGCACAGCTCGACCCCGGCACCGAGCGCCTCGACCGCCTGCACCTTGATCTCGGGGGTGGTGCGCGGCATGTAGATCACCGCGCGCACGCCCAGTTCGCGCGCCGCCAGCGCAACCCCCTGGGCGTGGTTGCCGGCGGACGCCGCGATCACCCCGCGGGCGCGCTGGCCGGCATCCAGCTGGCGGATGAAGTTGTAGGCGCCGCGCAACTTGAAAGAAAAAGTCGGCTGCAGATCCTCGCGCTTCAGCCACAACCGGGTGCCGAGGCGTGCGGACAGGCGGGGCGCCGCATCCAGCGGCGTGCGCCGCGCCAGTTCATACACCGGCGCGGCCAGCGCCCGGCGCAGGCAGTCGTGGGCGAATTCAGCCATAGGCGAACTTGGGTATGTAGTACTCACCCAGGCGCTCGCGCACCGCCTCGCCCGCGGCCCGGGTCGTAAGACTGCCGCCGATGTCGGGCGTGCACTGCCCGTCCGCGATGGCCGACCAGATTGCACGCTCGATGCGCCCTGCAACCTCGCGGATGCCGAGCGAGTAACGGAACATCATGCCCACCGAGGCCAGCATGCCAACGGGATTGGCGATGCCCTGCCCGGCGATGTCCGGTGCCGAGCCGTGAATCGGCTCGTACAGGCCGGCGCGGTCCTTCCCCAGCGAGGCGGAAGGCAACATCCCCATCGAACCCACCAGCATGGAAGCTTCATCGGTCAGGATATCCCCGAACAGGTTCTCGGTGACCAGCACGTTGAACCGCGAAGGGTTGGCGACGATATGCATCGAGGCCGCATCCACCAGCATGGTCTCGAACGGCACGTCCGGGTAGCGGTTCGTCATCAGCTCGGTGGTGACCTTGCGCCACAGCCTGGAGGTCGCCAGCACGTTGGCCTTGTCCACCAGCGTCAGGCCGCCGCACCGCTGCCGGGCGAGTTCCGCCGCCTGCACCACCACCCGCTCGATCTCCTCGCGGGTATAGCTGCACACGTCCACCGCATGGTCGTCGCCCTCCTGCTTCTCGCCGAAATAGATGCCGCCGGTGAGCTCCCGCACGACCATCACGTCCACGTCCGCCACGAACTCGGGCCGCAGGGGGCTGATCGGGGCCAGCGAGGGGTGTACGCGAATGGGACGCAGGTTCACGAACAGACCCAGCGCCTTGCGCAGTTCCAGCAGGCCCTGCTCGGGCCGCACGCGGGCATTGGGGTCCGACCACTTGGGGCCGCCCACCGCGCCGAGCAGCACGGCATCCGCCTCGCGACAGGCCTGCAGCGTCTCCTCCGGCAGGGGGGCGCCGGTGGCGTCCATGGCCGCGCCGCCGATCAGCGCCGTGTCCAACTGCAGGTCCAGGCTGTGTTGAGCGGCGATCTCCTCGAGCAAGGCTTCGGCCTCGTGCATGACCTCCGGGCCAATGCCATCTCCAGGTAACATCAGGACTTTCATGCTCATGTTCGTTCCTCATACGCAGTGATGGCGGGTGCCTCCGCCAGCAGGAAATCCAGGCGGTCCATGCCCTGCAGCAGGCAATGCCGCGCGAAACGGTCGATGGTGAACGGGAATACGTCGCCGCCGTTGCCGTTGCCGGGCAAGGTGATGATGCTGCGCTCCAGGTCGACGGTGACCGCCTCGCCATCCATTTCCAGCAGCTGGCCGTGCTGCGGCTCCGGCAGCACGATCGGCAGCAGCCCGACGTTGAGCGCATTGGATCGGAAGATGTCGGCGATCTCCGAGCTGATCACCACCCGAAAGCCGAATTCGAGCAGCGCCCGCGGCGCGTGCTCGCGAGACGAACCGCAGCCGAAATTGCGCCCGGCCACGAGGATCGGGCTGAGGCGTCCGCGCGGCTGGTTGAGCACGCACTCGGACCGCGCCTCGCCCGCACTGTCGAAGCGCCAGTCGGCGAAGGCGAATTCGCCCAGGCCCTCGAAGCGGGTGGTGGTCAGGTAGCGGCCGGGAATGATCTGGTCGGTGTCGATGTTCTGCTCCGGCAGCACCAGGATCGGCCCGGTCAATGTCGTGAAGGCTTCCATCAGGCCACCTCCTGGATGCCCCGCAGCTCGCGCGGGTCGACGACGTGCCCGGCGACCGCGCAGGCGGCCGCCGTGGCGGGGCCGGCCAGCATGGAACGCGCCCCGATGCCCTGTCGCCCCTCGAAATTGCGGTTGGAGGTGGTGACGGCGGTCTTGCCGGCCGGCACCACGTCCCCGTTCATGGCCAGGCACATGGAGCAGCCCGGCAGCCGCCATTCCGCGCCGGCCGCGATGAACACCTCGTGCAGGCCCTCGGCCTCCGCCTCGCGTTGCACCTGCTCGGAACCTGGCACCACCAGCATGCGCACGTGCTCGGCCACCTGGCGCCCCTGCAACACCGCCGCTGCCGCCCGCAGGTCGGACAGCCGGCCATTGGTGCAACTGCCCACGAACACGACGTCCACGTTGCGACCCACCAGGCTGCGGCCCGGCTCGATGGCCATGTAATCCAGGGCGCGCCGTGCGGTGGCGCCCGCCGGCGCCGGCACCGGCTCCCCGATCGGCACCGACATGCCCGGGTCGGTGCCGTAAGTGATGGTCGGGCGCACCGCGGACGCCTCGATGGTGACTTCGCGATCGAACGCGGCGCCGGCATCCGAGGCCAGCGCCAGCCACTGCTCCGCGGCCCGCTCGAAGGCGGCGCCCGCCGGCGCCCGCGGGCGGCCTCGGAGGTAATCCACCGTGACCGCGTCCGGCGCAATCATGCCGGCGCGCGCACCCGCCTCGATGGTCATGTTGCACACCGTCATGCGGCCTTCCATGTCGAGCGCGCGAATTCCCGGGCCGGCGTACTCGATCACATGGCCGGTGCCGCCATTGACACCCAAGCGGTTGACGATGTGCAGCGCCAGGTCCTTGGCGCTCACGCCCGGCCCGAGTGCACCATCGACGGTGATGCGCATGTTCCGCGGCCGGCGCTGCAGCAGGCACTGGGTGGC
>WVWV01000100.1:281-1550 GCA_011773845.1 Lysobacterales bacterium | reverse complement strand
GCGCCGTCGTCGTCAACGACTTAGATCAGCTGCTGCTCGTGCAGCAGCATGGCAAGTGGGGGTTTCCTGGCGAGTATCTGGTCGTCGGCGAAGACGCGGAAACTGCGCTGAAGGCGATGTTGACCCGTCGCTTCGATCTGGCTGACCTAAACGTCGATCACGTCCTGAAGGTAGGCAGCGGGTCGAGCATAGACCTGCCCGAAGCCGCTGTCTTCCAAGTCTATCACCGGGTGACCACATCGACCTCGGAGATCTCCAGCACCGCCACGGAGACCTATCGCAAGGTCCGCTGGGTGGAGAACCGGCGCAGCGTTGCCCAGATGGCGTTCGTCAGCAAGGATCTGCGCGAGCTCGCGAACGCAGCGTTGCTCTGGGCCGCCGAGCGCCGGCGTGCCGGAGCCCCCGTCAGGGGATGAGCCTGCCGCGTCATTCCGTTTCCAGGCGCTGCGCCCAGTAACGTTGCCGGTCCAGCCGCCACCGACGCACGGCCCAGGGCCGGCGGCTGTCCCATTCCAACGCCCCGTGGAACGCCGTCACGTGAACGCTTGCGCCGACGTCCTCGAATCGTCCGACGACATCCGGGTGGGGATGGCCGTAACGATTCAGACGGCCAGCGCTGATCAGGACCACGTCGGGCTCGAGCACACGCACAAAGGCCCTGGACGAGGAGCTGGCACTTCCGTGGTGCGCCGCCATGACGACGCGGACAGGATCAAGCTCGCGAAGCAATTGGCCCTCAACGGCGGCACCGATGTCCCCCGGCAGCAGGACACGCTCCCGGCCGTTGTCGATGAGCAGCACGCAGGAACCGTCGTTGCTGCCGACGGCGCGGGCGCGCTCTGGCACAGGCGGGTGCAGAAACCGGAACTCGACGCCGTCCCACCGCCAGGACTGGCCAGCCGCGCAGCGCGAGAATCCCGGTTCGGGGCGGGATTCGTACACCTCGCCCACCGGCACGGAGCCCAGGACCGCAGCCATGCCACCACGGTGATCGATGTCGGCATGGCTGATGACCAGGGCGTCCAGCCGGGGCGGGCCGGTGGCGACGATGGTAGGGACGACCACCTGGGCACCGAGATCGAAGCCGCTGGGATAGCGCGGGCCCGCATCGAACAGGAGACGCCGCCGCCGCGTATCCACCAGTACCGCGCTACCCTGCCCCACGTCCATCGTGATCACCCTGAATTCTCCCGCAGGCACAGCGCCCGCTGGGGGAATCGCCCAGACCAGCCAGCCGAGACAGAGCAGCAGGTGCCGGGGCGGGCTTGC
>WVWV01000100.1:0-170 GCA_011773845.1 Lysobacterales bacterium | reverse complement strand
GGCAGCAAATCCGAGGGCGAACTCCCCAAAAACAGGGAGCAGCTCGATCAGCAGCGCGCCGAGCAGCACTGCGGGAATCACCAGGAAGCTGGTGACGGGTACCGCGACGAGGTTGGCCAGGGGTCCAGATGAGGGAATCTGTCCCTGGAGCATGACCAGGAAGGGGCTGA
>WVWV01000063.1:1271-3860 GCA_011773845.1 Lysobacterales bacterium | reverse complement strand
GGAAATGGTGGAATCGAACGGTGCGTTACCCGCGGTGTTGATATCTTCATTGAAATTGAACGCATCCTGGTCGGGTACCGGCACGTAAAATTCCTGGACGAAATCCTGGGCAATCGCCGGTGCAGACGCCAGCAGCAGGGTAGCCAGCACGAGCACAATCGCGACCGCGGTGTGTCGATTCCATGCATTCCCACTGGACACCGGACGACCACCCCCGTTTCCAACGCCGGCCGACCGGTCTGCTTTCACGCCATTTAGCATTGCGTAATTGCTCGCCTTGGCCGCGCTGTTCGTTTCCGCTGCTTGCGCCGGTTCAACGGCGCGGCGCAGCGGTCGACGTGGCGGCCACAGCGCCGCATGCCGACGTGCGCGCAAACACCGCCGGCGCTTGGCCCGCGCAATGTGGAATGATTCGTTCAATACCCCGTAACCACGGCCCGTCCCCATCGGGGGGCCTGCCACGCCGCTTCACCCAGCGTGACCGTCTGCAGGTTGCCGTACTTCTGTGACCCGGGAAGAAAGAGTTGACGAGGCGGCAATGAAACCGCGCCTGTCACAGCCCCTGGGTGCGCGCGTGGCGCACCTGTTCGCGGGCCACGCAATCCCTTGCATGAAGAGCTATCGGTCAGCTTTGCCCATATGACACGCGCTGACCAAAGCTAATAATACAGGAAAATGGTACCCGTTTCAGAGAATAAACTGATGCAGCTCAAGGTTTTTGCTTGAATTCATGCCAAAATTTTCACCTGTTTGGCGCCCCGGGACAATCATGCGCCCGGCCGGCCCCGAGCCGGCCCGTCACGCGCCATCAGCGCACGCATCTCCCGCACCGCCTGTCCCAGCCCGACGAACAGCGCGCGGGACACGATGGCGTGACCGATGTTGAGCTCCACCAGCTGGGGGATGGCGACGATGTCCTGCACGTTGGTGTAGTGCAGGCCGTGGCCGGCATTCATCTGCAGGCCGATGGCATGCCCGAATTCGGAGGCGTCCCGGATGCGCTGCAATTCGGAGGCCTGGTCGTCGTCATGGGCATCGGCGTAACTGCCGGTGTGCAGTTCCACCACCGGCGCGCCGCAGTCTTTTGCGGCCTGCAACTGGTCGCGATCCGGGTCGATGAAGATGGACACGCGGATGCCGGCTTCCGCCAGCCGTGCGCAGGCATCCCGTACCGCGGCGAACTGGGCCAGCACGTCCAGCCCACCCTCCGTGGTCAGTTCCTGGCGCTTTTCCGGCACCAGGCAGACGTCGGCCGGCCGATTGGCGAGGGCAATCGCCAGCATCTCCTCGGTGACGGCCATTTCCAGGTTGACGCGGGTCTTGACCTGCTTGCACAGGGCCTCGACCTCGTCGTCCTGGATGTGGCGGCGGTCCTCGCGCAGGTGCACGGTGATCGCATCGGCACCCGCCTGCTCGGCGATCTCCGCGGCCTGCAGCACGCTGGGGTAATCCGTGCCGCGCGCCTGCCGGATGGTGGCGACGTGGTCGATGTTCACTCCGAGTAACAGGCGATCGCTCATGATTCATGCCCCTTGTCCCGGCTCGGCCCGGCGAACAGGACCTGCGAGGCCAGCGGCCGGTCACCCAGGTGGTAGGCGATGACACGCCGCATCAGCCGGCGCAGCTCGGGCAGATGGCGGTCTTCCAATTGCCCGGATTGTAACGCCAGCAGGGCGCCGCCGGACACCGCCCGGCCCCTTCCGGCGGCCTCGCTGACCCGCACCGGCCCGCGGTCCGGCCGGTAGTCGTACCAGGCGCCGGCCTCCAGGGGGGCATCGTTGCCGAACTCCCGCTCCAGGTGAAGCCCATAGCCGATCGCGTCCAGCAGATGTCGCTCGAACAGCCGCAGCACCGGCTGCGGCGCGGCCCCGGAGGCCAGCTCGGCGAGCGCCTGGCGGTAGTGCTGGAAGACGTCCGGGTGCGGATCCCCGCGATGCAGGAGTCGCATCAGCAGTTCGTTGAGATACATGCCGCAGTACAGGGCCTCGCCGGCAAGCGCAGGCGGCGCCGCGACCTGTTCCGCGCCCGTCAGCGTGCCCAGATCGCTGCGCTGGCTCCAGTCCACCAGCAATGGCCGGAATGGCTGCAACGCGTTGCGCCACCGCGAGCGCGAGCGCTTGGCCCCGCGTGCCACCATCGCGACGCGCCCGTGGTCACGGCTCAGCAGGTCCAGCAGCAGACTGGTCTCGCGGTAGGCGCGCGCGTGCAGCACGTAGGCCGGTTGCTGGTGTACCCGGACCGCCATTCACTCCCCGTATCCGAAGCGTTCCAGCTGGCCCTGCTTGCGGGTCCAATCCTTGCTGACCTTGACGAAGGTGCTCAGGAACACCTTTTGCCCAAACAGTTCCTCCATGCTGTGGCGGGCCCGGCTGCCGGCCTGGCGCAGTGCCTGGCCGCCCTTGCCGATGACGATCTGCTTCTGACTTTCGCGCTCCACCCAGATGACCGCGCCGATGCTCAGCAGCCCCCCCTCGCGTTTGAAGGATTCGATTTCAACGGTCAGCGCGTAGGGCAATTCCTGGTGCAAGCGTTCCGTCAGCGCCTCGCGGACCAGCTCTGCGGCCAGGAAGCGCTCGCTGCGGTCGGTGA
>WVWV01000063.1:0-1235 GCA_011773845.1 Lysobacterales bacterium | reverse complement strand
CCGGTATCAGGTGATTGCCGATGAAGGCCAGCAGCTTCTGCCGCTCGGGCAGCAGGTCGATCTTGTTGACCACGACAAACACTGGCACGCCCGCCTGTTTCAGAGCCGCGGCGATGGCGCGGTCCTGGCGTGTCCAGCGTTCTGCCTCGATCAGGAACAACACCAGGTCCACGTCCCGAAACGTGGCGCGGGCGACCCGGTTCATGTAGCGGTTGAGCGCCTTGCCCTCGGTGCGGTGAATGCCCGGTGTGTCCAGGTAGACCACCTGCCCCCGGTCCGTGGTCTTGATGCCGGTGATGCGGTGGCGCGTGGTCTGGGGCTTGGCGGTGACAATGCTCAGCTTCTGGCCCAGGATGCGGTTCAGCAGCGTGGATTTCCCCACGTTGGGGCGCCCCACCAGCGCCACGTAGCCGCAGCGGTACTCGGTCTCGCTGGCCGGCCCGGTCACCCGTCATCCCCCCCAAGGCCAGCCAGCACCTGTGCGGCCGCCGACTGTTCCGCCTTGCGCCGGCTGCTGCCGTCGGCGGCCACCTCCTGGCCGGTATCCGTCAGGCGGCACGCGACGTGGAAGCGCTTGGCGTGTTCCGCCCCCTCTTCGCGCAGCAGGCGGTACTTCGGCAGCGGCCGGCCCCTGGCCTGCAGCCACTCCTGCAGGCGGGTCTTCGGGTCCTTGAGGGTCTCGGCATCCGGCAAGGAATCGATGACCGGGTCGCACACCTGCCGGATCACCGCCTCGCAGGCAGCAAAACCGCCGTCGAGGTAGATGGCGCCGAACAGTGCCTCCAGCGCATCGGCCAGGATCGACTGGCGCTTGCTGCCACCGGATTTCAGCTCCCCCTCCCCCAGGATCAGGTGGTCTCCCAGGCCCAGCCCCAACGCCAGGCGTGCCAGGGTATCGCCACGCACGACCCGCGAGCGCAGCCGGCTCAAATCGCCTTCCGGGCTGTCCGGGTGCAATTCGAACAAGCGCGCCGATACCACGAAATTGAGAATGCTGTCGCCCAGGAATTCCAGGCGCTCATAGTTGAGGCGACCGCGGCTGCGGTGCGTCAGGGCCTCCTGCAGCAGACCGGGATCCCGGAACCGGTACGGAACGCCCGGCAGGTCCATCAGTTGGACAGGCGCGTCATCCTGTCGAACGAGGCGACCACGTCGAGGTTGCCGATCAGGGGCCGCCGCACCTCGTAGGCGACGCGCAGCTGCTTACCCCCCTTGCGTACCACCTGGATGTCTTT
>WVWV01000039.1:10749-10949 GCA_011773845.1 Lysobacterales bacterium | reverse complement strand
AGGGGGCGCCGGCGTTTTTCGGGTCTGAGCCGCATGCGTGATTCGGATCGACAGTTCTGTCAGCAGGCGGCGTACGGACCGGGTCAGACCTTCTCCGTCAGCCATGGTTTCGCTGTCGGTGAGCAGATGGATTCGCTGTTGGCGCTGTATGCCTTCTTCGGCATGATCCGGGCCATTCCGCGGGAGGTGAGCGACCCGTC
>WVWV01000039.1:10344-10678 GCA_011773845.1 Lysobacterales bacterium | reverse complement strand
GGCATTGGAACAGCGTTTTCTGGACCGCTACTTCGCCGCGCACTCGGCTTTGCTGGACCCGCGCCCGGTCGCTGATGAGGGCGAATTACGGGCACGCGCCACCGAGATCGGTGGGCTCGAGGCCATCGCAGAATCGAAGGCCCTTGGCGGGCAAGGGCTGGAGGAGGCCTTGTCGCTGGTGGGTGCGGCCGCGTACGTCGGTTATCTGATACCCGATCAGCTGCCAGCCGCCGGTGCCGCACCGGACTGGTGGATTCCGCTCGACCTCCGGGCACGCCATGCTGTGGATGGAGCCGCCCAATCGCCAGTTGGCCGCCTCATGTTGGCCACACTG
>WVWV01000039.1:6740-10333 GCA_011773845.1 Lysobacterales bacterium | reverse complement strand
TGGGTGCCGGCCTGCAGCGGTTGGCCCGCGACGCTGCGAGTCCGTGTGAGCATGCGTCGTGTCACCATCTGCTGGTCAGGGTCACACTCGAGCGCCGGCGATTGCAGCGGCGTGCGGCAGGCCATGTGGCCGGGCGCGGCGCGGCGTTTGGCCATCTTGGGGATGTGATCGCGGCCTGGCGGCAGGCCAAGCGGGGCAGGCCGCAAGCGCGGCGGGTGGCGCCATGACGCAACGCACCGATCCGCAGCCAACCGCGGACGTGGAACCTTTCACCTGCATTGGAGGCTGTCACTGCGGCGCGGTCGCGTTCGAGGTCGATCTTGGCGAATGCGTCGAGGTCAGCCGTTGTAACTGCTCCATTTGCAGCATGTCGGGGTATTTGCATGTGATCGTCGAGCGCGACCGGTTCCGATTGCTGAGCGGTCGGGACCAACTGGCGGAGTACCGGTTCAACACCCAAACCGCCCGGCACCTGTTCTGTCGGCGCTGTGGCGTCAAGTCGTTCTACGTGCCGCGCTCGCATCCCGACGGTATCAGCGTCAACCTCAGCTGCATCGACCTGGCGCCGGAGCAGCGCGTGCGGATTACGGACTTCGATGGCCGCCATTGGGAAGAGAACATCGCCCGCCTGCGCGATGAGTGAACGGGGGCCGCAGCGGCGTGGGCCCGGCTCAGCGTTGCTTGTCGGAAATGACGTGCGGTCCCTTGCCGGCGGTCTTTTCGTATACCCCCTTGCCGGACTTGCGGTATTGCGTGAAACCGTGCTGTTCGAGGTTTTCCTTGCTGAGCGCCGTCGACGTGGAACCGAGGCTGGGTGCGCTGACGAGCTTGCGCACCGGGGCCTGGCAGCGAGGGCATTGGGGCACAGCCGGGTCGCTGATTTTCTGCAGCAACTCGAAGCCGTGAAGGCAATGATCGCAGCCCCGGGAGTCACTGGCCTGGTAGACATAAATGGGCATCGCGCGTCACTCGCTTGGGTGGTTCGGTGGCTTGCCCCGATCGATCGGGCTCCGGGCCGGCTCCAGGGCCCTGGCTTGCCAACCAAGAATGGTGGCATTCGTGGCGGGAGTCAAATCCGCTCGCGCAATCCGCTGATGCGCGAGGGCTTTGGATGCGGGCNNAATGCCAAGACCGTATTGATCACCGGCGCTGCAGGCGGGCTCGGCACCGAGCTCGCCATGTGCTTCGCGGCCCGGGGCGACCGGCTGCTGCTGCTGGACCGGCAGCCCGGCCGCCTGGATGCGCTCAGCGACGCCATCGTTGCCCGTGGCGCGGACTGCCCGGGCACCTGCCCCCTGGACCTCGCCTCCGCAGGGCCCGAGGCATTCGAGGATCTGACCCGGATTCTGGTCCGGGAATACGGGGGGCTGGACGTGCTGATCCATGCTGCAGCGCGGTTCACGGGACTTCGACCATTGGACCAGGTGCAGCCGCCCGAATGGCTGCACACCATGCAAGTCAATGTGAATGCCGCCTGGCTGCTGAGCGTGACGTGTCTGCCGTTGCTGCGGCAAAGCCGCCGCGGGCAGATCCTGTTCCTGCTCGATGACGAAGAACGGGTCACCCGCGCTTACTGGGGTGCCTACGGGGTCAGTAAAGTGGCGCTGCGGGGGATGGCGAAGTTGTTCGAGTCGGAGCTCGACGGATCCGGCGTGCAGGTGCTTGCGTACGATCCGGGGCCGATGCGCACGCCCCTCAGGGCCAGCGCCTACCTGGCAGAGGACCCCGAGACCCAGCCCCGCCCGGAGGATGCCGCCAGGCGGATCCTGGAGTTATTGGAACGCCCGCCCTGAAGGCCCTGCGCGGCGGGTGGTCTGGCGCCAATAGCTCAGCCCAGCGCTGCCTCGTAGCCGATCATGGCGAGCTTGGTCGATACGCCCCAGCGGTATCCGCCCGGCCCCCCCAGGCCGGTGATGACCCGATGGCACGGGATCAGCCATGCCACCGGGTTCCGGCCGATGGCGGCGCCCACGGCACGGCTGGCCCCGGGCCGCTTCACACGCGCAGCGATGTGGCCGTAGCTGCAGTGCGTGGCGGGTGGAATGCTCAACAGCGCTTCCCACACCTTGAGCTGGAAAGGGGTTCCGCGCAGGTAGACCGGTACGCGGGGGCGGAGGGTTGTCGCGAAGACCGCCTGCAATTTCCGCTCGGCCTCCTGCGCGTGTTCCTTGAGCCGGGCGCCGGGCCATTGTGCCTCGAGCTGGGCCAGGGTGGCGGTCGTGCCGGTCCCGAGGCAAAACCCGAGGAAGCAGATGCCATGCTCAGTCCAGCCGACCAGGGCCGTGCCAAATGGGGTCTCGCCGAATCCGAATCCGATGGCGACCCCGGCAGCTGAACGGCGCACCTGGCCGGGGGTCATCGATTCTGTGGTGAGCATGAGGTCATGCAGACGCCCCGGGCCGGACAGGCCGCATTCGAGGGCCGCGTCCAGCACGGTCTCGCCGCGCTTCAAGCGGTGCAACGCCTCCTCCTTGGTCAGGAATTTAACGAACTGCTTGGGGCTGATGCCCGCGTAGGCCTTGAAGACACGCTGCAGATGAGCGGGGCTCAAACCCACGTGCCGGGCGAGTTCTGTCAGTGATGGCTGCTGCTGGCGGTTTTCGACCAGCCAGTCCAGCGCGCCGGCAATGACCTCGAATTGATGCGGGGAGTGCATGCGCTCATTTTAAGCGGAGCGCGTATCGGCGCCACCCGATTCTTGCGTATCGCCGTGAAGGGCATGTCGGGTACCATGGAGGGCGGGTGAGCGAAAGGGCCTGGATATGTCTGAAGATCTTTTTCTCAAAATCATCCGGCGAGAAGTGCCGGCCGACATCGTTTACGAAACAGACGAGGTGCTGGCCTTCAGGGACATCAATCCGCAGGCGCCGGTGCACGTGCTGATCATTCCCAAGGTGCACATCCGGACGATCGACGACCTTGAATCAGAGCATGCTGAACTGGTTGGAAAGCTGTTCCTGGCAGCCCGGGACATCGCAGGTGCCGAGGGTCTGTCGGATGTGGGCTACCGAGTGGTGATGAATTGCAATGAGGGTGGCGGTCAGGCGGTGTTTCATATTCACCTGCACCTGTTGGGAGGCAGGCCTTTTTCCTGGCCACCTGGGTAAGCGGTCGACTGCCGTGGGGCAGGGCGTCTCGCGCGGGTGTGCGCGGCCCCGTTAAGCCGGCCCTGCGGCGCGCTACGCAAGAGATGCCCCTGCGAAGCGCAGGGGCAAATTTCCCGTTGGTACATCTTCGAGCCTGTCAGCTGCCTTTTATTGCCCGGCGTTGATCAGTTGCCCGAATAACTCCTTGTCGTCAAATGGGTCGATGCTCGATTCGTTGCAGAAGCCCGTCGTACCGTGCACCGGCACGTCGGTGAACGAGACCACTTCCGCATATCCCGCATCCAGCACACTGACTGTCGCCGTGTTGCAACCCAACAGGACTTCCATCTGCAAGCTGTTATCACCCGGCAGTGTTATGGCAATGGCATCTGAGCCGGTGCCTGAGCCTGCGACCAGGATTGTGGAGCCGGAGTCAATTTCTTGCGATTCTGACCCAGTTCCCGAGCCCGCTACGTCGGTCCCGGTGCCTGAGCCCGCTACGTCGGT
>WVWV01000039.1:1800-6607 GCA_011773845.1 Lysobacterales bacterium | reverse complement strand
ACGTCGGTCCCGGTGCCTGAGCCCGCTACGTCGGTCCCGGTGCCTGAGCCCGCTACGTCGGTCCCGGTGCCTGAACCGGCTACCTGAAGCGAGGACTGACCATTACCTGATTTATTCTTCGCGCCAGTGCCGGAGCCCGCGCCATGCAGGCTTGACTCCGCCGGTATCACGGTCACTTCTGTGAGTGACAGTCTCGCGTATGAACTCTGTAAAGAATTCACTCCTGAAAAGACGCTGCCGTCTATCATCCAGGATACAAGAACCCTATCGCTATCAACGCTGATGGTTAAATGGCCCGCTGGATTAAGGTTATTTGCCTGCAGTTGACTGGCAACGCAAACAGTCATTAACAGCGCGGTCAATAATCCCTTTCTGAGGCCAGAGCCTGCTTTTTCGATTCCCGATCCGGCCTTTTCAATTCCGGTACCGGTCTTCTCTACACCCGTGCCGGCTTTTTCAATTCCGGTACCGGCTTTCTCAACGCCACTTCCATTCTTCTCAACAAACCAACGAGACATTTTCATACTCCTTTTCTGTTTCTCATATAAAACCCCAGACCATCAACGATATGGTCTGGTCTTAGGATCAGCTGACTTTTTTGATGTCATCTGATCACTATCTCCAAGTACAAACTCTACCGTTAGGTACAAACTTCAGTAAGAATTACGCCTCTGTTTCCTCATCCGACTCATGTCCACCCCACTGGTACCAACCGAACCCTACGGTAAGCTGTCCGGGTTTCTTGTTTTTTTCTTCAAAACTCTCCAGAAGCGCTTCGCCTTCACTAATTTGTTTTTCCAGTAACTTTCTGGCTTCGCTTCGAAACTTCAGATAGTTCTCCGGGGCCAGTCTATAAGTCCATCGCCCTTGTTGCGGGACACGAAACTCAGGGTCAGAGTCCATGTTATGAATCACTGCGCTAAGTACTCGGGAAGATTCGTACAACGCGATATCAGTCATCTTGGCCCGATCGCTCGAGATCGGGGAATAGAATTGTGAAAGCATCTCAACCCGCTCAATTGCCCCAGGGATAATTCTCACATTTGAGGATTCGATGAGCCGGTCGAGCACCGTTTTTACGGTCACGTTCCGTCCGATAGACTTCAACACGAGCCCCTGAAGCGTTCGACCCCTTCCTTCCAAGGGGATGATAGCTGGCTTCTTTGTTTCTGGATCAATGAAGAAAGGGTCATTGGCCCACATGTCCAGGAGGGCGCTTTCCGCGCAGATGTTTTTTGGTTTCAGGGAGCTATCAAGATCTGATTTAACTACTGCGGAAACAACGCGAGTATCCAAGCCAGTAATAAGTGCCAAAGCGCTTTTGGTTGGCTTTGAGTTGTTGCGAAGCAGTTTCTTTTCCGCCTCTTCTACGTAAATCTTCTTGAGAATTTCGACGAGGGCCGGAAACGATACAGTCCCAACGAGCAGTCGCACGACTCTTCGGAGAACTAATCGCAGTGCGTCAGTGATCGACGCCGATTCAGCTACTAATTGATCTTGATTTCTCAGCGGGCTTCCTGACATGGCGCTATCCTGATTCCGTCCCTGGTTGGAATATCCGTAACTCCCGTGCTCTGGCGACGCGATGTCCCGCCCTCATTCGCCCGATTGGCCTTGGACAAGGCTTTATCCTAGTGATTAGGATAGTCGCTTTTTCAATAACTTGCATGGCAATACTCAATAATTTTACGCAACACCACATGGGCGGCGAAACCCGCAGGTTTGCGTCGCCAATTCAGACACGGCACGGCGGGGCACCCACCATCCCTGTGGGCACCGGTCGCTCAGCTGCCGGGCACGTGCGCCGCGCCTAACCCAACCTCCGTGTTCCGAAGTGGTCTCCTGCACCAACCGGCCGGTTCCCTGGCCGAGCGCCTCCTGAATGCCTACGGGCGCTTCTGGCTGCGCAGCACGCGCACGCGGGACAACCGGCCCCGGGTATTAGCGGGTTGCCGGTCATCCTCACCGGTCTGTGAATGGGGCGTGTCCCGTTCGCCTGCCTCCTGTGTCACGGCCGGGGGCATTACGCCCCCAGACTCAGCTTATAAAAAATAGCCAAAAATTTCTATAGCCAAAAATGCACTTAGACAAATTTGCATTTAGACACTTGCGTATTTAGCCAAGTATGGCTATACTATATCCAACAAGAGACGAAAAAGGCAAGGATGGCCTTCTTCGAAGTCAGAAGGATCTGCGGAAACAAAGGAACTGTTTCTCTCTTGTAAAGCAAGGAAGCGCTTGGCGGGTGGCGACACGTCCGCAGGGCGGCTCGGGACAACACGGAAGATGTCCCAGCCGCTTTTTTTATTCAGGACAGGTACTTTTCCGGCGCCGGGTTGACGTGGCCGCATTCCCCGCAGGTGCGGTGTTCGAGGTTGCGGTAAAAACGATCGAACACGGGTGGCAGCTGGCTCTCGATGTCGACCAGGTGAAAATACTCAGAGTAGAGTTCGGAGCCGCAATCCTCGCAATACCAGAGCAATCCATCCTTCTCGTCTGGCAGGCGAACCCGCTCTATCACGAGCCCCACGGTATTGGCAAACCGTTGCGGCGAATGGGGCACACGCGGCGGTAACAGGAATACCTCGCCCTGCCGGATCGTGATGTCGCGTATGGTGCCCTGTTCGCGCACCTTCAGAACCATGTCCCCCACCAGTTGGTAGAAAAACTCCGGGCCTTCCTCGTAATGGAAATCGGTACGCTGGTTCGGTCCGCCCACCACCATGCAGATGAATTCCCCGTCCCGCCAGATCACCTTGTTGCCGACCGGGGGCTTCAGCAGGTGCCGGTGTTCTTCGATCCATGCTTGAAGATTGATGGGTGGCAGCATGTCAACTCCTCAGGTGGATTCCAGGTAGGCGATGCACTTCAGTTCGATTGCAATGGGGGTCGGCAGCGCTCCGACTTCAACCGTCGTGCGGCACGGTTGATGGGATGTGAAATATTGCCCGTAAATGCGGTTGAAGCGCTCGAAATCCCGTCGCATGTCGGTCAGGAACACGGTGATGTCGACGAGGTCTTCCCAGCGGGCGCCGCACTGCTGGAGAATCAGGCGCACGTTCTGCAGGACTGCGTGCGTCTGCGCTTCGATGTCGTAGGAATGCAGGGTGCCGTCTTTTTCGTAGCGATTGCCGGGAATCTCGTTGCTGTCCGCTTGCCGCGGCCCGACGCCCGAGAGGTACAGGAAATCACCCACCCTGCGGGCGTGCGGGTAGGCGCCCACCGGCGCGGGGGCGTGCGTGGGTCTGAATTCAGCCATGGCCAAACTCGATGCACACATTCTTGGGCTCGGTGAAAAACCGCATGGCCTCGATACCGCCTTCGCGNNATGGCCGCTGCGACGCGGTGACAGCGGCCGAGGTCGTTGCTCCAGATCGAGCATGCCAAGCCGTAGCTCGATTCGTTGGCCAGGCGCACGGCCTCGGCCTCCCCGGAAAACGGCAGCAGGCTTGCCACCGGCCCGAAGATTTCCTCCTGGTTGGTGCGGCACCGGTTGGGCAGCCCTTCGATCACGACCGGCTCGATGAACCAGCCGCCGGCACATCGGCCGCTGCCTTTCACGGGGCCGCCGCAGAGCAGATGTCCGCCTTCCTCGGCAGCCAACTCGAGGTAGCCGACGATCTTGCGGTAGTGCGCCTCGCTCACGATGGCGCCCTGGTCGATGCCCGCGGCGAGCGGGTCGCCCGTTTTCAGTCGTGCCACGGCGGCCAGCAAGCGGTGCTTGAATTCTTCGTAGATCGAATCCTCGACGAGGATCCTGGAACCGCACAGGCAGACCTGGCCCTGGTTGGTGAACGCCGACCGCAGGACCCCAGCGACGGTGCTCGCGAGATCGCAATCGGCAAAAACCAGGGTTGGGTTCTTGCCGCCCATCTCCAGGGAGAGTTTCTTGAACTGCCGGGCCGTGGCGCTGGCGATAGCCGCTCCGGTGAGGGTGCTGCCGGTAAAGGACACCGCGCGCACCCCGGGGTCCGCGACGAGGGCAGCGCCGACCTCCGCGCCGGTACCATGGACGATGTTCAGGACCCCCGCCGGCAGTCCGGCCTCGACGCTGAGCTCGGCCAGCAGGACCGCCGTGCGGGGCGTGACCTCAGAGGGCTTGGCGATCACGCAGTTGCCCGCTGCCAGCGCCGGCGCAATTTTCCAGCTGAGGAGGTAGAGCGGCAGGTTCCACGGCGAGATGCAGGCCACCACGCCGAGCGGCTGGCGCAAGGTGTAATTGATGGCATGGCCCGCCATGGCGTGGGATTCGCTGGCGAACTGCGTGGCCGCCGCCGCGAAGAAGCGGAAATTGGCGACCGCGCGGGGAATGTCGACCTCGCGCGCCAGGGCCAACGGCTTACCGCAGTCCCTGGATTCCGCCTCGGCCAGCGCCTGCAGGTGCTGCTCGATGAGGTCAGCGACCCTCATCAGCAACCGGCTGCGCTCGTCCGCCGCCAGCGCCGCCCAGGCGCCGGCAGCCGCTTGCGCGGCCGCCACCGCCGCTTTCACTTCGGGTGCGCCCGAGCGGGTCAGCCGGGCATATACCTCGCCGGTGGCGGGCTCGTGGACGTCCAGCCATTGCCCGCCCTCGGCCTCGGCGAAGCGGTTGTCGATGAGATTCAGAAGCTTCAGCATGGCGGCCACGGCGTGCGGTGGAACGGCATCGGCGCGGCTACAGGCAAGCGGTCCGGCCGCCGTCGACCGGCAGGTTGATGCCGCTGATGTACGCCGCCGCGGGTGAGGCAAGAAACGCGATCGCCGCCGCAACCTCATGCGCGGTGCCGAAGCGGCGAGCGGGCACGCCGGCCCGCAGGCGGTCCGCCAT
>WVWV01000039.1:0-1775 GCA_011773845.1 Lysobacterales bacterium | reverse complement strand
TGTTGACCGTGATGCCCATGGGCCCCAATTCGGTGGCCAGGGTTTTTGCCCAGTTGGCCACCGCGCCGCGGATGGTGTTGGACACCCCGAGCCCCGGAATCGGCTGCTTTACGGAGGTCGATATCACGTTGATGATGCGCCCATAGCCGGCCTCGCGCATGCCGGGCAGCACCGCCTCAAGCAGCACCGCGTTGGCCAGCACATGTTGCTCGAATGCCAGACGATAGGCATCCACTGCAGCCGAATGTGCCGGGCCGTCGGGTGGCCCGCCGGTGTTGTTCACCATGATGTGCACCGGCCGCCGCTCCACCCGGGCCGCCACCTCCGCGGCCAGCCGCGCGAGGTCGGCGGAATCGGCGGCGAAGCAGAAGTGGGATTGGCCCTCGTCACGGGGCAGCGCATCCCGAACCGCCTCCAGGTCGGCCCGGGTGCGCGCGAACAGCGTCACCTCGGCGCCCAGCGCGGCCAGCGCTTCGGCCGCCGCCCGCCCGATGCCCCGGCTCGCGCCCCCCACCAGCGCGTGTCTGCCGGACAGGGACAGGTCCATCAGAAGTCGGCCCGCCCGGGCACCCGGGGGTAGGGGATGACATCGCGAATATTGGCCATGCCCGTGATGTAGCTGACCAGGCGTTCGAACCCGAGCCCGAATCCGGCGTGTGGCACCGAGCCGTAACGCCGCAGGTCCAGGTACCAGTCGTAGGTATCTGCGTCGAGGCCGATCTCGGACATGCGTCGGGCCAGCACGTCGAGACGCTCTTCGCGCTGCGAGCCGCCGATGATCTCGCCGATGCCGGGCGCCAGGACGTCCATCGCGGCCACCGTCTTGCCGTCGTCGTTCAGGCGCATGTAGAAGGCCTTGATCGCGGCCGGGTAGTTCATCACCACCACGGGGGCATTGAAATGCTGCTCGGTCAGGTAGCGCTCGTGCTCGGTCTGCAGGTCGAGCCCCCACTCGGCCGGGAACTCGAAATCGACACCCGAGGCCTCCAGGATCTCGATGGCCTCGGCGTAATCGATGCGGACAAAGGGCTGGTCCAGCAGTGCGGAGAGCCGGTCGATGGCCTGTGGTTCGATGTGCCTGGCGAAGAAGGCCATGTCGTCCGCGCATTCATCGAGCACGGTCCGGAACACGTATTTGAGGAAATCCTCGGAGAGGTCGGCCAGGTCGTCCAGGTCGGCAAACGCGATCTCCGGTTCCACCATCCAGAATTCGGCCAGGTGCCGTGCCGTGTTGGATTTCTCGGCGCGGAACGTCGGTCCGAAGGTATAGACGCGCGTCAGGGCCAGGCAATAACCTTCCACGTTGAGCTGCCCGGATACGGTCAGGAAGGTCTCGCGCCCGAAAAAGTCCTTGCTGAAGTCAACCGACCCGTCGGGGTTGCGGGGCGGATTGAGCAGGTCGAGCGTACTGACCCGGAACAGGTGCCCGGCCCCCTCGGCGTCGGAGGAGGTGATGATCGGCGTGTTGATCCACAGGTAGCCGCGCTCGTTGAAATAGCGGTGGATGGCCTGGGCGGTGGCATGGCGGACGCGCGCCACCGCGCCGAAAGTGTTGGTCCGCGGCCGCAGGTGACCCACCTCGCGCAGGAACTCGAAACTGTGGCGTTTGGGCTGGATGGGGTAAGTGTCGGGGTCCTCGACCCAGCCGATCACCTCCACCGTGTGCGCCTGGATCTCGAACGCCTGGCCGCGGCCGGGGGAGGCCGCCAGCGTGCCGGTGCAGCTGATGGCGCAACCTGCGGTGATGCGCTGCACTTCGCTGCTGTAGTTGGGCA
>WVWV01000163.1:22096-25725 GCA_011773845.1 Lysobacterales bacterium | reverse complement strand
CGCTGCGGGCCGAGGCGCTCGCGCAGCGGCACCTGCATGACCTGCGCGAGGTCAACCGGGTCCGCAACATGCTGGGCTTCACCGGGACGTTCGCCGGCCAGCCGGTTTCCATCATGGGTTCGGGAATGGGCATGCCGTCCATCAGCATCTATGCGCACGAGTTGTTCGACCACTTCGGGGTCCAGAGAATCGTGCGCGTCGGTACCTGCGGAGGCCTGCTGCCGGACATGCAGCTTGGCGATCTCGTGCTGGCCACCGCCGCCAGCACGGATTCCGCCATGAACCGCCAGCGCTTCCATGGCTGGGATCTCGCGGCCAGCGCCGATTTCACGATGCTGAACGGCCTGCACCAGGCGGCGACCCAAGCGGGCATGAAGGTGCGGGTCGGAGAAGTGTTCGCGACCGATTATTTCTACCACCCTGACCCGGACTTCATCGACAAGGTCCGGCGCATGGGCGCGCTGGCGCTGGATATGGAGACCGCCGCCCTGTACGCCTTGGCCAGGCAGCACGGCCGACGGGCGGTGACGCTGCTGTCGGTCAGTGACGTCATTGCCACTGGCGAGCGCGCCACCGCGGCGGAACGGCAGGAGGCCTTCAGCGAGATCATCGAGGTGGTGCTGCACGCACTGCTGGCCGGGGACCGCGGGCATGGCTGAGGTTGACGCGAGACAACTGCCGGCGTTGGCCCGGGCCGTCAGTGACAATGCCCACGCGCCATTCAGCCGGGTCAGGGTCGGGGCGGCCGTGCTCAGCGAGGGTGGCAAAGTGTACACCGGCTGCAACGTCGAGAGCGCGTCCTACGGCCTGACGCAGTGCGCGGAGCGCAACGCCCTGGCCGCCGCGGTCGCGGATGGCGCGCTGCCGGGCAGCCTCATCGCCATGGCCGTGTATGCGAACGGATTCGCGGTGCTGTCCCCGTGCGGCGCATGCCGCCAGGTGATCAGCGAATTGATGGCGCCCGGGGCCGAGGTCACCTCGTGTTGCGACAACAAGGAGTCACGAACCTGGACGGTAGCCGAGCTGTTGCCGTACCCGTTCGTGCTGGAATGAAGGACGCGGCCAGGAGCCGGGGAAGGCCATTTTGAGATTACGGCGTCGGGCATTCATCAGGAGCTCGGGCGCATTCGCGGGCGCTTCCTGGGCCGGTAGCCAGCTGCCGTTGCTGATGTCGGTGGCGGCCGCGGCGTGCAGTCGCCGGGACGCGGGTGAGTCCGCGGTCTGGAAGCATCTCACCGCGGAGGAAGCCGAGCAGCTCGGCGCGGTCGCCGAGCAGATTTTTCCCGCGGACGAACTGCCCGGCGCGCTGGAGATCGGTGTGCTGTTCTTCATCGACGAGGCACTGGGCGGCCTCATGTCGGGGGTGGCGCCGCAGATAAAGCAGGGGCTGGCCGAGCTGCAGCAGCTCAGCCAGCAACAGCATGGGCCGGACGCCCGCTTTGCACGCCTGGACTTCGATCAGCAGACCTCTTTGCTGGAGGGCATCGAGCATTCACCATTCTTCCAGGCCATGACCTTCCTGACCCTGGCCGGCGTGTTCGCCATGCCGCGCCATGGCGGCAACCGCGATCATGCGGGCTGGCGGATGATCGGTTTTGAGCAACGCCATGCATGGCTGCCGCCGTTCGGATACTACGACGCCCTCGAGGCGGAGGCAGAGAACGGCGGTGAACCGGGTTGAAGGCGTGCGTTACCCGCACGAGCACGAGGTCGACTTCCTGATCGTGGGCTCCGGGGCCGCCGGCGGCGTGCTGGCCCGCGAGCTGGCACAGGCGGGATTCGAGGTGCTGGTATTGGAACAGGGCCCATATCGCGCCGGGGCGGATTTTACCCACGACGAACTGGGCGTGTTCTGGCAGGGCGAACTGGTACAACATCCTTCGTGGTCGGACCCCATGACATTTCGCCGGCGCCCGCATGACGAGGCTGCGCCGGCCGCGGGTCCACCGCCGGCGCTCTATGCACGCACGGTGGGCGGCAGCAGCGTGCACTTCAGCGGCAACTACTGGCGATTCAGGGAGCTCGATTTCAGGGAGCGCAGCCTGCTGGGCCCCATCAGCGGAACCGGTTTCGCCGATTGGCCCATCACCTACGAGGAACTCGAGCCGTATTACACCCGGGTGGAGTGGGAGGTTGGCGTGTCGGGTGCGCCGGGTCCGTTCGATGCCCCGCGCTCACGTCCCTACCCCCTGCCGCCCATGCCGGTGAAATCATCGGGTGTGCTGCTGGAGAAGGGCGCGCGGGCGCTGGGGCTGCACCCGCAGCCGGCACCGGTCGCAATCCTCTCCCAACCTTACGAGGGGCGCCCGGCCTGCGTGCACTGCGGGTTCTGCATGGGTTTCGGCTGCGAGGTGAATGCCAAGTCGTCGGCGCTCGTCACCATGATCCCGCAAGCCGAGGCCACCGGCAGGTGCGAGGTCCGGTCGCTGTCGACCGTGTTCAGGGTGGAGCTGAAGCCATCCGGGCGCGCCGCCGGCGTCGTTTACCGGGATGCCGCCGGCAGCGAACACCGCCAGCGAGCCAAGGCAGTGATTGTTGCCGCCAACGGCGCGGAGACACCCCGCCTGCTGTTGCTGTCCGAGTCGGCGCGTCACCCCGATGGCCTGGCCAATTCCTCCGGGCTGGTCGGCAAATACCTGATGGGTAACGGCCATTCGGTGGCGCACGCGGAGTTCGAACATCCGCTGCGCGACTGGAAGAGCATCCAGGTCACGCGCATCGTGCATGATTTTTACGCGCATGACGACCGCCGGGGCTTTTACGGTGGCGGCGGCCTCGATGCGCGGCCGCTCCTCAATGCGACCCCCATCGGTCATGCCCTGGCATCCACCGCGCCGGGCGAGCGCGCCTGGGGCCGTGCGTTCAAGCAACGCGTGGTGCGTGGCTTCGACCATCAGTTGAGCGTGCTGGGCAGCACCACCTCGCTGCCGATCGAGGCCAACCACATCAGCCTGCATCCGACGCTGCGCGACGACATGGGGCGGCCGGCCCTGAGCATGACCTACCACGACCATGCGGACGACCTGGCCATGATGGGGTTCCTGCAGGACCGGGCGGTCGAGATCATGCAGGCGGCCGGAGCCGTGCGGGTCTGGCGGGAACCCGTGTTGCCACAGAACATACACACCCACCTGCTGGGCACCTGCCGCATGGGCGACGATCCGGCCACGTCGGTGGTCGACCGCTACCATCGCGCGCACGACGTGCCCAACCTGTTTATCTGTGATGGATCCAGTTTTGTCACCTCCGGCCGCGGCCAGCCCACGCTGACCATCCAGGCGCTGGCGTTCCGTGCCGCCGAGCACATCGCCGCCTTCGCCAGGGGCGGTGAGATCTGAGCTCGCGCCGGAGTTCGAGCGAGAGGAGAGTAAACATGAGATACGCGATCCTGCTGAGCCTGGGCATGTTGTGCGGTACGCTGGCAGCCGAACAGCCGGCGGCGACGGAGTATTACGCCGCGGGCTCGGACACAGAGCGTCGGCTGCCGTTTTCGGATGCGGTCCGCGTGGGCAACATGCTGTACCTGTCCGGGAAGATCGGCAACATTCCGGGCACCCTCGAGCTGGCCCCGGGGGGCATCGCCGGCGAGACCCGACAGACCCTCGAGAACATCAAGGCCAGCCTGGAGC
>WVWV01000163.1:519-22044 GCA_011773845.1 Lysobacterales bacterium | reverse complement strand
TGCATGGCCACCGTTGCCCACTGAGCTTCTGGCGGGCAATCGGGCGGATTCCCGATCAGCCCGGGCCCGTTCGGCGAAGAAACAGGACCGCCGATCGGCTGCGCGCTGCAAAGTGGTCGAGCTTGGCATATTCTTGAAGCATTGAGGCTTGTGGAGCCGACGCAGGGCCGCGTCGGCGCCGGACGGCATTCCACAAGCAGTCCACTGCGGCCAACCAGGGAGGGTTGACATGACGCGTGCAAGGAAGCCGTTTACGCTTTTCCTCATCATCTTGCTGATTGCCGGGGGCGCCCAGGCGGCACCGCCGCCGGACCGAGGCGGTGGCGGTGGCGGAGACAAGGGCGGCGGCAAGGGGCTCACCACCATCAGCAGTCGTGACTGGGGCGATACCGCGGTGCGCAGGATCCTCCATACCTTCGCCTTTGGCGGGCTGGCCACCGATGCGCAGATCGCTGCATGGGCCGCCATGGACCCCCAGGCAGCGGTGGCGGAAATACTTACCTTCGATGCCGTCAACGAGCGGTTGTCGCCGCCGCAGGCTGGCGACGACAACAGCCTGCACTGCGATTCCCTGGCCGCCATGCAGGATTTCTGGAGCGGCGACGATCCGGGCAACATCATGAAGTATGCCGATCGACACCGGTATGCGACGCTCAGCCCGGGCGGCAGTCTCAGCACGGACAACCTGCAACGCACCTGGACCAAGTTGATCAGCACCCGCGGCTGCAATCCCTTCCCGCACAAGGTGGCGTTTTACCTCACCAACTACCACGCCTCCATCAGCGCGCACAAGACACGCGCCGGGCTGATCCGCTCGTATTACGACGACCTGCTCGCGAAGCTGATGACCGGTGGAGATTTCATCGAGGTGATGACCGTCGCGGCATCGCACGCCGCGGTGGCGAGGGCGTATGGCCACCAGTACAGCAGGTACTACAACAACCGGGACGAATTCTCCGGCACCGACGACTTCGGGCGGGAGTTTCACCAACTGTTCTTCCGCATCATGGGCACCACGGAGGATATGACCTACCACGAGGACGTCACCATCGAGCATTCCGCCTGGATGCTCAGTGGCATGGACCTGGACAAGGAGGCCTGGGCGTACGGCAGCGTGAACGCGGGGGACTGGTTTGTCGCGCCCATCGTGTTCAGCGACCACCACGATCTGAACACCTCGCCGCGCTTCATTCGGAATCACTCGCTGCACTATCACAGCGAACTGGGGTCGGGAAGCTGCCTGGAAATCCTGCACAGCGCCGTCTGCGGGACGACCGCAGATGAGAAGATCGCGGCGCTGGCACCGGTGGCGGCGGCGCATCCGGAGAGCATGGCGAACGTGCCGGTGTATCTGATCGATTTCTTTGCCGACGACCATCTCGACCAGGTCAAGACTTCGGCCATTCGCGAGGCCTGGGCCGATGCCAATTTCGATCTGTTGGCCTTCCTGCGCAGCTACGCCATATCGACCGCATTCCACGGCAAGGGCACCTACAAGTACCGCACCGCCTTCGACCGCAACCTGGTGCTGCAGAACATGCAGATCCTGACCAACGAGGAGAACTTCGCCAAGCACCACAACGATTCGCCCGTCTACCGCATGCGCGAGCAGGGCGCCGAGGTGTTCGAGCCGGCCCACGACGTGTTCGGGGGGCAGACCGGGTTGCAGGCCGCGAACAGCCGCTACATCTTCAAGGACGCGTTCTGGGCCAATGTGCTGAATCCCACGTTTTTTGACGATTTCAATGACGAATACACACTGGAGGCGGGCACCGACACCGATCCTGCGCCGGTGTACGTGTGGCAAAAGGACTGGGCCAGCGTGATTCCGGTCAATGCCCAGGGTGAGCATCGGGTCGGGGAGGTGGCTGCCTGGCTCTGGAACCGCTTCATCGCCGACGGCGGCGAGAATTTCGATGCCCTCGCACGCGCCCAGGTGCAGTCCATCCTCGCCACGCGCTTCGACCTCGGATACACGGTGGACCCGGAGAATCCCGACCAGGTCTACGTGTCCAGCGACGTGGCCCACAAGAAGGGCGCGCTGCGGTCGCTCGACGAGGCGAATGCCGCAGCTGTGATGAACGGNNCATGGGTGCCGATCTCAATCGCAGGGAGTTTCTGCGCAATGCGCTGTACGCATCGCTGGCCGGCGGCACGGCCCTGGGCCTGACCTGGCCGACGCGGGCGCTGGCCGCCTGCGGTGCGGTGGCCATGCCGCGGACGCTGGTCAACCTGATGCTCTATGGTGGCATCGACTCGCGCTTCGTATTCATGCCCTCGCCGGGTCACCCCAACACGAGCTACCTGGACAAATTGTGGGCAGCGCGAGAGAACCTCTACACCACCGCCTACCCGGACTATGCGAGCATGTTCGGGGCGGAATACGGCCTGGTCGCGGACCCGCTTGGTGGACCGGAGTTCGGCATTCACAATTCCTGCGGCTGGCTGCGGGACGAGTTCAATGCCGGCCGCATGGCGATCGTGGCCAATTCTTTTTGCTCCCGCAACCGCCGCCACGACCAGTCGCAACTGAACGCCAACGTGGGCGAGCCGGACTATGACGCCCTCTATTACGACCGCGACGGCTGGGGCGGGCGCCTGGTGGAGCAACTCGGTGCCGATTCCACCACGGTGGAACTCAGCCACGAGATTTCGGTTTTTGGCCACGGAACCGTCATCGGCGAGCGCCTCAAACAGGTGGTTCATGCCCAGGATACCCGTGACATCGCGTTACCGAACGTCAACCCGGCGTGGCACGTGGCCGACCGGCGCAATGTCCTGATCCGGGCGCTCAAGTCGTACTACGAGGCGCGCGGCTCGGAACTGAAGACGCAGACCGCCTCTCCGTTCAACATCTTCTTCCAGCACAACCGCGCGTTTCGAGAGTTCGGCGATGCCATCGAGGCGCGGCTCGAGAGCTGCGGGCCCCTGCCGCCCGAACTGGCGGGGCTCGACCTCTACTCGCATCATTTCGAGCGACAGTGCCGGAACCTCTACGATATCTGCCTGGCACCCGATATCCTCAATCTGCGCACGGTCTCGATGCGTTACGACGGCTGGGATACGCACAACAACCAGTACCAGCGGATCACCCGCAACCTGCAGGACGTGTTCGGTGCGGCAGGCGGGCTGGCAACCGCCATGCAGCAAATCGAGGGCTTGCCGGCCGCGGGCCCGCCCGCGCGCGAGCAGTTGGTGGTGTTCGTCTCCTCGGACTTCGGCCGGCAACTGCGTGCCAATGGCGACCGGGGCACCGATCATGGCCGCGGCATTTACTCGATCCTGGCCGGTCATGGGGTCAATGGCGGGGTTTATGGGGACATGTTCCCGGACCGGGAAGCGCTTCCCGACGGCAACGGCCGGATACCGCTGGAGACCTCGGGCGCGGACATCCAGGGGTTGACGTCGACCGAGCGGATTCTGGCGGCGGCCTGCGAGTGGATGCAGCCGGGCAGCGCCGCCCAGGTATTTCCCGGTGCTGGCAACGCGGCGATCGAGGCGCCGGGCCTGCTCGACAGCTTGCTCGCGGCCTGACCGTGGGCCAGGCGGCCGGCGGGCGACTTTTCCCGCCCGCCGGCTTGGGGTAACGTGGGCGCGAACAGCGGAGCCAAGCCCATGTGCCGTCCACTCATATTCCTGACCAGTCTCGCCCTTGCGCTCACGGGCCTGGCCTCGGCCGGGCCCGAGCCGGTCGCCGACCACTACGCTCGCTTCGCCGGGCTCGCGCTGACCTGCCTGCACCAGGAATACCCCAACAAGATCGCCCACGTGATGGCGGGCGACGAGGATGTGGGTCCGCCGCGCGAGCTCACCCCGGTCTTCTACGGTTGTTTCGACTGGCATTCGGCGGTGCATGGTCACTGGTTGCTGGTGCGCCTGGTGCGCCTTGAACCGGGGGCGGATTACGCGCCCGCCGCGCGCGCCGCCCTGGAGCAGAGCTTCCAGGCCACCAAGGTCGCCGGGGAACTCGCCTACATCGCCCACGACCAGCGTGGCACCTTCGAGCGGCCGTACGGCGTGGCCTGGTTGCTGCAGTTGATGGCGGAGCTGCGAGAGTGGGACGACCCGGATGCCCGGCGTTGGCTGGCGACGCTGCAACCGCTGGAGGAAGCCTATGTGGGCAAGATGGAAGAGTGGCTGCCGAAGCTGGCCTATGCCATTCGCATCGGGGAGCACGCCCAGACGGCGTTTGCCTTCGGCCTGTTCCTGGACTGGGCCGATGCCGCGGGGCGAGCGGATTTCCGTGAGCTGGTCGCGGACCGGGCGATGGTTTTTCATGCCGACGACGTCGATTGCCCGCTGGCATACGAACCTGGAGGGCAGGACTTCCTGTCCCCCTGTCTGGCCGAGGCGGACCTGATGCGCCGCCTGCTGGGCCCGGAGGCGTTCGCCGCCTGGCTGGCCCGCTTCCTGCCGGGTTTGCCCGCCGACGGGGGTGCGGACTGGCTGCCCATCGGGCGGGTGACGGATCGCGCCGATGGCAAGCTGGCCCATCTCGATGGTCTGAATATCTCGCGTGCCTGGATGCTGCTGGGCATCGCCGCCGGGCTGCCGGGCGAAGATCCCCGCCAGGCGGCCTTGCGAGCGGCCGCGGATCAGCATCGGAGCGCCGGCCTCGCGGCAGTGACCGGCGAGCACTACGAAGGCGGTCACTGGCTGGGCTCGTTCGCCACCTACCTCGTCAGTGAGCGCTGGGCGCGACCCTGATGCGCGCCGCCCGCCTAGAGCAGTCCGGGGATGAGGATTTTTCGGTTACGGGGGTAGTCCGTGAAGCGGGTACGATACCAGCGGTGGTTCGATACCGCGCGCGGGGCCAGGTTGCAAAGCGTAAACAGCGCGAACGCCAGCCCGGCCAGTGACCAGGTCATCACTGCCCAACCACACCACTGCACGATCTCGCCCAGGTAATGAGGGCTGCCGACCCAGCGGAACAGGCCGCCCTGCGGAATTCGGTAGTCGGTCTCCCCAGGCCGGCGCAGCCCGCGGATGACCGCGTCTGAATGGGCGTGCAGGGCAAAGCCCAGGGCGAACATCGCGCCGCCCGCCCAGAAATTCCAGCCTGACAGCGATGAGTCCGCCTGTGCGTTCGCGATCAGGGCGTTGGCATTGTTGTAGCCATTCAGCAGGTTGAAGGCGATCGCGAACACGACCAGCAGGACGGGAAACGTATGGTCCGATGGCCGCATCAGGGCCGGAAACAGCAGCGTTCGGTAGGCGTAGTGGAAGACCCACAGCGCGAGCGGCACGAGTGCCGCCGGATGCGCGCCGAGCGGGTGGCCGAGGACCAGCCAGGCGATGGTCAGCAGGGCCGGCAGTTCCATCAGGAACCATGCAATGCGGTTGGGCAGTGCCGGACCCCAGCCAGGCTTGAAATGCCGCCCATAGGGGGCCGTGACCCACAGCAGGCTGAGCAGCACGAGGGGGCAGAGTAAAAACTGGATCGACAGTGGCGTGTCCACGGCCACATCTTGCCAGAGCGGGGGCGCGGTGTGCGAGCCCCGCGCTTGTCAAACTCTTTACACTCATCCAAGCTGTGCAACCACTTGGGCTTGGGAGCGTGGCATGAAGCAGTTGTTCCGGAAGATTCATCGCTGGCTGGGTTTGCTGATGGCCCTGCAGATCGTGGCCTGGATGGCCAGTGGGCTGTACTTCGCATGGTTTCCGATCGAAACGATCCGGGGTGAGCACCTGACGGTGGGGCCGGGGCCGCTGACGGCAGCGCATCTCGATGGACTGATGGCCCCGGACCAGGCCTGGCGGACGGTGGCCGCGGGCCAGGCTGTCGCGGTCGAACCGCGACAGGTCAGCCTGGTGGTCCGTGAGGAGGAGCCCTGGTATCGGATTACCGCTGTAGCGGCTGGTGAGTCCGCCCCCTTCACGCGCATGGTGCATGCGCGCAGCGGCCTCGAGGCCCCGTTCCTCGAAGCGGCCCAGGCAAGCCGCCTGGCGGAGGCGGCCCTGCGGGTGCCGGGTACGGTTCGATCGGTCGAATTGCTCGAAACCGTGGCGCCGGGTGCCGAGTATCGCGGGCGGGATCTGCCCGTGTGGCGGGTCAGTTTCGCCGAGCCGGAATCCCTGAACCTCTATATCGATGGCTGGACCGGCGAGGTCGTAGCCCGTCGAACGGCGCGCTGGCGCATTTTCGATTTTCTGTGGATGCTGCACATCATGGATTTCGAGACGCGCGACGATTTCAATACGCCATTGCTTCAGGTCGCCGCCGCGCTGGGGCTGCTGGTCGCCCTGACCGGCGTGGTGTTCTGGGCCATGACCACGCGCCTGTTGCGGCGCCGGCGCATGGCCGGCCTGCCTCAGTCCTGAGGCCGGGCCGTCACGAGTACCTTGGCCCCTCGTAGCGCACCGGCTGTCAGCTCGCACAGCGCCCGGTTGGCATCCTCCAGTGCATAGCAAGCGACCTCCGGGGTGAGCGGAATTCGGGCGGCGAGCTCAAGGCAATCACGCACGTCCGCGCGGGTGACATTGGCCACGCTGCGGATCGATTTTTCCCGCCACAGGTGCTCTTCGTAACGCAGCTCCAGTAATGCAGCCTGGTCCCGGTCCTGCTTGCGTATCGCATTGATGACCAGGCGTCCGCCGGGCGCCAGTTGCGCCAGGGCGGCGACAACGGGCGTCCAGGCCGGAGTGGTATCGATCACGGCCGCCAGCGGTTGCGGCGCGGGGTCCCGGATGTCGCCGGCCCAGTCCGCGCCCAGCTCCAGCGCGAAGCTGCGTTCGGTCGGGTCGCGCGCGAATACGCAGAGCGCCGAGTCCGGGTGCAGAAAACGGGCCATCTGCAGCACCAGGTGTCCGGATGCGCCGAAACCGGTCAGGCCCAGGGCCTCGCCGGCGCCCAGCTGACACGACCGCAGTGCACGCAGACCGACCGCACCGGCGCATAGCAACGGTGCCGCCGCCGTCGACTCCAGGCTGGGCGGCAGGGGATGCGCGAAGTCCTCGTGGATCGCCAGGAATTCGGCATAACCCCCGGGTGCGTCGCGGCCGGTGGCGCGAAACCGGGGGCACAGGTTCTCCAGGCCCTGCCGGCACCAGGCGCACTTCCCGCAGCTGGAGTGAATCCAGGCGACGCCGACCCGCTGGCCGTGCAAGCCCAACCGGCACCCGGGGTGCTCGGCGATCACCGTGCCCACCGCCTGGTGGCCGGGTGTCATGGGCAAGACGGGTGGCGGCGTGCGTCCCTCGATTTCGTCGATCTCGGTGCGGCAAACCCCACAGGCATGGACCTCGACGAGCAGCTCGCCGGTGGCCAGTTCCGGCAAGGGGATGCGCTCCGCCACCAGCGGCTCCGCTTGCCGTTGCAGATCACTGATGGCGTGCATGCGCATGGCGCGCATGCGGCGGGGCACGGCTGGGCCGCGGGCTGCGGGCATCAGCCGCCAGCGCTGGACTTGAGCTCGGCCAACTTCAGTTCCACGGTCCGCAGTTCGACTTCGGCAACCCGCGCGATTTCCTGCAGCACTTCGAGGTTCTCGAGCTGGATTGACTGCTCCTCGTAGTCCTTTTCCAGGCCGCGGCCAAGATCCCTGTGGATCGCCGCGATTCGATCACGCAATTCCTGGGCTCGGGCCTCTAGCTTCTCAAGATCGGCGTCCATGTGAAGTCTCCGCGTCATTTTCGAGTCCATCATAGACACAGCCAAAACCGGTGCCATTGATGCGCGTCAATACATGAATGACGAGTACTCATATATGATAATTGCAGGCAACCGAGGAGTCTGCCATGGCCGGATATACCAGAATCGTCGTCGCCGTCGACCTCAGCAGCGAATCGGCCACGCTTGTGGCCCGCGCCAGGGAGCTGGCGGCCGAGGGCGCCGTGATCGATCTGATCTATGTTCAGGAGCCCATGGATTCGGTGTACCTGGGCGTGGTTCCCTACGGCCCGGTGTTCGTTGGGATGGACCAGGTCGAAGATCGCCTGCGTGAAGAACTCCGCGGCAAGCTGTCCGCGCTCGGCGAGGAATTCGGGGTGCCGGAATCGCATCTGCACTTTCTCAACGGCGTGCCCGCCAAGGAAATTCATCGCTTTGCCGAGGAGAACGACACCCGCCTGATCGTGCTGGGCACGCACGGCCAGAAGGGGGTGCAGCTGCTGCTGGGCTCAACCGCCAATTCCGTACTGCACGGCGCCAGCTGCGACGTGCTCGCAGTCCGCATGCGGGAGGGTTGATCGGGCACCGCGCGTCTTCCCGATTGCGATACGGAGGCCGACCAGCCGTCACCACGTCGCCTGGCCCGCGGCGCGGCTCGTGCTGTCACCCCGGGACCGGCTGAATTAGAATTCCCCGGGTGAGCGCGCCGATGACCCGTTTCAACACCATTGCATGGCTGGCCGTGTTCCTGGGCGTACTGGCCTGGTCGGCGGTCGAGCCGCGGGACCGCGTCACCTGGTGGCTGGAGGTCAGCCCGGCGCTGATGGCCCTGGTGCTGCTGGTGGCCACCCGGCAACGGTTCCCGCTCACCGGGCTGGCCTACCTGCTGATACTGGTACATTCCGTCATTCTGATGGTTGGCGGGCACTACACCTATGCGGAGGTTCCGCTTGGAGAATGGCTGCAGGCGGTGAACGGCAGCGACCGCAACAACTACGACAAGATCGGGCACCTCGCCCAGGGTTTCGTGCCGGCGATCGTCGCGCGCGAGTTGTTGTTGCGCCTCGGCGTGGTCGCGCGACGCGGCTGGCTAGCGCTGTTGGTGGTCTGCATTTGCCTGGCCGTTAGCGCATTTTACGAACTGCTGGAGTGGTGGGCAGCGCTGATCAGCGCGGAGGCGGCAGAGGCCTTTCTGGGCACGCAGGGCTACGAGTGGGATACCCAATCCGACATGGCCTGGGCCTTCGCGGGCGCGGTGGCCGCCCTGGTGCTACTCTCGCGCCTGCATGATCGGCAATTGGCGGCCCTGGATGCACCGCGCCGTGGCGGATCTTGAGCCGTTCGTATACCGGGCGCATTACCTGACTTCGGCGCAGGCCGATCAACTGTTTACGCGCTTGCGGACCGAGGTCACATGGCGCCAGCAGAGCCTGCGCCTGTTCGGGCGGCGGGTGAAGCAGCCACGCCTGACCGCCTGGTTCAGCGACCCGGGAATCACCTATCAGTACAGTGGCCTGCGCCTGGCGGCAAACGCCTGGCATGCGGCCCTGAAGCCGTTGCGGCGCCGGCTCGAGGCGGACCTCGGCGTCGCGTTCAATTCCGTGTTGTTGAATGCGTACCGCGACGGGGCCGATGCCATGGGCTGGCATGCCGATGACGAGCCGGAGCTCGGCCCGCACCCCGTGATCGCCTCGATCAGCCTGGGGGCAACGCGAAGGATGCTGATCCGGCCCGCCGCGGGCGGTCGCTCGCAGCGTATGCAGTTGGCGCATGGCAGCCTGCTGCTGATGCAGGGCACCAGCCAGGCGCAGTGGAGGCATTGCGTGCCGCGAACCCGCCAGCAGGTCGGGCCGCGAATCAACCTGACGTTCCGCCACATCCGGGCATGATGCGCCCGGCTGGGGTCGCCCGCCTCAGCCGCCGCCCTGGATGACGGTGGTCGCGACGGGCAGTGCCAGCCCCAGTTCGCGCAGGCGCTGCAGAATCTGCTGGTTGATGCCTTCGGCATCGAGCCCGGCCGCGGCCAGGCAATCCTCGCGCGCGCCGTGCTCGATGAATCGGTCCGGGATGCCGATGTTCAGGACGCTGACGCTGAGGCCGGCGGCGGCCAGCAATTCGTTGACGCCGCTGCCAGCCCCCCCTGCAACCGCGTTTTCTTCCACGGTCACCAGCAAGCGGTGACGGGAGGCCAGCGAACGCACCAGGGCCTCGTCCAGCGGTTTGACGAAACGCATGTTGGCCAGCGTGGCGTCTATCCGCCGCGCCACCTCCAGGCAATCGTGCACCGGGTGACCGAACGCGAGGATCGCGACCTGGCTGCCCTCCCGCAGAAGCTCTGCCTTGCCCAGCGGCAGCGCTGACAGTTCCTGTTGGATAGGCACACCCCGCCCCCTGCCGCGCGGATAACGGACCGCTACCGGGCCGGGGTGGCGGTATCCGGTATACAGCATCTGGCGGCACTCGTTTTCGTCCGCGGGCGCCATGACGACGAGATTGGGTATGCAGCGCAGGTAGCTCAGGTCGAAGCTGCCTGCGTGGGTGGGGCCATCCGGGCCGACCAGGCCCGCCCGGTCGATGGCGAACAGCACTGGCAGGTTCTGAATCGCGACGTCGTGAACCAGCTGATCGTAGGCACGTTGGAGAAAAGTGCTGTAGATAGCGACCACCGGGTGTTTGCCCTCGCAAGCCATGCCCGCCGCCAGCGTCACCGAGTGTTGCTCGGCGATGCCGACGTCGAAATAGCGCTGCGGGAACTGCTCGGCGAACGTCACCATCCCGGAACCCTCGCGCATGGCAGGGGTGATGGCCATCAGGTGCTCGTCCCGTTCCGCCATGTCGCATAGCCAGTCGCCGAATACCTGGGTGTAAGTGGGTGCCGCCGAAGGCGACGGCGGCTTCTTGACGACGCCTTGCTGCGGGTCGAAGGGCCCTACCGCGTGATACGCGACGGGGTCCGCTTCGGCCGGGGCATAGCCCTTGCCCTTGGCGGTGATGATGTGCAGGAGGTTCGGGCCGGCCACCGATTGGGCCGTCCTGATGGTGCGGATCAGGGTTGGCAGATCGTGGCCGTCGATCGGGCCGAGGTAATTGAAGCCGAGCTCCTCGAACAGGGTGCTGGGCATGACCATGCCCTTGATGTGTTCCTCCCAGCGGCTCATGAAGCGCCAGGTGCGGGATCCGCGATGCATCATGCGCTTGCCCCGCTCGCGAATGCCCGTCACGGTGGGTCCGCTCATGAGACGGCCCAGCATCTTGGTGATCGCACCCACGTTGGGTGAGATCGACATCTGGTTTTCGTTGAGGATGACCAGCAGGTTGGGGTCCAGGTCCCCGCCATGGTTCAGGGCTTCATAGGCCATGCCCGCGGTCATGCCGCCGTCACCGATCACTGCCACCACGCGCCGGTCGCTCCCGTCCCGGGCGCTGGCCAGGGCCATGCCGAGGGCCGCGGAGATGGAGGTCGATGAGTGGCCGACTCCGAAGGTGTCGTATTCGCTCTCCGCCCGCTTGGGGAATGGCGCCAGGCCGCCGGTCCGCTTGATGGTGGTGATGGCGTGCTTGCGCCCGGTCAGGATCTTGTGGGGATAGGTCTGGTGCCCGACATCCCAGACGATGCGGTCCTGCGGCGTGTCATAGAGGTAATGCAGCGCCACGGTCAGTTCCACGCAACCGAGGCCCGCCCCGAAATGGCCGCCGCTTCGTGCCACCGAGTCGATCAGGAAGGCACGCAACTCCGCAGCCAGCTCCGGCAAGGCCTCCTCGTCGAGGCGCCGGAGGTCTGCGGGGACCTCGATCTGATCCAGCAACGGATAAGGTGATGCTTCCATGTCCTGTAGTTTAGCTGTCCCGGTCGATGGCATAGCGGGCCAACCACGCCAGCGGGCCGCAATCGCCGGGGAATCCGCGCAATTCGGCAAGGGCCAGGTCGCGCAACTGGCGGGCGCGGTCCGCGGACGCCTGCAGGCCCAGGATGGCGGGAAAGGTCGGTTTGTCCAGGGCGGCGTCCTTGTGGCTGGTCTTGCCCGTGGTCTGTGCGTTCCCGGTGACGTCGAGGATGTCGTCATGAATCTGGAATGCCAGCCCCACCTGCTGCCCGTAGCGGGCGAGTCGTGCGGTTACTGCGGGGCTGGCCGCCGCCCATTCGGCCGGCGCCGTAGCGCACACCTCGATCAGGGCGCCGGTTTTGAGACGGTGCATCTGTTCCAGCGCCTCCAGGGACAGCTGTTGCCCCACGGCCGCCAGGTCGAGTGCCTGGCCACCGGCCATGCCGGACGAGCCGCAGGCTCGGGCGATGCGGCCGATGATGGCTGCCAGCCGGTCCGGGTGCTTTGACCCGGCGGAATGAGTGGCCAGGATCTCGAATGCCAGCGCCTGCAGCGCGTCGCCGGCCAGGATTGCGGTGGCCTCATCGAAGGCCCTGTGACAGGTCGGCCGTCCGCGCCTGAGTTCATCGTCGTCCATGGCCGGCAGATCATCGTGGATCAGCGAGTAGGCGTGGATGATCTCTACGGCGCCCGCCACGTGGTCGAGTTCAGGTTCCTCGAGGCCAAGCGCGTGGCCCGCCGCATACACCAGCAGCGGGCGCATGCGCTTGCCGCCGTCGAGGGTGGCATAGCGCATGGCCTGCCACAGTTGGGCCGGCGCATCATGGTTGACGTCCAACATGCCCAGCAGAACGGTCTCGAAGCGCTGCTGCCAGAGCTTGACCCGTGCGGAGGCGTCAGTCGTCTGCAGCGAAGGGCTCGGCTGTGCTTTCATCTTCCGGGTTGAGCAGTTGCTCGACGGATTGCTGGGCGCGGTCCAGGATCTGCTGGCACTGCTTTGTCAGCTCGACACCGCGCTTGAAGTCCTCGAGTGATTGTTCCAGCGCGAGGTCCCCGGACTCGAGTTTTTCAACCAGCGATTCCAGTTCTGCCAGCGCTTTCTCGAAATTGGGAAAGGGGTCCTTGTCCATGAGGGTGCATCAGGCCTTCGGCCGGGCGACACTACCCCAGCAACGGAGCTTGGTCAACCGGCGGGCCGCCTGCAGGTTGCCGCCACGTAGGTCAAGATGGGGTCGAGCGGCTGCCAGATCAATTTGACGTCCTCTTGCCGCAGCCAATTCTCGAGGCGCTCCCCGATCAGCCAGTCGCCGAGGGCGACGACCTCATCGTCCCAACAGAGCAGGGGGATGGACGCCCGCAGCCAAGGTGGTACGCCGGCCTCGCGAAGCAGGTCCTTGATGCGCTTGCGCTGCCCGCTGCCGGCCAGCGTGATGCGTTCACCACCCTCGCGCGCTCTCACGCGCAACCCATCGGGCCAGCGCGTGGCAACCGGCTGGACGGCGAGCGTGCCGATTCCCGCGCCGAGCGGCAGGGGTTCGGGTCCTGTCCAATCCACGGCCGGACACGACGCCATGGACACCTCCGACTGGAGCCACAGATGGTCCTGGAACAGGTTCAGAGACCATCCGCACCATGCCATGCTGACGTGGTGTTCCGGGCCGGCCAGGCGTGCTTGCCGCAGCAGTTCGTCCAGACGGCGGGATGGCAGCGGGGGTGTGCGGGCCCTGTGCAGCCATCGGCGAACCATCAGTTTGAAGCGCGCCGCGTGGGCCAGCAGGTCGGTGTCCAGGCGCAGCAGGAATGGCTGCACGAGCGCGCTTTCCAGCCATTGATCAGCGAGGCCGGCAAGCAGCCCGGCGGCCTCCCGGCAATGGTCCGCACTTTCGATGAGGCTGGCGGCCACGCCCGGCCAGCGGGCCTCCAGCGCCGGCAGTATCTCCCGGCGCAAGAAGTTGCGGTCATAGTCGGGATCCTGGTTGGAGGGGTCCTCGATCCAGTCGAGGGCGCGGGCGAGGAGGAAGTCCCTGAGTGCCGCACCGCCAAACGCCAGCAAGGGCCGGGCCAGCCAACCCTCGCCCAGGGGCCGCAGGGCAGGCATGCCCGCCAGGCCATCGACGCCGCTGCCGCGCATCAGGTTCAGAAACAGGGTCTCGCCCTGGTCATCCGCGTGGTGCCCGGTGAGCAGCAACTCGTCCGGGCCCAGGCGGTCGGCTGCGGCCCGGTAGCGCCCCTCCCGGGCCGCGGCTTCCACGCCCTGGCCGGCCTGGGCATCCACTTGCACCGGGACCACCTCCAGTTCGATGCCGAGCCGTGCGCAGGTACGCTCGCAATGCGCCTGCCAGGCCGCCGCATCGGGGTGCAGGCCGTGATTGACATGCAAGGCCCGCACCGGGGTGGCCAGCTGCGCCCGCAATTCGGCAATGGCGTGGAGCAGGGCGCTGGAATCCGCCCCGCCGCTGTACGCGATCCAGTAACGCCGGGCAGGGCGCAAGGCCTCGAGCGAGACCAGTAACCGCTCACTGCTGAACGGCAGGCGCGAATTACCCATGATCGTGCCGCTATCCGCCCTTGTACACGCCGTAGGACAGCAGTCTCCTGTAGCGCCGCTCGAGCAGTTGCTGGGTGGTCATCTGGTCCAGTTCCTCGAGTTGGCGCTGCCAGCACTCCCCGATGCTTTCCGCGACCTCGGCCGGGTTCTTGTGGGCTCCGCCCAGCGGTTCCGGGATGACTTCGTCCACCAACCCGAGTTGTAGCAGCCGATCGGAGGTAATGCCGAGCGCGGAGGCCGCTTCCTCGGCATTGGCGGCATCCTTCCAGAGGATGGAGGCGCAGCCTTCCGGCGAGATGACCGAGTAGGTGCTGTATTGCAGCATGTTGACGCAATCGCCGACGCCGATGGCCAGTGCACCCCCGGACCCGCCTTCGCCGATGATCGTACAGATGACCGGTGTCGCAAGCCGGGACATCGCCTGCAGGTTGCGGGCAATCGCCTCGGACTGGCCGCGTTCCTCTGCCCCGATCCCCGGATAGGCGCCGGGCGTGTCGATCAGGGTCACCACGGGCAGGCGAAACCGCTCGGCCAGGTGCATCAGGCGCAGCGCCTTGCGGTAGCCCTCGGGCCTGGGCATGCCGAAATTCCGGAACACCTTGGCCTTGGTGTCCCGGCCTTTCTGATGCCCGATGACCACCACCGGCCGTTCCCGGAATCTCGCCAGGCCGCCCACGATGGCGTGGTCATCGGCAAAGGACCGGTCCCCGTGCAGTTCGTGAAACTCGTCGAACAGCAGATCCACGTAATCGAGCGTATACGGGCGCAGCGGGTGGCGGCTGAGCTGGGAAATCTGCCAGGGGCTCAGATCGCTGAAGATGTTGGCGATGCGCTGCTGCATCTTGGTCTGCAGCCGCTGAATCTCCTCCTCCAGGTTGAGCGCATTGTCCGAACCGACGTTGCGGAGCTCGTCGATTTTCTCCTGCAATTCAGCGATCGGTTGCTCAAAGTCCAGGTAGTTCGGGTTCATGGCCGGGCGCAATGGTCAGGATGAGCCACAGTATAGCGTTTCACTCAATGCTTCAGGGTATCCGGGCAAAAGGCGATGGTCGGTCGGGAGGGGATGCGGGCGACGTCCCAATGGGCGTGGCCCCACTCCCAGAGCCGCGCCAGATCCAGCCCGGCGGGCGGTGCATGGCCAAGAAAGCGCAGCGCGGCCGCGAGGCCGTCCGCGGGATCGGTCAGGTTGACCGGATCCGATCGCAGGCGCTTGCTCAGCTTGGATCCGTCCGGGTTGACCGCCACGGGCAGGTGAAGATAACGCGGTGGCGTGAGGCCGAGCCGCCTGTGCACCAGCATCTGGCGTGGCGTTGAATCCAGCAGGTCCGCCCCCCTGACAATTTCGGTGATACCCTGCTCGGCATCGTCCACCACTACGGCCAACTGGTAGGCCGGCAAACCGTCGCTGCGGCGAATCACGAAATCGCCCACGGTTGCCGCCAGGTCCTGTGCGTGCCGCCCCATGACGCGATCAGTGAACGCGATCGGCCCGTGATCGACCCGCAGGCGGATGCTGCCCGGCGTCGACACGGTCACCGATCGGGCGCGGCAGGTGCCGGGATAGACCCCCGAGGCCGGCAGCATGCTGCGCGTGCAGGCGCATGGAAATGCATCGCCCTGGGCCAGCAGCTGCGCGATCGCCGCCGCGTGGGCGTCCGCGCGAGTGGATTGATAGAGGACCTCGCCGTCGGGATGCATCCCGTAGCGGCGCAGATCCCCGAGAATACGGGCCGCGCTGCCGGCCACTTCCCGCGGCGGGTCGATGTCCTCGATTCGGACCAGCCAACGGCCGCCCCGCGCTCTGGCCTGCAGATAACTGCCCACCGCCGCCACCAGCGAACCGAAGTGCAGGTCACCGGTGGGCGACGGCGCGAAGCGGCCGACGTAAGGCTCGGAGTGCTGGGGTCGATCGCGAACCATGGAACCTCGTGTACCCATGCGCGGGCTCTTCGGAGTCGCCAACCGCTATCGCCCGGTCCCGCGCTCAGGAGTGCGCTTAGCCTGGGCCGGACCGGATGTTTTCCAGTTGCGGCATGTCTTCGAGAAATTCGCCCGCGACCCATCGAATGCCGCATTGCCAGAGCATGGCCAGGGCGGAGGCATCCTGGATGTCGTCGGCGATGACCTCCGTGTGAAGCGCGCGTGCGCGCGCGGTCAAACGCCGGACCAGGTCCTGGTGATCCGGCCTGTCGGGCAGGTCGCGAGTGAGGTCCGCCTTCAATTTCACCAGCGCGGGCCGCATCGTCTCCAACAGGCGATAGCTGCCTGGCTGGTCACCATACTCTGCCATGGCAAACCCACATCCCAGCGCGGCCAGCTCCTGGCGCAGACGCTGGGTTTCCTCGCGATGGTCAATGGCGGCCGGCGTCGCGATCTGAAAGATCAATTGCGACGGGATCACCGCGTGCTGTTCCAGTTGTTGCGACAACCAGGCAGTGAAGCTGAAGTCCTGCGCGGAATTCCGGCTCAGGTTGATGATGTGCCGGTCCCCGGAGCCGGAGATGGCGCCTAGCAGTCCCGGAATGATGTGCCGGTCGATGTTGCTGCCCAAGCCGTGGAATTCAGCCGCGGGAAGGTACTCCTCGGGGGGCAGGTCACCGCCCTGCGCGCGCATTTGCGTCCGGTTCTCGAACAGGCCCTCGGTCTCGCCCTCGAGGTTGATGATGCTGTGTTGAACGGAATAGAACTCCCGATTATCCAGTGCCTGACGGATCCGGTCGGCCCAGTGCCCGTCCGGCGCGTCGCCGGCCGCAGCGGCCTGCTCGGGGCGGTATCGTTCCAGGGTTGCGCCGGCGCGGGCGGCGGTATTGAATGCCGATCGCGCCTGGCGGAGCCATGCCTCCCACGCCGATACCTCACCATTCGCCCAGGCCATGCCAATGCTGATGCCCGCGGTGGTCTGCTCTGTGCCGGAATCCGGGGCGGGGTTCGCGCCCGCCCGCAGCAGCGCATCCCCCAGCCGTTGCAGGCTGCCCGAATCCTTGCGCTGTGCGAACACGACGAAGCCGTGGTCGCTGTAACGTGCCAGCAGGTCGTCATCACCGACGGCAGCGTGGAGCCGCGCGGCCAGCGCAGCGAGCAACTCGTCGCTGGCGGGCGGGTCCAGTTGGCGTGCCAGTTCGGCCATGCCATCGAGTTCGAGGTAGTACAGCGCGGCCGCCTCGTAACCGTCCGGTGCGGGCCCCGGCGACTCGGCCAAGCGCTGCTCGAACGCATGTCGATTGGGCAGTTGCGTCAGCGGGTCCGTCTCCCGCAGGCGTTTCATTTCCGTTTGGAGCCGTGCGTGCTCGTCGCGCGGCCGCAACACCAGGTGTACGCATTGCTCGCCGCCGAAGCGGACGCCTCGGCAGGCCAGGTCCGCCTCGAACGCATCGTGCCCGGGCGTGCTGACGGTGACGGCCAGGTCGCATTCGCCGCCGTTGCTCTGCAATTTGCTGAGCACCGTGCGCAGCCTGTCGGAGGAGGCCTCGACGCGCTCCAGCACGGATACGGCTGCCAGCTCGTCGAGATTGGCCGCACGCATGAGATCGAGGTAGACACGGTTGGCGCGAATGTGCAGACCCTCGTGCACCAGTGCCACGGCATCGGCCGTGGAGTCAAGCAGTGTGTCGTAGCACTGCTGTAGGTCGCGCAATGGGTCCTGCATGGGCCGGGCCCGCTTGGCGGCCTGCCACTCGCGCAGCAAGGTTTCGACCAGGCCGAGCAGTTGCTGGTTGTCATCGGCATTGAGCGTGATGCAGCGGTGGCCGGCGGCGGCTTCGATCAGGCGCTCCGGCGCTGCGGGGGAGAAGCGCACGCAGTTCATGGCCGAGGCGGCTTCGCCCAGGGCCATCACTTCATCAACGGGTGCCTCGACTGGCGCCGAGACATCGTAGATCAGCAGGTCCGCTCGTTCGGCCTGGAGCCGGTCCCGAACGCCGCGGCAATCGGCCGCAAAGGAAACACGAACCAGAATTCCATGATTACGCAGTAAGCTATTGATTTCTTCCGCGCATTCAGGGGAAGAGCCGACCACGAGTATGCCCAGGCTATCCATACGGCGGTTCACTCCGGGCTGCACCCCTCGCGGTCAGGTCGAACGTGAATAAGTAATTCAATATCAGGCGATTATGAGATGAATCAGAGAGCACTTCAACTTTCCTGCGCCGCCAGTCCCAGGGGTGGCAGGGGATTCTGGTAAGCGGGCCGGGGGGTGAGGGGTTTCGGACCCACGCGCCTGAGTGGCGAATGCGGTGCAGGCTGACGGGGGCCATCGTGCAGGCTAAAATTACCCTTTTGGGCCGCGGTCCGGGCGTTTCGACCCTTCCGCGGCGCCCGGCTTGGCTCGACATCAGGAGTGAAGGCATGGCCTCTTACAGCACCAACGAATTCCGGAGTGGATTGAAAATTGTCCTCGACGGCGACCCCTATGCCATCGTCGAGAACGAGTTCGTCAAACCCGGCAAGGGCCAGGCGTTCAATCGGGTCAAGGTCCGCAATCTGCTGACCGGCCGGGTGATCGAGAAGACGTTCAGGTCGGGCGAGTCCGTCGAGGCGGCCGACGTCTTCGAAAGTGAGGTGCAGTACCTCTACAATGACGGTGAGCACTGGCATTTCATGCACCCGGAGTCGTTCGAGCAGTATGCCTGCCCGAAATCGGTGGTGGGCGATGCCGCGCTGTGGATGAAGGAAGAGGACCGGTGCCAGTTGGTCCTTTACAACGGCGAGCCCATCAGCGTGCAACCCGCCAATTTCACGGAACTGCTCGTGGTCGAAACCGACCCGGGCGTGCGGGGTGACACATCGGGCAGCGGCGGCAAACCGGCCACGCTGGAAACCGGAGCGGTGGTGCGCGTACCGCTGTTCATCCAGGAGAACGAGAAGATTCGCGTGGATACGCGCAGCGGCGAGTACGTCTCGCGCGTCAAGGACTGATTCGTTGCCCGAAGCCCGCCTACTCCTGGCCAGGTACGTGGTGCCAGTGCGGCCGCGGGGCGTCGTGCTAGAAGACCACGCGGTGCTCATGGAAGGGGGAAAGATCACGTCCATCCTGCCCGCGAACGAGGCGGTTGTGCGCCATCCGGATGCCACGCCGGAGCGGTTTGACCACCATGTGCTGTTGCCTGGCCTGATCAACATGCATACGCATTCCCCGATGTCGCTGCTGCGGGGATACGCCGACGACCTGGCGCTGGAGACCTGGTTGCGCGACCACATCTGGCCAGCCGAGCAACGGTGGCTGAGCCCCGAGTTCGTGGCTGACGGCACGCGGCTCGCGGTCGCAGAGATGATCCGTTGCGGTACCACCTGCTTCAATGACATGTATTTCTTTCCCGACGTCACGGCCAGCGTCGTCGAGGAAGTCGGGCTCAGGGCCTGCATCGGCTTGCCAATCATCGAGTTTCCAACCGCGTGGGCCCGCGACTTCGAGGCGTACATCGCCAAGGCCCTGCAGGTGCACGACGCGCTGCGCGGGTGCGCGCTTGTGTCTACCGCACTCGCCCCCCATGCCGCCTATACCGTAACCGACGACATGCTGGCGCGAGTGGCGGAGCTTTCGGCCACGCTCGAACTGCCCGTGCACATCCACCTGCTGGAGATCGCCTGGGAGGCCAGGCATTCGCTGCAGGAATACGGCATGGGACCCTTGCAGCGCCTGCTCGATGTCGGCTTGCTGAACGAGCGTCTGATCGCGGTCCACATGGCCCACCTGCAAGACGAAGATATTCGGCTGTTGGCCGAGTCGGGGGTCAATGTGGTGCACTGCCCGGAGTCCAATCTCAAGCTGGCCAGCGGGTTCTGCAGAGTCGCGGACTTGCTGGCGGCGGGCGTCAACGTGGCGCTCGGCACGGACGGGGCAGCCAGCAACAACGATCTGGATCTGCTGGCCGAACTGCGTACCGCTGCGTTGCTGGCCAAGGGCGTGGCGGCAGACCCCTGCGCCCTCAGTGCTGGCGAGGCGTTGGAGTTGGTCACCATCAATGCCGCCCAGGCGTTAGGGCTGGGCGAGACGCTGGGCAGCATCGAGGTCGGCAAGCAGGCCGACCTGTGCGCGGTCGACCTGGACCGACCCCAATCCCAGCCGGTGCACCATGTGATCTCGCAACTGGTATATGCTGCCACCAGTGCGCAGGTCTCCGACGTGTGGGTGGGCGGCAGGCGCCTCCTGGAGGGCGGCGCGCTGACCGCCCTCGACTTGCCGCAGGTGATCGAACGCGCCGAGTGCTGGCGGCAGCGCATGGTCGGGTGATGAACGAGGCGATGAGATCGAATGGCAGGCAAACCTGACATCAATATCGATCCCGTCGAGCGCGAGCGGTTTGACGCGATCGCCGCCGGTTGGTGGGATCCGCAAGGCGATTCGAGGCCCCTGCATGACCTGAACCCGGCCCGGCTGCGCTACATCGCGGAGCGCGCCGAGCTGGCGGGCGCCGACGTGCTGGATGTCGGGTGTGGCGGTGGCATCCTCGCGGAATCCCTGGCCGCCCGCGGAGCGCGCGTGATCGGAATCGATGTCGCGAGCCGGGCCCTGGACGTGGCGCGGCTGCACTTGCTGGAATCCGGCCTGCAAGTCGACTACCACAGCGCCACGGCGGAAGAGTATGCAACCGCCCATGCAGCGCGTTTCGACGTGGTTGCCTGCATGGAGCTGCTCGAGCACGTGCCGGAACCCCGCTCGGTGGTGGCAGCCTGTGCCCGGCTGCTGAAGCCGGGGGGGCATTGCTTCATGAGCACGCTGAACCGCACACCTGCCGCCTTCGCGCTGGCCATCGTCGGCGCCGAGCACGTGGCGGGCATTTTGCCCCGGGGTACCCATCGTTACGACCGGTTCATCCGGCCCTCGGAATTGTCGGCCTGGCTGCGTGCGGCGGGGATGCAGGTGATGGATATCCGCGGTCTGCACTACAACCCCCTGACGCGCACGGCCCGCCTGGGCGGGCCGGTCATGGTGAATTACCTGGTTCATGCGCAGCGGTCCGGCAGGTCACCATGATTGCCGGGGTCCTGTTCGATCTGGACGGCACCTTGCTGGACAGTGCCCCGGACCTGGTAGGGGCACTGAACCACCTGCGCCGGCAGGAAGGCCTGGCCGAGGTCGAAGTCGCCGATTTTCGGCACGTCGCTTCGCGGGGTGCCGTTGGGCTGATCCGGGCGGGACTGCCGCCGGACAATGAGGGCGTGCTCGAGGCGCGGCGCGAGGCATTCCTCGAGTACTACGCGGCCAACAGCCTGCGCGCAACGCAGCCTTTCGATGGGGTGCGGGACCTGCTGGAGCAACTTCAGCTGCGGGCGGTCCCATGGGGCGTGGTCACCAACAAGTTCGAATACCTGACACTCCCGATCCTGGCCGGCCTCGGTCTGCTGGCATCGGCCTCGTGCGTGATTTGCGGCGATACCCTGAGCCAGCGCAAACCGCACCCGGCACCGGTGCAGCTGGCCTGTGAACTGCTGGGTCTGCCTCCCGAGCGGGTGATCATGGTGGGGGATGACCTGCGCGATATCGAGGCGGGCCTGGCGGCCGGTACCGAGACGGCGCTCGCCGCATACGGCTACCTCGACCCGCT
>WVWV01000163.1:326-512 GCA_011773845.1 Lysobacterales bacterium | reverse complement strand
GACCCGCTGGAGGATGCGCGCGGCGTGTCTGCCGGGTATGTCATCCAGGCGCCGGCGGACTTGTTGGGCCTGCCCGGTGCCTGGAATGAGTCCTGACAAGCAGGCCGGCAGGCAGGGGGCGCCGGCGTTTTTCGGGTCTGAGCCGCATGCGTGATTCGGATCGACGGTTCTGTCAGCAGGCGGCGT
>WVWV01000163.1:0-177 GCA_011773845.1 Lysobacterales bacterium | reverse complement strand
CGTCGGTGGGCTTGGCCAAGCTGGCGTGGTGGCGCCAGGAGCTCGCGGACGGGCGGGCCGGGCATTCCCAGCATCCGGTGGTCAGGGCCATGGCCGCGACCGGCATCGGGTCGGCATTGGAACAGCGTTTTCTGGACCGCTACTTCGCCGCGCACTCGGATTTGCTGGACCCGCGCC
>WVWV01000110.1 GCA_011773845.1 Lysobacterales bacterium | reverse complement strand
GGAATCGAACCACCGACACGCGGATTTTCAGTCCGCTGCTCTACCAACTGAGCTACCTGGGCTCCGGATGCGATTGGCGCCGCGCCCGCCCGTTGCGCTGCACGAGCGTTTGCGGCAGGCGCGGTATTAAACACTTGCCGCGGCCGGCAAGTCAACCAACGCCCGTGGCGAGCCGGATTTCGGCACTGCGCGCCGGCCGACAGGCGGGCGGTCCTGCCGATTACAGCAACCGGCAGGTGCAGGCTATACTGTCCCGCACCTTGGTTCAGGAGATCATCATCGTGGCGTCCACTGCCCGCCTGGAGGACATGAACCGGTCGACCGTCCATGAGTTGACGCCCGCACCGGACCATCGCGACCGCGCCCGCCAGGCCTTCGTGTTTCACCTGAAAAGGCGCCTCGGCACGCTCGGCGCGCGTGGTCTCGGGCAAGTGGCCAGCCATCGCACCGGCAGCGATGAGCCCACCCTCGAGGAGACCGCCGCGGCCATGTCCGGCAGCGCGTCGTTTGCCGCCTGGAGTGCTCTGAACAAGGGGTCGCAACGACGCATGTGGCTGGCGCTGGAAGACATGGTGGAACGGCAGTTACCGGAACTGGAGGCCCGCATGGCGCAGATCAGTGAGCGCCCCAAGCGGGGCTCCTTGGCGCTCGATCCGGAGCTGCCGATACCCGGGCATCTCCGGCGCCATGCATTTCATGGTCAGCCGGGCGGATACGTCGGCAGCCGCCACGAAGCGGACCTCCGCGCGGGGTTGTTGCAGGAGGCTGGCGGAACCCTCTACACGCGGGGGGTCGGCACCGGCAGGCGGGACAGCAAGGCGCAGGCCGTGGTGCGTTACCTCAACGAGCGGTTCCCGGGGCTCGATCCCGCTCGCATCCTGGACCTCGGTTGCGGATACGGCGGCCAGACCTGCGGCTACGCGCTCGCGTACCCGCAGGCGCAGACCCACGGCATCGATATCGGGGAGGGCCTGCTGCGTTATGCACACCTGCGGGCCGAGTCGCTGGGAGTGCCGCTTCATTTGCACCAGGCAGATGCGTCGGGCACCGGCTTTCCCGACGGCCATTTCGACCTGATCGTGAGCAATATCCTGCTGCACGAGGTGCCCACGCCCATGATGCGCGCGATCATGGCGGAGTGCTGGCGGCTGCTGGCGCCCGGCGGCGTGGTCATCCACCAGGACGTGCCTACCCAGGACCCTGACATGCCGGGTTTCGCCCGGTTCCTGTCGATGTGGCAGACCGAACACAACGACGAACCATTCTGGGCTGAGTTCTCGCAGAGCAGTGTACCGGAGGCACTGATCGCGGCCGGCTTCGATGCTGCGAGCGTGTTCGAGGACTACGTCGCGCAGGTCGATGGCCCGCTGACCTGGTACTTCGTGGGCGCGGTGCGCTGATGGCGGTCCGGGGGCCAGAGCGTGGCGCGAAGCCGCAGCATTTCAGCGATCCGGCGCTGGACGGGCTGTACCAGATGATGCTGGTGCTGGCCGAGGAGCTGGCCGCCATTCGTGAGCGCCTGGACACCGCACTCGCCATCCTGGCGAGTGGAAAGACGCCGACCGACGAGGCCCTGGATGCCTTCGACCTCGGTCCGGGTTACGACGAGGTCCGCCGGCAGTTCGTGCAGCGACTGTTGGAGCCGCTGGAGGAGTTGATCGAGCAAGAGCGCGGTTCGTGAAGACCCGGGGGTTCGTGCCGGTCTATTTTGGCTGGAGCCTCGGCACGCTCGCCATGTCGACCCTGCTCAATACGCAGACGGCGCTGCTGATGGCGTACCTGATCAACGTGATTGGCATGGGCCCCGCCATCGCCGGGTCGCTGTTGTTCCTCTCCAAGATATACGATGGCCTCACCGACCCGCTGATGGGCGTCATCAGCGACAAGACGAGTTCCCGCTGGGGGCGGCGGCGGCCCTACCTGCTGGTCGGCGGGGTACTGTGTGCCGTGAGCGTGGTGGCCATGTTTTCCGTCCCGCAGCTGGACGGCCAGCTCCTGTATGCCTGGGTGCTGGGCGTGCTGCTGCTCGCCGCCACCGCCTACACGATATTCAATGTGCCCTACCTGTCCATGCCCGCGGAAATGGTGGCCGACCCCTACGAGCGTTCCAAGCTCATGTCCTACCGCGTGGGCTGGATTTCCATCGGCACGTTTGTCGGGATCGCGTTGGCGCCGCGCCTGATCGCTCATGCGCGCGACCAGCTCGGCTGGCCAGAGGCGGATGCCTACCGGCTGATGTCGTTCGTGGCGGGGGCCATCATCCTGGCGGCCGCCGGCGCCTGCTTCGTGGCCACCAGCAAGGCCAGGACGGCCAGCCAGACCCGCAAGCGCATGCCCCTGCTCGAGCAGGCCAGGCTCGCGCTCGGCAACAAGCCCTTCCTGATGCTGCTGGGCATCAAGTACCTGGGCCTGTACGCGCTGTCGGCCACGGTGGCCACCAATATTTTCTTCGTGCGCCAGGTCATGCAGCAATCGGAGGCCATCATGTTGTGGTACGGGCTGGCCTACATGGCCGGAAGCCTGTGCGCACTGGCCCCCTGGGTCCTGATCTCGCGGCACCTCAGCAAGCCGCATACCCTGGCGTTGTCGGCCGGCCTGGCCGTGTTCGCCAACCTGACCTGGTTTTTTTCCGGCCCCACCGAGCCCATCTGGGTGTACACGCTTCGCGCCTTCATGCTCGCGGCCTGCAACGGAGGGATGCTGCTGATGGGGCAGAGCCTGTTGCCCGACATCATGGAATACGATTACCGCCGCACGGGACTCCGGCGCGAGGGCCTGTATGCGGGGCTGTACAGTTTCATCGAGAAACTCGCGTTCGCCACCGCCCCGCTCACGCTGGGGCTGCTCCTCGGCCAGATGGGTTTCGTGCAGGGCCTGCCGCGCAGCGCCAGCCAGCCGGAGAGTGCGCTGCTGGCCATTACCATCGCGATCGCCGTGATCCCGGCCATCACCAATTCGCTCAAGGTCGTGTTGGCGCTGAATCTCAAGATACCCGATGGGGCTTCGGAGCAGCGGCCATGAAGGAGGCGTCTCCGCCGCGGCGGGTGCCGGGGGTGCGGGCCGGTCTGGCCGCGAGACTTCCCCGCTTTTCCTGAAGAAGGGTAAAATGATATAAAGACATAACAAGAAGCGTTTTGCCACCCGAATACCGGCAGGCGAAGCCGGCTGGTGAATGTGCACAGCAAGTAAGGCCCGCAGCACAGAGCGGGCCATGGAGAGGGAGAGATGAAGATGACTACCCACCGCGTTCAACGGGTTCTGATCGTGGCGTCCCTGATCTGGCTGGGCTTGCCCGCAGGGGCTTTGGGCCAGGACCAGGAGGCCGCCGAGGGCGCCACCAGCAGGCTCGAGGAAATCGTGGTCACCGCGCGCAAGAAGGAGGAGAGCCTCCAGGAAATTCCGGTTGCGGTCACCGCGTTCTCCAACGATCTGCTCAAGGAACTGCGTATCAACAGCCCGACGGAGGTGGCGGCCTTCACGCCCGGGTTCTCGTTCATTTCCGCCTTCGGTCGCGATCTGGACCGACCGGTCGTACGCGGCATGGCCAATATCCTGGGCGAGGCCAACGCCTCATTCTTCATCGACGGCGTTTACGTTCCAGGCACCATCGCTTCCACCGAACTGCAAAGCCTGGAGCGCGTGGAGGTCATCAAGGGGCCGCAGGCCGCCCTGTACGGGCGCGCGACGTTCGCTGGCGCGATCAACTATGTCACCCGGCGGCCATCCAACGAGCACGAGGCAGAGGTATCGCTCAGCGCGGCCGAGCATGACCAGTACGATGCCATGGCCTACTTCAGCGGCCCCTGGATCGAGGACACGCTTTACTACTACTTCGGCGCCTCCTACTACCAGTACGGCGGCGAGCACAAGAACCTGATCGACGGCAAGGACGTGGGTGGCCAGGAAACGCTCGCCTTTACCGGCAAGCTGGTGTACACCCCCAGCGAGAATTTTGATGCCACCTTCCGCCTCACCTACCAGGAGGACGATGACGACCACGTTGCGGTGTGGCTGCAGGGTGCGGACTTCAACAACTGTTACGAGACCAGCCCGGAGCGGCCTTCGGCGAGGGGCTATTATTGCGGCACGGTGCGCGTGAGCGATACCACCGAGGCACGCACCGATTTCCTGCCCGACCCCGGCATCGACCGGGAGATCCTGCGTACGGCCCTGACCCTGAACTGGAATTTCGATAATGGCAGCACGTTGCAGAGCATCACGGGCTTCCAGAACGAGGACACGGTTCGCCAGATCGACGTCTCCTATGCCGGCTATGATCCGCTGACCTACCTGTACGCACTGCCGTTCCTCGATGCCAATGGCAGTTTCTGGCGCGTTCAGGAAGAAGAGACCGACACCTTCTCGCAGGAACTGCGCTGGAGTTCGGCCCAGGATCAGCGTCTGCGCTGGACCGTCGGGGCCTACTTCTACCGCTCCGAGTTCGACCAGCCCGTCGAAGACCGCATCAACCCGATGACGGCCACACCGGCGCTGCTCGATCCGGCCATGGCGGTGCAGATGCCCAACAGCTATCCCCGCAAGCTGGAAACCGAGAACGTCGCCTTGTTCGGTGGCCTGGAATACGACTTCAACGACCAGTGGCGCGGGACCGCGGAAGTGCGGTTCGCGGAGGACAAGAAATCCGCCGATTTCTTCCCCTACCTGCCGTTCCAGACCACGGTCTCCGAGGAGGAAACCTTCGACAGCGTGACGCCGCGCTTTACCCTGACCTATTTTGCCAGCGACGATCTGACCATTTACGGCAACATCGCCAAGGGTAACAAGCCGGGCGGGTTCAACGATCCCGGCGCCCCCGTGACGGCGTACGACGAGGAGGAGGCCTGGAACTACGAGGTGGGCTTCAAGTCGACCTGGCGGGACGGCACGGTGATTTGGAACACGGCCCTGTTCTTCGTCGACTGGGACGACCAGCAGCTCACCTTCACCACCCAGCGGCCGGACGGTACACCGACCTCCTTCGTCGAGAACGTCGGCCAGACCGAGGTGCTGGGGCTCGAGACCGAGCTCAGCTTCCTGATCGCCGACAATTGGGACATGGCGATCACCTACGCGTACATCGATTCCGAGATTCAGGAGTACGTCAACGTGGACCAGGCGGTGCTGCTCGGTTGTAACGTCACCGATCCCGGTGACGTGTACTTCGCCTGCATCCAGGAGCGGGGCTCGGTGGCCGGCAACCAGACGCCGCGTTCGTCCGAGCATCAGGCTTCGTTGCGGACCATGTACGTCATCCCGGCGGATAATGGGCGGGAGTGGTTCCTGGGCGGCGACGTGACCTACGAGTCGAGCCGCTACGCGCAGGTGCATAATCTGGCCGAGACCGGCGATGCCACCCGCGTGGGCTTGCAGGTGGGTTACCGCAGCGAAGGCTGGGATTTCACCCTGTGGGCCAAGAACGTGTTCGACGATGATACCGCCCAGGACATCCTGCGCTACATCGACTCCAGGGCCTACACCTACGCGCCCTTCATTCCGTGTCCGCCGGGCTTGCGCCAGGGCGCGAACTGCGGCCCCTTCTTCTTCCGCTCGGCTTCCAACATCGGCGGTGGGACGATCCTGCCACGCGGTTTCGGCATCACCCTGCCGCGGGGCCGGCAAATCGGCGCGACCTTCCGTTACCGGTTCTGAGGATGGCGGCGCGAATGGCCGGCCGGGGGCGCCCGGCCGGCATGGGTAGCGCAGGATGGTGATGAAGAGCAGCATGCAAAGAATGATCGGCAGCCTGGGCATGGCTCTCGCCGTGGCGTGGCAGCCCCTGCTGATGGCGGACCCGGTGGCGGTCAGCGAATCCGGGCGCAGGGCGCAGGCCCCGGAGGTCGCGGTCGGCCCTGACGGGTCCGTGCATGTCGTGTGGCTGGACAAAGGCGTCGTCGGTACCGCCGACAAGCTCGGCGCCGTCATGGCCGGCGGCCGTCATAGTCACCAGTCGTTCGCCAATCTCATGTATGCGCACTCCGGGGATGGCGGACAGAGCTTCTCGCAACCCGTGCGGGTGAACCCGACCGACGGCGAGGTCTGGGGCTTCTCCATCAGCAAGGCCGCGGTCGCGGCCGGGCCCGACGGCTCGGTGCACATCATGTATCCGATCAATACCACTTCCTCGACCACTGGCCTGGCCGTGGCCTCCTCGGCGTACACGCGCTCGGTGGACGGCGGCCTGAGCTTCGCCGCCCCGCAGGTGCTGAACAGCGATCCCGGTGAGGATCTGTCGAGCATCGTCAGCGGTGGCCTGTCACAGGCGCAGGTGTTCGGCAGCCTGGCGGTGACCGCCGATGGCGGCGTATACGCCTTCTGGCTGGATACCCGGGACATGAACGCCGCGGACATGCTGTCTTCGCTGTACATGCGCGCCTCGCATGACCATGGGCAGGGTTTCGAGGCCGAGCGCGAGCTGTTCGCGACGGACTCCTGCCCCTGCTGCCAGATCACCACCACCGTCGATGAAAACGGCGCGGTGTACGTCTCCAGCCGCCAGGTCTCGGCCGACAAGGTGCGTACCCCGGTGGTTACGGTCAGTCGCGATGGCGGTGCCACCTTCGGCCCGCGGGTCAGCACCGGGGGCGCCCCGTGGCAACTGGATGGTTGTCCGCTCAAGGCCAATGCCCTGGCCGCGGCCGGCGGGCACCTCTACTCGCTCGTTCACAACGGCGCGGAAGAGCCGCCGGGCCTGCTGTTCGCGCGATCTACCGATGGCGGTGCGAGTTTCGAGGCGGCGGTGAAGATTCATCCCGAGGCGGACGTGAGTGACAGCCCGAGCCTGGCCGCCACCGGCCAGAGGGTGTTCGCAATCTGGCACGCCAAGGAGGGGGGACCCCGACGCATCTACTACCGGGTCTCGACGGACGCGGGTGAGGGGTTCGGTGCCCTTCGGCACCTGGACATACCGCCAGGCAGCGTGGGTTACCCCGAGGCTGCCATGCTGCCCGACGGGTCTGCCATCGTCGTCTGGCAACACGACGAGCGCGTCATGTCCATGCGGGTCGACGCAGGGGCGGGCGAGCCGCAATCGGCGCCGTGATCGCGCGCCTGGCCTGCGCGCTGGTGGCCCTGTGGTTGCCGCTCGATGCCGCCCGCGCGGCGGAGACCGCCGCTGCGGAAGGTGCCTGGCCTCAGCGGGTGGATGCGGAATCCTTTCGGGCCGTGCTGGAGGACAGGCGTGGCGAGGTGGTCGTGCTCAACCTCTGGGCCACCTGGTGCATCCCCTGCCTGAAGGAGATTCCCGACCTGATGCAGCTCGAGCGGGAGCTGGCCCCGCAGGGCGTGGCGCTGGTAGCGGTCAGCATGGACGATCCGGCGGACGTCGGCATCGTGGCGGCCTACCGCCAGCGCAACTTTCCCGAGTTTCACACCCTGCTGAGGGGCGAGCCCGACATGGACACCCTGGTCAGCGTGGTGGATCCCAGCTGGAACGAGCTGCTGCCCACCACCTACCTCATCGACCGGCGCGGCGATGTCCAGCGCCGCATCCAGGGCAAGCGCTCGCTGGACGATTTCCGGACCGAGGTGCAGGCCCTGCTGGAGTGAGCACCGCTGCCGGGTATGGCTACTCCGGGATATAGCCAGCGGGCTTTTCGGAGCCGCCACCAAAAAAGAATTGCTCCATCTCGCCCTCCAAAAACCGGCGGTGTTCCGGATTGATCGGGCTCAGGCGATGCTCGTTGATCAGCATGGTCTGGTGGGCCAGCCAGTTTTGCCAGGCTTGGGCGGAGATGTGTTCGAAGATTCGCCTGCCGAGTTCGCCGGGGTAAGGCTGGAATTCCAGGGCCGGCAATTCCTCTCCGAGCAGCTGGCAATGGACGGTACGCGCCATGGGGTCGGTCTCGCTTACATCACGGGTTGGTCGCTGGCATTGTAAGGCATAGCGGGCCGGGCCTGCTTTACGCCGCGGCAGCCAGGTACTAATCTGGGTCTCATCTCACCGGAGAGAAATCCGGGGCGGGTCGGGTGATCACATGAAACGGATTACACGTTGCGTGCTGGGACCGGCACTGCTCCTGTTGGCCGGTCATGCGGTGGCGCAGATGCCCGAACCGCCCATCGACAACCGAGTGCAGGTGCGCGCCTATGCGTTGTGGTGGATGGCGCGCCAGAACCGCACGCCCCTGAGCATCAGCCTCGAGAGGGCTGACAATTCCTTCGATTCCGGTGACCTGTACAAGGCGGAAAGGCAGTATTCCAAGCTGGCGGGGTACGGT
>WVWV01000141.1:5086-10369 GCA_011773845.1 Lysobacterales bacterium | reverse complement strand
GACCGGGGGCGCCCCGGTGTGGGTTGAAAACCGTGACGACGCGCGGAGACGAGGATGCTTGAACCACGCCACCTGGCCCTGCCGGGCCTGCTGATCGCACTGACGGGGGCCGCCCACGCGGAACCGCCCGCACCGGTGACGACCCGCCCCTGGCAGGAAGCCGTCGTCAGCGTGACCGACATCGACGTGACCGCCCGGTTTTTCCGTGACATCGGCGGCTACGAGGAAAAATGGCGCGGCGCGCTCGATGCGGCGGAACTGTCCGCCTGGAGTTTGCCGGCACGCGCCCGCGGCGAGGCGTTGTTGCTGGGGCCTGCCGGCCAGGCGCGCAGCCTGGTGCGCCTGGTCCGTTTCTACGACGCGGGGCGCAAGGAACCCATGCGCCCGGGTGCCCGGGCCTGGGATACCGGTTGCTATTTCAGCCTCATGATCCGCATGAAGGGCATGCAGGCCATCTACGACGACGCGATCGCCATGGGCTGGTGGACCGAAACACCCATCACGCCGCTGTCGTTCGGTACCTCCAGGCTCCTGGTGACGATTTTCCGGGGGCCCGACGGCGTGCAGGTGCAGGGCTACGAGCGGCTCGAACCGCCCCTGCCAGCCGCCATTCCGGAATTCGAGCGCCTCTCAGCGCCGTTCAACATGATGCAAATGGTGCGTGATCGCGATGCCGCGTACGATTTCTACACACGGGTGCTGGGGTTCGACACGTTCTACAAGGGCGAACCCTACGTGGAGCCCGAACCGCGCCACATGCCGCTCGGCATTCCCTACAACCTCACCACGGAGATTCCCTACCGGGTCGGGATCGTCTATCCCGTCGCGGGGGAATTCGGGCGCATGGAGACCATCGAGATCATGGGCCTCGATGGCCGCGACCACGCCGAGCGCTGCCATGCACCCAACCTCGGAATCCTGGCGGTGCGCTTCGAGGTCGATGCGGCGGACGTCGCTCAGCGGCAGATCATCGCGCGCGGCTGGGAGCTGGCCTTGCCGATGAGCAGCTTCCGGTTGCCGCCCTTTGGCGCGGTCCGGGCATTCGGCATCAAAACGCCTGATGGCGCCCTGATCCAGTTTTACGAACGGCAGTGACCGGCCCCTGAGCGGGTCGTGCCCGTCACCCGGCCCGCGCGCCGGGCCGGGCTCACCGCGGCAAGGTCAATAAACGTCGTAGCCGGTGCGCCGCAGGTTCTGGCTGCAGGCCTGGAACCTGGCCCACAGCTGGGCGGGTACCGATTCCGGGTCGCCCAGGGCGTCACGCCAGGTGTCCCACGCTTTGCCGAAGGTCGCCGCATCCTTGGAGGTGCCCATCCAGAAGATCGAGGTGAGCTTGTCGCTCTGAATCGGCACGGCGACGCGCGCATGGTACGCGTTCTCTTCGCCCCACGCGTTGAAATCGGCGACGATGGCCATGAACTGATCCATGGAACAGTCATCGTGCAGCTGCATCTCGATGACGTCCATGTGCTCGGCGAAGGCGCTCGTCGGCGCCAGCAGCAGTAAGGCAAGCAGTAATCGTTGCATTGAGGTTCTCCCGGTCGTTCCCGCCAATCCGGGCTGTCGGTGGCGGTACCTTGAAGTATAGTTGAGACGCGGCGCGGCGCGGCCCGGAACGGAGGTGACGGTGTTGAGATTATTGTCCGGTAGCCTGGTCGCCGTGCTCGCGCTGTTGGCCCTCAATGCGCTCGCGTACGGCGCTTTCTATCTCGCCGATTCCGCCGGGGGGTTGCGCGAGTTCGGTCTCGACGCCGCGGCGGGGATGGGCCCCGGCGCCCTGCATCTGGTCAGCATGGTGGGGATCGGGCTCCTGGGCTTCGCAGGCTTCGCCGTGCTGGCCATCGTGCGGCTGCTGCGGGGCGATCGCAGCGGGGTCGGCGTGGCGCTCGTGCTGGGCGCCGTCTACCTGGCGCTCGGAGGCTACTTTGCGTTCAGCCGGAATGCGGTCGACGCCCTGATCTACGGGGGGTTCGGGGTGCTCGTCACGGTGTTGGCAGGCGTGCAGCGCAGGGCTTCGTAGGGCCCGGCCCGGGCGCGAGTCGCGGCGGGTCAAAGGCCTGGATAACAGCCGCTGACGGCGCACACCCCCCTCTCCCCGTCGCCGGGGCATGCCTTGCCGACACCCGTTCGCGGCTATTCGGCTGCCAGTGCCTGTTCGGGGGCGAAGTGGTCTTCCACCTCGCCGGTGCGACAATTCACCAGCACCACGCCCTTGTCCGGGATCGACGCGTGTGGCCCCAGGTCCACATGGACCCGCCATTGGCCGTTGACGCAGCTGGAATCGCGCAGCGTGAAATGCCGGGAAAGGGCATCCGCGCCGGGTGGGTAATTGTCGTAGCCCAGATCACGCAGGTAGGCTGCCGCGATCTGCTTGGCCTCGTCTGCATCGATCATCGCGTTGGCGCAGGGCTTATCCGTCGCCGGGTTGTCCCCGGCCTGAGCCACCCAGCTCAGCGTCAGCCCAAACAACATCACCGCGAACAGGCAACCGACGGCCGTCAGGACCTGTCCAGTCTTGACCGTCATGATTCACCTCCCACGAGCAACAGCCGACCATCCCCGGGCCTCCGGGCCCCGGAATGCCGGAACGTTCTCGTGCGCCGATCTCACCACAGGCCGCTGGGTCGCGCCATGACGCAGGTCAATGCCCGGCAGCGGTGCGCGGCGCCGGGGCGCGGCCATCGCGCCCCGGGCCTGCGTATTCGGGGCGCTCACGACCCAGATCATGGCCGTCCGGTGCATGCCGGCTATGCTGGGGGGATTCCGGCAAGCGAGATGGCGCCCGGGCCCATGGCCGACGTCGCATCACAATTCCTGATCACCATCGGCGGCATACTGCTGCTGGGCCTGCTGACTTCGGCGCTGGGCCAGCGCACGCCGCTGCCGCGGGTGACCCTGCTGCTGCTGTTCGGTGTCGCCATTGGAGAGAGCGGGCTGAACCTCATACCCGAGTTGTTCACCCGGTATTTCGAGGTCGTCGCGGCCATGACCCTCGTGATGGTCGGGTTCCTGCTCGGCGGCAAGCTCTCGGCCGAGACGTTTCGGTTCTCGGCGCGCAAGATCCTGCTCATATCCCTGAGCGCCGCGCTGGTCTCGGTGCTGCTGGTCGCCCTGGGCTTGCTGGCGATTGGCGCCGGCCTGGAACTGGCCATCCTGCTGGGCAGTATTGCCGCTGCCACCGCTCCGGCCGCGGTGCTGGACGTGGTGGTCGAGTCCGGCCGCGGCGGCCGCTTCGGCGAGTTGTTGCTGGCGATCGTGGCGGTCGATGACGCCTGGGGCCTGGTCCTGTTCAGCATTGGCCTGGCGGTGGTGCTGGCGTTGCGGGCCACCGGCACCGATGTCTCACCCCTGCTGTTCGCCGGGCAGGAGGTGGGAGGCGCCGTGTTGTTGGGCGCCGCGCTCGGCTTTCCGGCCGCGTTCCTCACCGGCCGCATGCGCCCGGGCCAGCCGATGCTGACCGAGGCCGTGGGCCTGGTTTTCCTGTGCGGAGGCCTGGCGATCTGGCTGGAGGTCTCGTTTCTGATCGCACCGATGGTCATGGGCGCGGTGATCACCAATTTCGCCCGCCACCACGAGTATCCCTTCCATGCCATCGAGGGTATCGAATGGCCGTTTCTAGCCATCATGTTCGTGCTTGCGGGCGCCACGCTGGAAGTCGATGCGCTGGCCGCGCTGGGCCTGCTCGGGGCCACCTACATTGTCTGCCGCACGGCCGGCAAGATACTGGGCGGCTATCTCGGTGGCGCCTTGTCCGGTGCCCGGCCCGCCACGCGGCGGTGGATCGGGCTGGCCCTGCTGCCCCATGCCGGCGTGGAGATCGGCATGGCGCTGGTGGCGGCCAATGCCTTCCTGGACCACGCCCAGACCCTGCTTTCGGTGGTGGTGGCGGCCACCGTGATGTTCGAGCTGGTCGGCCCGGTATTGACGCGCCTGGCACTGGTCCGCGCGCAGCGCAGCGCGCGGACCTGAACCGCCCGTCACCGTTCCCCGCCAGTCGTGCACCATGATGGCGCACGGGCACCGCTATAGGGCACGGCGGGCGCTCGCACCGATCCCCGGCGCTGCCCTCGTCCCGCGCCGCCACTGAAACCATCGGCCAGCTCGCCACTGGCACGATTCCTGCTCTCGATACCGGTACAGACCGCGCGTATCGCGCTTCGGGAGCCAGGCATGAAACTCATTACCGCCATCATCAAGCCGTTCAAACTCGAGGATGTCCGGGAAGCCCTGCACGAAGTGGGCGTGCAGGGCCTGACGGTGACCGAGGTGCGCGGGTTCGGCCGGCAGAAAGGCCATACCGAGCTGTATCGCGGTGCGGAGTACACGGTGGATTTCCTGCCGAAGATGAAAATCGAGGCGGCCGTGACCGATGACCAGGTGGAACGCGCCACGGAGGCGATCACCCAGGCCGCCGCCACCGGCAAGATCGGCGACGGCAAGATCTTCGTCATCGCGCTGGAGGAAGTCATCCGCATTCGCACCGGCGAGACCGGCGCGCAGGCCATCTAGGGGCGGCAATCATGGAAAACCAGATTTTCGAACTCCAGTACGCGATCGATACCTTCTATTTCCTGGTGTGCGGCGCGCTGGTCATGTGGATGGCGGCCGGCTTCTCGATGCTCGAAGCCGGCCTGGTCCGGGCCAAGAACACCACCGAAATCCTGACCAAGAACGTGGCCCTGTATTCGGTCGCCTGTCTCATGTACCTGGTATGCGGCTACCAGCTGATGTACGGCGGCGGCTGGTTCCTGTCCGGCCTCGAGGCCTTCGACCTCGAGGCGGTGCTGTCCGCCTCCGCCGAACAGGGCTTCGATGGCGATTCGGTGTACTCGGGCGCCTCCGATTTCTTCTTCCAGGTGGTGTTCGTGGCCACCGCCATGTCGATCGTCTCCGGTGCCGTGGCCGAGCGCATGAAGCTGTGGAGCTTCCTCGCGTTCGCGATCCTGATGACGGGCTTCATCTACCCGCTCGAGGGCGCCTGGACCTGGGGCGGCGCCGAGGTGTTCGGGCTGTACGACCTGGGCGAGCTTGGATTCAGCGACTTTGCCGGTTCCGGCATCGTGCACCTGGCCGGCGCGGTCGCGGCGCTCGCCGGGGTGCTGCTGCTGGGGCCGCGGCGCGGCAAGTACGGCCCCGGGGGGCAGGCCAATGCCCTGCCGGGCGCCAACCTGCCGCTGGCGACGCTGGGTACCTTCATCCTGTGGATGGGCTGGTTCGGCTTCAACGGCGGCTCGGTGCTGAAGCTGGGGGACGCGGCCAGCGCGCACGCCGTGGCCATGGTGT
>WVWV01000141.1:0-5011 GCA_011773845.1 Lysobacterales bacterium | reverse complement strand
TCGTGGGCCTCGACCGTCTGCGCATCGACGACCCGGTGGGCGCCATCTCGGTGCACGGTACGGGTGGGCTGATCGGCTTGCTGCTGGTGCCGCTGACGAACGAGGGTGCGCGTTTCAGCGGGCAGGTCGTCGGCGCCCTGACCATCGGGCTGTGGGTGTTCGCGGTCAGCTTCGCGGCATGGTTGGCGCTGCGCCACACGCTTGGCATTCGCGTGGATGCGGAGGAGGAGTACGAGGGCCTGGACATCGGCGAATGCGGCCTGGAGGCCTACCCCGAATTCACCCAGGCGCGGTGAGCCGGTGTCAGCGGCTGGAGTGGCCGGCCTGCGCGTCGGCGCGGGACAGCGGCGTCTCCTGGATTTCCTGCAGAAACGCCCGGGCCGCCGGCGGCAGGTGGCGGCCCCGCCGGCGGACGATGCCATAGGTCCGCCGGGGGAAGAAGCGGCTCATGTTGCGGGCCACCAGCCGGTCGCCCTCGCGCAGGCAGATGCTGGTCACGATGGAGATGCCGAAGCCCAGCTCCACGTAGCGCTTGATCACCTCCCAGCCGCCGACTTCCAGCACCACGTTGTACGGGATGCGCTGCTGCTGGAACACGCGGTCCACCATGCGCCAGGTGGTCAGTCGCCGCGGTGGCAGGATCAGGCCGAACGGGGCGATGTCCTCCAGCTGGATGTCCGGCTTGTCCGCGAGTTCGTGCCCGAGCGGCAGGATCAGCGCGGGGTCGAAGGAGTAGAGCGCTGTGTAGCGGATGTCCGCCGGCACGTCGAGCATGGAGCCCACGGCGAAGTCCACCTGGTCGTCGCGAATCATGGCCAGGCCGTCGCGGCCGGTGACGTTGCGCAGTTGCACGTGGATTTTCGGGTAACGCTCGCGGAACCGCGCCACCAGCTCGGGCAGGATGTAGATGATGGTGGACTCTCCCGCCGCGATCACCACCTCGCCGCTCCCGGGGTCGCCGGTGACCTCGGTGCGGAAGCGCTGGTTGAGTGAGTCCATGCCTTCCACCAGCGGCTGCGCCATTTCCAGCAGGCGGCGGCCCTCCGGCGTGAGCTGGATGTGCGGTCCGCGCCGCTCGAACAGCACCGTTTCGAGTTCCTGTTCCAGTGCCTTGACCTGCAGGCTGATGGCCGACTGGCTCAGGTACAGTTCATCCGCTGCCGCTGACATCTTGCCGTTGCGGGCCACGGCGCAGAAGGCACGCAATTGTTTCAGCGGGTTGCCTTTATAGTAGTAGCGTCTGGATTCCTGCATGAAAAACAGCGACTTATATATTTAACAAAATTAAATATAGGTATTTAAATATTTTGATTGTCAATATTAGCGAATGCTTCATATGCTTACCACTCCCATACCCCCAAGCGCCCCGCAGAGGGCCGAGAAGCACTGGAGTCACCGATGAGTCAATTTGCCGATTTGCAGGCGCTCAAGAAGCACTGGCAGGAAGATCCGCGCTGGAAAGGCGTTCGACGGGGCTATGCTGCCGAAGACGTAATGCGCCTGCGCGGAACCGTGCGGGTCGAATACACCCTGGCGCGCAACGGAGCCGAGAAACTGTGGCGCCTGATGGCGGAGGAGCCATTCGTCAACGCCCTGGGCGCCCTGACCGGCAACCAGGCCATGCAACAGGTCAAGGCCGGCCTGAAGGCCATCTACCTGTCGGGCTGGCAGGTGGCCGCGGACGCCAACCTGGCCGGGCAGATGTACCCGGACCAGTCGCTCTACCCGGCCGATTCCGTGCCCAACGTGGTGCGGCGGATCAATAACGCCCTGCTGCGGGCGGATCAGCTCAATCATGCCGAGGGCGACGATTCCGTGGATTGGATGGCGCCGATCGTGGCGGACGCGGAGGCCGGGTTCGGCGGCGTGCTCAATGCCCACGAATTGATGAAGGCGATGATCGAGGCGGGCGCCGCGGGCGTGCATTTCGAGGACCAGCTCGCGTCGGCCAAGAAATGCGGGCACATGGGCGGCAAGGTGCTGGTGCCGACCCAGGAAGCGGTCGCCAAGCTGGTCGCCGCCCGCCTGGCGGCGGACATCATGGATGTGCCGACCATCCTGCTGGCCCGCACCGATGCCATGGGCGCCGGCCTGCTGACCTCCGACATCGACGAGTACGACCGCCCGTTCATCACCGGTGAGCGCACCGCCGAGGGTTTCTACCTCACCCGGCCGGGCATCGAGCAGGCCATCGCCCGGGGCCTCGCCTATGCGCCCTATGCCGACCTGCTGTGGTGCGAGACCAGCACGCCGGATCTCGAGCAGGCACGGGTGTTTGCCGAGGCCATCAGGAAGGAGTACCCGGACCAGCTGCTGTCCTACAACTGTTCGCCGTCGTTCAACTGGAGGAAGAACCTGGACGACGACACCATCGCCCGCTTTCAGCGGGAACTGGGCGCGATGGGATACGCCTACCAGTTCATCACCCTGGCCGGGTTCCATGCGCTGAACTTCAGCATGTACGAGCTGGCCAGGGGCTACCGCGAACGCCAGATGTCGGCTTATGTCGAGCTGCAGGAAGCGGAATTCGACGCGGAGGCCGTCGGTTACACGGCGACCCGCCACCAGCACGAGGTCGGCACGGGTTATTTCGACGCGGTCACGCAGGTGATTGCCGGTGGACATTCGTCCTTGTCCGCGCTGGAGGGATCGACCGAAGAAGAGCAGTTCCAGGAAGCCGTCTGACTCCCGGCTTCCTGTCTGGCGGACCCCCACCGCCAACTTGGGCCGCGCCGCAGGCGCGGCCTTCTTTTTTCCCGCTGGGTGGTGGGCTGGCGGGTTCGCTCAGGCCGGACTGTCAGCGACGATCCTGACCTCGGTGCCGTAGCGGTCGTCGTTGGCGGCCCGGATGGCTTGCCGTCGGTTGTCGGCCACGATCGTGCACATCCAGTGGAAGTTGTCGTGGCGCAACGCCTCGGCATGCCAGCGGTAGCCGCGGAAGCCCGGCTTCCAGCCGAAGGCCACGACCAGCACGGCCAGCAGCACCAGCTGGATAACCGGCTGCTGGATCCAGTGGCTGGCGATCTGCGCGATGTCGAACATCAGGGTGGTGGTCACCACCAGCATCACCGTCATGGACCCGAGGCCGCGCCGCACCGCCCATACCGAGGGCACCAGGAACGCGGACCAGGAAAAACCCCGGCATACGGCCTCGCAGCCGTACTTGGGATGCCTGTAGATGTCGAAAACGCGCATCGTACCTAATGGGTCAACCTGTGTGCGTCAGGGGCTCGGGCACGCCACGAACGCCCGTCCCGCCTGGCGGCGGCCGGCGGCGGTCTTCATTGCGTGAACTCCCTGCCCCATTCGGTCGCCAATTCTCCGACAGCCTGGGTGCCGCGCGAAAGTGTCATTGGTCATGGTCCGATGCGGCCGGTTTAGCCGCAGTCCACGGCGGGCGCGGCGCGGCCGTCTCCCGCCGGGCGGAGCAGGGCCTGCATCTCGGGCAGGCACAGGAATGCCCGCACGCGGGGACGAAAGTTCTGGGACACCAGCCAATCGATTTCCGGTCCGTTATGCGGCTGTTCCTGCCGAAACAGGCGCAGCGCCGCTTCGGGCTCGCCGAGCAGCGACAGGATCAAGGCGAGTTCTACGGCGTAGGACAGGGTCGGGTGGTCCGGCGCGGCGAAGTCGATGTCGCGCCACTCCCCGATGGCGGCCAGTGCCCGGGCGCGGCCCGGGCTGCCCGGCGGCTGGCACAGGTCCACGTAGACGGACGTGGCGTCGACCGTCTTGGCGAGAGCGGCCGTCAGCCGTTCGCCGTACACCGCGACCTGTTCACAGCGGCCATCGAGCAGGTGCAAGGTCATCATCAGGCCCAGGCCGTCGGGAAACTCGGGCGCGAACGCCAGCACCTCGTTCAAAAGCGCGATGGCCTCCGGGCGCCGGCCCACTTCGTCCAGCCGGTAGGCCAGGTTGTAGCCGATGATGCGGGCGCGCGGATCGAGGCTCCAGGCAATCCGGTAGCGTTCCAGCCCCGCTTCGCGTTTACCCTGCATCCAGAGGTGGCGCCCGAACCACTGGTGGGCCGTGGCGAATGACGGGTTGAGCTCGATCGCGCGAAGGAAGTATTCGTCGGCGCGCTCCCAGGCCCGCTCGTTGCTGAACGCCAGGCCCATGGCGGTCAGCGCCTCGACGTTTTCGGGGTCCAGCGCGAGCGCGCGCCGGGCGGCGGCCTGGGTTTCGGCCATGGTCAGACCCACGTCGATTTTCTGATAGCCGTCGAGCACCGCCCAGACGAGCGCCAGCCCGGCGTGGGCGCGGGCGAAATCAGGGTCGATGCGGATGGCCGCCTCGAATTCCTCGATGGCCCTATTCAGCGTGGCCACGGTGCGCAGGTGCCAGAGCTGCATGCCCTGCAGGTAGTGCTCGTAGGCCTGGATGCTGGTGGTGCCGGTGAGGTTGCCGGCCTCGCTCTGGCGGAGCTGCAGCGACACCTCGAGCGCCGCCGCGATGGCCTGCGCGATGTCATCCTGGATGGCGAAGATGTTGGTGAGTTCCCGGTCATAGGTTTCCGACCACAGGTGGAAACCGTCGTCCGCCTTGATCAGCTGGGCGGTGACGCGCACCTGTTCGCCCGCCTTGCGCACGCTGCCTTCCAGCACATGGTTTACGCCCAGCTCGTGCGCGATGTCGGCGACTTTCGCGTTGCTGCCCTTGAACGCAAAGGCCGAAGTGCGCGCCGCCACCTTCAAGGTGGGGATGCGGGCCAGCACGTTGAGGATCTCCTCGGCGATACCGTCGGAGAAGTATTCGTTGTCGGCATCCGGGCTCATGTTGACGAACGGCAGCACGGCAATGGAGGTCTGCTCGGGCGGCGGGCACTGGAACGGAATCTCCGCCGGCGGTGGGCGCTGAATGCCCTCGCGCTCGAGCACGGCCATCACCGACGGAAAAGGCTTGGGGTCGAACTTGTGATAGCCCAGCTGCGTGGCCAGCAGGTACGGCACTCCCGCCTCTTCCAGCGGCTGCAGGGTGGCATACGCGTCCTGTTTGCGCCCGAGCAACATCA
>WVWV01000134.1 GCA_011773845.1 Lysobacterales bacterium | reverse complement strand
AGCAGTTCCCCGAATGAAATCTCGTGCGCACCGTCGGCGAGCCGAATTTCACCCGCCCGCTGAACGAGATTTCATTCGGGGAACTGCTGTTCAGCCTGTTCCGGGTGGCCCGCCGCTTCCGGCTGACCATCCAGCCGCAGCTGATCATGCTGCAAAAGACCCTGCTCAACATCGAGGGCCTCGGCCGCGAGCTGTACCCCGACCTCGACATCTGGGCCGTCGCCAAACCGGAACTGGAGGCCATCCTGCGGGAGAAACAGAGCGTCGAACATGCCGCCCGGGATTTCCGCGAGAAACTGCCGTCCTGGCTGGCGACCGCGCCCGAGATGCCGGGGCTGCTGCACGACTACCTGCGCAAGGCCACCCGCGGGCAGCTGGAGACGCGCATCGCCTCCGACGACCTGGCCCGGCTGCGGCGCGAGCATGAGCGCTCTCACCAGCGCACCCTGCTGGCCCTGTCGGGCGGCGCACTCAGCATTTCCGGCGCACTGCTGGTGGCGATGGAATCGGGCCCCTGGTACCTGTGGGGATTCTCTGGCCTGGGTGCCGGCCTGCTCCTCATCGGTGGCTGGCTGCTCCTGCGCGCGCTGCGCGGCTGAAAGCACATCACGATGGCTTGCATTCCATGCGATTCACAGCTATACTTACTTATAGGTAGGTAAGAACAGACCCATGACACGACTGAGCGACACGCGCGAGCGCATCCTGGAGAAGGCCACCGAACTGCTGACCCAGCGGGGCTTCAACGGCTTCAGCTACCGGGACATTTCCTCCCAGCTCGGGGTGCGCAACGCCGCGATTCACTATCACTTCGCCAGCAAGAAGGACCTGGCGCTGGCGCTGGTGGAGGAATTCCATCGCACCCTGCGCGACCAGACCTCCGAGTTCATGGCCTACGGCGGTCGCGCGCTGCCACAGCTTGAAGGCTTGTTCGTCTTCACTGAGCGGCAATTCTGCGAAGGTTTGTGCATCTGTCCCTTCGGTGCATTCTCCGTCGATTACGACGAACTGCCGGAGCCGGTGAGGCAGGCCACGGATCGGTTCATGGATGATTCATTGAAATGGCTGACGCGGGTGCTCGAAACCGGGCGCGAACAGGGTGAATTCCACTTCCAGGGCGATGCCGGCCAGCGCGCGATGGGCATCTTCGCCACCCTGCAGGGAGCGCGGCAAATGGCGCGCATTCACGGGCCGGCGGTGCTGGGTGGAATCATCGCCCAGATTCGCACCGACCTGGGCCTTGTCGACTGAAAAAATTTTGAACATGAAACTTACTTATGTGTAAGTAACATTTGGAGCGAGACATGAAAACGATCACCATTCAGAACCCCTGCCCGACCGTGGCCCGGTGCGATCGCACCCCCCGCATCGGCCTCGACGGGATGCTGCGTTTACGTACCCGCGGCCTGCGGCGCGGCCTCACCCTGTTGCTGCCGGTGGCGCTGGCGCTGGTGCTGACCACCTGGGCTCTCAACAGCGGCGCCCATGACGTGCTGGCGGCCTCCCTGTGGGCGGGCGGTTTCGTCCTGCTGGCCCTGAGTGTCGAGCATGAAGGCCGCTTGGCCGCCACCTTGTCCGTCATTGGCCTGCTGTCCATGCTGCTGGCCTGGCTCGGTTACAGCCTGGCGCCCGAGCTGAGCGTGGTAGCCGGTGCGCTGCTCGGTGCGTCGGCAGCCGCGCTGCTTTGGCGGGCCCGCTACGCCGCCGTCCGCGATTGAGCATTCAGCCCCCGCGGATTCAGCCGGCCGGCAAGCGCAGGCGGAAACCCTTCACGCAGGTAACGGCCGCGGACACGGCAACCGCTCCCAGCAAGCCACGGGCAGGATGCACCCTGCCGAGCCACCAGCCGGCCCCGCCATCGCCCTCCATGTGGAGCAATCGCGGCGGCCGATCGGGATCGGTGGCCACGGTGAACCGGCACAGCTGGTTGGCGATGCCGTGGCCCGCCGCCTTGACCACTGCCTCCTTGCAGGCCCAGGTGTGCATGAACGCGCGCTGCAACCGCGGACCCTCGAGCTTCGCCAGCGCATCCGCCTCGCGGGCGCTGAAGTAACGCCGCGCCAGCCGGACGGGGTCCCCGGCTTCGCGCCCGGCCGACTCCAGGTCGACCCCGATGCGACCCGCCACGCAAATACCAAGCAGGCAGGCACCAGCGCTGGCGGCGAGGCTGAAGTCCAGCGGCACATCATGTGACTGCGCATCCAGCACCGGTTTGCCGCGCGTCTGGCGCAGTATGCGGACGTCCTTGCCGGGCCGGTGCAGGTAGGCGCCAAGGATCAATCGCAGGTAGAAGCGCCGGACCGTGCGGCGCAAGCGAGGGCCGGGCGAAGCGACACCGGCGGTGCCGGCTCCCGGCTGCAGGGGAGTGCCGAGCCGGTCCAGGTCCAGGTACCACAGATGCAGGGTGCCCGCGGTCGGGGCCTCCAGCGGCGCCAGCGGCAGCTCGCGGACCGCAAAATCCCCGGGTTGCAACACGCTTTGGGAACTGGCATTCACTGGTTCGGTGCGTCCCGCTGTCCCCGGCCGAACCGGGGCGGCCCCACTCGATTGCCGCCAGTCTATAGCATCCGTTCGACCGGTTGAATGGTGATATCCGCTCACCGCGCACCTCGTGAAGCTTGAACCCGGGGCGTTCTGGGATTAGTGTATGCCTCCCCCGTATGCCGGCTGCGCCAATGCTGTTCAAAAACGTCGTCATTCAATCACTTGCCTCCGTGGAAGCCCCGGTGCGCGTGACCTCCCGGGAAATCGCGGAGCGCCTGCGCCCCACGCTGGAGAAACTGGGGGTACGGGGTGATTTGCTGGAGGAGCTCTCGGGCATCGCGGCGCGGCGCTTCTGGCAGGTGGGAACGCAACCCTCGGACGCCGCCACGCTGGCGGCGGAACAGGCCATTGAACAGGCCGGCATCGACCGCCGGGCCATCGGCGTCATCATCAACACCTCGGTCTGCCGCGACTACCTCGAACCCTCGACCGCCTGCATCGTGCATGGCAATCTCGGCCTGTCGGAAGACTGTCTCAATTTCGACGTCGGCAATGCCTGCCTCGCCTTTCTCAACGGCATGGACATCGCGGCCCGCATGATCGAGCGCCGGGAAGTGGATTACGCCCTGATCGTCGACGGCGAATCCAGCGGTCCGATCACCGAGGCAACCATCGAGCGCATGCTTGAAACGGAAATGGACGAGGCGCAGTTCCGGGCCGAATTCGCCTCGCTGACCCTGGGCTCCGGGGCGGCCGCCATGATCATGGCCCGCCGCGACCTGTCGCCGGAGGGTCATTCCTACCTCGGCAGCGTCACCCGGGCGGCCACCGAGTTCAACCAGCTGTGTCGGGGTCACATGCACCAGATGGTGACCGACACGCGCACCCTCCTCACGGAGGGCCTCAAACTGGCCACCCGCACTTTCCAGGCCGCCTGCGCGGCACTGGGCTGGGTCGTCACCGAACTCGACCAGTTCGTGATCCACCAGGTCAGCAAGGTGCACACCGAATCGCTGGTCAGCATGCTGGGCCTCGACCCCCGCAAGGTGCACGCGATCTATCCGGAAATGGGCAACGTGGGCCCGGCCTCGGTGCCGATGGTGCTGGCCGAAGCGGTGCGGCTCGGCAAAATCAACCGCGGGGACCGCGTGGCGCTGCTGGGAATCGGCTCCGGCCTCAACTGCGCAATGGCAGAAGTGGTCTGGTAAGGCAACGCGCACGCTGGCGGGCGCTGGCGCGCTCCAGGGCGCGCAGGTGAGGCATGTATAGCCCTCCAGAGGAACTCTACCCGTTCTCGTCCCACTGGCTGCCACAGCCTGGCGGTCGGATGCACTACCTGGACGAGGGCCCACGCGGTGCGCCGGCGGTGCTCATGCTGCACGGCAACCCCACCTGGTCGTTCTATTATCGCGGTCTGGTGCGGGCGCTGCGCGACCGCTTTCGCTGCATCGTGCCGGATCATCTCGGCTGTGGCTTGTCCGACAAACCGGACGACGCCCGCTACGGTTACCGCCTGCAGGATCGGATCGCCGATCTGCAGCGCCTGCTCGACCACCTGGCGCCGGCTGCGCCCGTCCACCTGGTGGTGCACGATTGGGGCGGCATGATCGGTTTCGGCTGGGCCGCCCGCTGCCCCGAGCGCATTGCCAGTACCGTGATCATGAACACCGCGGCGTTCCGGATGCCTGCTGCCAAGCGCCTGCCGGCAACCCTGTGGCTGGCCGGCAGAACGCCACTGGGGGCGCCACTGGTGCGCGGCTGCAATGCCTTCGCCCGATTCGCCGCGCGACTCGCCTGCAAGAAGCCGCTCAGCCAGGCGGTGCGCAGAGCCTACATCGGCCCGTATGACTCCTGGCGCAACCGCATCGCCACCCTGCGTTTCGTGCAGGACATCCCGCTGGGCCCGGAAAACCCGGGCTTCCGGATCCTGGAGGACACCGAGGCCCGCCTGGAGGCGTTCCGCGACCGGCCCGCGCTGATTGCCTGGGGTGAGCGGGATTTCGTGTTTGACCGGCATTTCCTGGCCCGTTGGCGGGAACTGCTGCCGCATGCCGAGCTGCACGCCTACCCCGATTGCGGCCACTACGTGCTCGAGGATGCAGGGCCGATGCTTACCGCTGCCATCGCCGCTTTCCTCGACCGCACCCGCGCCGCCGGCACCGCTCTCGATGAACGTTGAGTGGAACACCGACAAACCATGCAATGTGGCCGGCGCCCTGGCCGCGCAGGCCGCGGCACAGCCGGAGCGGGCCGCCCTGCATTACCCGGTCGGCATGCACGGGGGCGCGCCTGATTACCGCTCCTGCAGCTACCGGGAACTGGATGCGCTGAGCGACCAGTACGCCCGGGGCTTGCTGGCCTATGGCATCGAACGCGGCACGCGGGTGGCGCTGATGGTGCCGCCGGGCCTGGAATTCTTTGCCCTGTTTTTCGCCCTGTTCAAGGCGGGCGCGGTGCCGGTGCTGATCGACCCGGGCATTGGCCTGGCAAACCTGCGCCAGTGCCTGGCCGAGGCCGCGCCGGAAGCGTTCATCGGCGTCCCGCGGGCGCAGATGGCACGCGTGGCGTTGCGATGGGCACCCCATTCCATCTCCAGGCTGGTGACCGTTGGCCGGCTGCGATTCGGGGCGGGCATCGATACCGCCAGCCTGCGCGCGCTGGGCACTCGGGAGTCGGGCAGCGTGCTGGCGGCAACGAGGCCCGGCGAGCTGGCTGCCATTCTGTTCACCTCGGGCAGCACTGGCGTGCCCAAGGGCGTGGTCTACCGACACCGGCACTTCACCGCCCAGGTGGCCATGCTGCGCGAGGCCTTCGATATCCGCCCGGGCGAGATCGATCTACCCACGTTTCCGCCTTTCGCATTGTTCGACCCGGCGCTCGGCATGACCACCGTTGTCCCGGCCATGGATCCGCGCCGGCCGGCGCGCGCCAATCCTGCGCGGCTGATCCGGGCAATCGAGCGTTTCCAGGTCACCAACATCTTCGGCTCGCCCGCCCTCGTGCGGGTGCTGGCCGACCACACCCATCGCCATGGCCTGCGCTTGCCGAGCGTGCGGCGGGTCATTTCCGCCGGCGCGGCGGTTCCTATCGACGTGATCCGCAGACTGCAGGTCGCGTTGCCGGCGGGCGCCCTCGTCCATACGCCCTACGGCGCGACCGAGTGCCTGCCGGTGGCCAGCGCCTCCAGCGTGGAGCTCGACGCCGCGATCGAGCGCCGTACGCAAACCGGCGCCGGCATCTGCGTCGGCCGCCCGGTGGCGCCGAACCGCGTCGGAATCCTGCCCATCAGCGAGCACGCGGTGCCCCTGCTGGACGAATCCGAACTGCTGCCCGCAAACGCCGCCGGTGAGGTGATCGTGCATGGCCCGACCACCACCGACGCCTACTGGCAGAGGGAGGCGCAGACCCGGGAGGCGAAGACCTGCGACCACCAGGGGCGCGTCTGGCATCGCATGGGTGACATCGGTTACTTCGACGATGCGGGACGCCTGTGGTACTGCGGGCGCAAATCGCAGCGCGTGGAGCTGGACGGGACGACGCTGTTTCCGGACCAGGTGGAAGCGGTGTTCAACACCCATCCGGACATCCGCCGCACCGCGCTGGTCGGGGTGGGTTCCGGGGCGGAGCGGCGGGCCGTGTTGTGCGCCGAGACGGAAGGCCGCGTGGGCCGCGGGCGGCGGCAGGAAATACGCGCCGAGCTGCTGCGCATGGCGGCCGACGACCCGCGCCTGGCGGACATCCGCACGGTGCTGTTCCACCGCCGCTTCCCGGTCGATATCCGCCACAACGCCAAGATCGGGCGCGAGCGACTGGCCGCATGGGCCGCAGGGAGAATGGCATGAAGGTCCTGGTCACCGGCGGCGGCGGATTCCTGGGCAGCGCGATCGCACGGCAGCTGAACGCGCGCGGAGACACGGTCATCGCCTACCAGCGCCGGCCGGCGCCCGACCTGGAAACGCTCGGTATCCAGTGCATTCGCGGCGACGTCGCCGACGCCGCTGCGCTCGAGAACGCCCTGGCGGGCTGCGATGCGGTGATCCATACCGCCGGCAAGGCCGGCATCTGGGGGCCCGCGCACGAGTACCACCGCGTCAACGTCACCGGTACGGACAACGTCATCCAGGCCTGCCGGAGCCTGCAGATACGGTATCTCGTGCACACCAGCTCACCGAGCATCGTCCATGCGGGAGGGGACATCGAGGGCGGTGATGAGTCCCTGCCCTGCCCGGACCATTTCGCCTCACCCTACCCGGCCACCAAGGCCGTTGCCGAGCGGCGCGTGCTGGCGGCCAACGCGCCGAGCCTGCGCACCACCGCGCTGCGCCCGCACCTCATCTGGGGGCCGGGCGACCCGCACCTGCTGCCGCGGCTGCTGAAAAAGGTTCGCCGGGGGCGTCTCGCGCTGCCGGGCGCAGACAAGCTGATCGACACCGTCTACGTCGACAACGCCGCCCACGCCCATCTGCTGGCCCTGGACGAGTTGCAGGGCGCCGGGCGCTGCGCCGGCAAGCCGTACTTCATCAGCAACGACGAGCCGCTGCCACAGGGAGAGGTGATCACCCGCCTGCTCGGCGCCGCCGGCCATCCGGTAGCGATCCGGCCCGTCCCCGCCGCCCTCGCACTGGCCGCGGGCGCCGTGCTGGAGTCGGGCTGGAAACTGCTGCGCATCGACTCCGAGCCCCCGCTGACACGCTGGGCGGCCGAGCAACTGTGCACGGCCCACTGGTACGATCTCTCGGCCGCGAAGCGGGACCTCGCTTACGTGCCCCGAATCTCCATCGCCGAAGGCCTGGAGCGCCTGGCGCGATGCCTGCCGCGCGACGCCCGAGACGCACAATCCGGCTGGCCCCCGACCCCCTGACCACGCGCGGCATCGCGGGCTTTGCGCTCGCGGGGGTGTTGGCCGTCATGCAGGGCAAGGCTCATCTCGCATCCCGCCAATTACGGTAGCTGCGCAGCAGCGATTCGAAGGCACTGTAGTTCAGGAGTTCACGATCGGCGGGCTCGGCATCCTCGTAGCGGCCATGATACTTGTGCTTGACCCAGGCATTGAGGTCCAGCTGCCGGGCATAGGCAAACAGCCGGTGATTGAGCGGGCGAAAGCCGGGCTTGCGAAGCACGGCGGTGCCGAAATCGAGTACGCACGGCGCGCCATCGCGGGTCACCAGCAGGTTGGACTTGGATTTGAGGTCACCGTGCGCCACCCCGCGGTGGTGAAATTCACGGATGATGGCGAGCAACTGCGCGAACCAGTGCGCCCGGTCGGGGATATGCACCTCCCGGTATGGGCTGCCCTGCACGTGCTCCAGCAACAAGTGCCGCCCTTGCGCCAGGCCCAGGCAAGCCGGCACGCCCCGCATGCCCGCCAGGCGCCGGTAAGCCTGGTACTCCCGTCGCAGCGTCGCCTGGCGCGCGCGCCGAAGCGGCCCGAAGCCCATGGCGGTCTTGACCACGAATTCCCGCGCCCCGTCCCGGTACAACAGGATGGTTCCCTGGTTGCTGGTGGCCAGGACGTGCTCGCCGGACGCCAGGCTGTTGGCGATCCAGGCGGATAGATCTTCGGGGGCGGTGAACTCGGACATCTGGCCTCCGTGGCGGGCGGGCCGCTCCCGCATGATACCGGCTCACCATAACCGATTGCAGCCCGCCGGGAGGCTGGCATGGACTATGATCAGGACAGGCAAGCCCCGGAGGGCGCAGACATGAAAACCGGCACGCTGCTGGCCATCACCCTGTTTTCCCTGGTTGCCATCGCCCACCTGTTACGCCTGATTTTCGACGTGCCGCTCACCGCCGGCAGCTGGCAAGTGCCCCCCTGGGCCAGCGTGCTGGGCGTGTGCGTGCCGGCATGGATCGCCTGGCTGCTGTGGCGCGAGCGCCGCTAGCGCGTCAATCCTTCCCCGAGCTCAGGTATTCGACCACCAGGTGCGCGAACAGGCGCACACCCTGCTCCAGGTCGGACTCGTTGATATCGAAAAACGGCGAGTGGTTGCTCGGTGCGGTCTCCAGCGTATGGCCGGCAGCCACGCTGCCCAGGAACACGAACAGGCTGTCCGTCACTTCACCATAGAATGAGAAATCCTCGGCGACCGTCCGCGGTTGCAGGCGCTGCATCGGCCGCTCCCCGGACACGCGCTGCAACACCGGCCACATGCGCTCCACCAGCGCATCGTCGTTGATCACCGCCGGAGTGCCGCGCGGGTCGACCGCGAATTCGGCGGTGGCGCCGGCGCTCTCGGCGATGGCGACCGCGGTGCGCTCCATGGCCGCGTGGATGTAGGCGCGCATCTCCGGATCGAAGGCCCGAATGGTGCCTTCCATATCCACCGCTTCCGGGATGATGTTGTTGCGGATACCACCCTGGATGCGGCCCACGCTGATGATGGAGGGCGCCCGGGTGACGTCCACCTGGCGGCTGGCGATGGTCTGGAAGGCCATCACGATCTGGGCAGACACCACGATGGGGTCGACACCACCCCAGGGCCGCGCGCCATGGGTCTGGCGACCACGCACGACCAGGGTCCAGCGGTCGGCGGAGGCCATCATGGGCCCGGGCTTGGTCACGAGTTCGCCGGGCGGGGCGTTCAGCCCGATGTGGATACCGAATACGGCCTCGGGCACGGCATCCGCAAACAGGCCCTCTGCCAGCATCAACTCCGCGCCACCAAGCTCACCGACCGGCGCGCCCTCTTCCGCGGGCTGGAAAATGAGCATGACCGAACCGGGCAGGTCGGCCCTCCGGTCGTTGAGAATCCTGGCCGCCCCCAGCAACATGGCCATGTGCGCATCGTGCCCGCAAGCGTGCATCACGCCGGTCTCCTGGCCGTTGTACTCCGTCCGTGTAGTGGAAGCGAACGGCAGCCCGGTTTGCTCGGTCACCGGCAGGGCGTCGATATCCGAACGGATCGCCACCAGGGGGCCGGGCTTGCCGCCCTCGATGACGGCCACCACGCCCGTGTGCGCAATGCCGGTTTTGGGCTGCAACCCCATATCCTCGAGGATTTCCGCAATGCGGGCCGAGGTGTTGAACTCGCGGTTCGACAGTTCGGGGTTCTGATGAAACCAGCGGCGCCACTCGACCACCTGCGGCTGGATCTCGGCCGCGGCGCGGTCGATGCTGTGCCAGTCGATGTCCGCGTGGATGTTGGGGGCCGCCAGTATCGTCAACAAGACGGGCCAAGCTCGGTGTTTTTTCATCGCTACATTCCTGGTCGCTGCGCTCCGCCGTGCCCGCTCAGGGCAGGACCGCGGGTGTCCCGGCGGTGGCGCAATTAGGCCGCTGCACGTCAACCGGGGCCATGTTGACCCCGGCGGCTCCACTGTCCCTGCGGGCATCGGCGCCGCCCCAGAACAGGCAGGCCACGGCATCGAACACGATCAGTTGCGCCGCGCCCATGAACCTGCGCTCGTTCAGTTGCCAGCCCAGGGACTCGAGCCGACGACGTACATCGGCCGGGAAATCCGGCTCCAGCCACAGGCTGTCGGGCTGCCACTGGTGATGGAAACGGGGCGCATTCACGGCATGCTGGGCGTCGAAACCGAAGTCGATGACATTGACCAGTGAGTGCAACACCGCAGTGATGATGGTGGTGCCCATCGGCGAGCCGACCACCATGACCGGGCGACCATCCCGCAGCACCAGCGTGGGCGTCATCGATGACAAAGGGCGCTTGCCTGGCTGCACGGCGTTGGCCGCGGAGCCCACTGCCTCCCAGGCATTGGGCAGCTCTGGGCCGATCGAGAAGTCGTCCATCTCGTTGTTGAGCACGATGCCCGTCCCCGGCACGGTGATCTTGGAGCCGAACACCGAGTTGATGGTCTGGGTCAGCGCCACTGCATTACCGTCGCGGTCCATGACCGAAATGTGGGTGGTGCCGGCATCATCCGGCGGCGCCGGTGGCGCTGCCGTGGGCTCCGGTGGCGCATCGGCGCGCAGGCGTGCGGCCTGTTGCGCGGCATGGTCCGCGGAAACCAGGCGCTCGACCGGCACCGGATAGAAATCGCTGTCGCCGAGATGCGCCGCGCGATCGGCGAAGGCCAGTTTCATGACCCCCGCCAGCAGGTGCACGTACTCGCTGGAACCCTTGCCCAGCGCCGCCAGGTCGTAGCGCTCCAGCACATTGAGCATCTGCAATAGCAAGATGCCGCCGGAACTCGGCGGCGGCATGGACACCAGCTGGTAGCCCCGATACTCGCCGCTCAGCGGCTCCCGCCACCGCACCGCATAGCGTGCCAGGTCGAGCTCGGTGACCGCCCCGCCCGTGGCCTGCTCGATCCTCCGCGCGATGTCGCCGACCGCCAGGGCCTGCTCGCCCCTGTCGCGCACCACCCGCAGCGTCTGGGCCAACTCCGGCTGCTTCAGCATCCACCCCAACGGCGGGGGTGCGCCGTCCACGGTCTGTATGCGCCGCGTCTCCGGAAAATCCTCCAGACGCTCGGTGACCCAGGACACGACCATGTTGTGCCAGACTCCGACTTCGACCCCCTCTTCGGCCAGTCGGATCGCCGGGTCGACCAACTCTGGCCACGGCCGGCTGCCGTATTTCTGATGCAGCGCCCACAGGCCCTGCACGAACCCGGGCACGCCCACGGAGCGGGCGCCGCTGCGAATCGCCTCGGGGTTGGCTTCGTAGAACTCGGCCGATGCCAGCGCGGGGGCCGTCTCGCGGGCGTCCAACGCGGTCACCGATCCGTCACCGGCCAAGAAGGTGACAGCGAACATGCCGCCACCCAGGCCCGAGCTGAACGGGTGGGCCACGGCCGCCGCGAAGGCGGTGGCAACGGCCGCGTCGACGGCGTTACCACCCTGCTGGAGGACCGCCTGGCCGACCGCAGCCGCGGGCCGCACCGAGGTCACCACCATGCCATCGCGACCCCAGGCAGGGTCGGGGCTGGCCGCCTGCGCCATCCCGCACAACAGGGCCAGCAGGATGCCGGACAGCCGGATCAGGTTGACGCCGTGGCGCTCAGGCGCCGATATTTTTGCCACAATTGTTCCTCGCTCTCCGGGTGGTCCTCGTCCAGGGGTATGCACTCCACCGGGCAGACCTCGACACACTGGGGCGTGTCGAAGTGGCCCACGCACTCGGTGCATCGCTGCGGGTCGATCACGTAAAACTCGACGCCCTGCGAAATGGCCTGGTTGGGGCACTCCGGCTCACAGACGTCGCAGTTGATGCACTCATCGGTGATTTTCAGGGCCATTCAGTCGCCGAGACGTTGTTTCAATGCCGCCTCGACCGCGTCGCCGACAAACTCGGACACGTCGCCGCCCAGCCGGGCGATCTCCTTGACCAGCGAAGAGGAGATGAAGCTGTAGTCCTCGTCCGGGGTGAGGAACAGCGTCTCGACCTCCGCTGCCAGGTGGCGGTTCATGCTCGCCAGCTGGAATTCGTACTCGAAATCCGATACCGCGCGCAGGCCGCGCACGATCACGCGAGCGCCCCGGCTGCGCACGTAGTCCATGAGCAGGTTGTCGAAGCCCGCCACCTCCACGTTGGGAAGCGTGGCCAGCTCGCCGCGAGCCAGCTCAATGCGTTCCTCCAGCCCGAACAGGGGTGCCTTCTGGGGACTGTCGGCAATCGCCACCACCACCCGTTCAAACACCCGCGCCGCACGCGAGACGAGATCGGTGTGACCATGGGTAATCGGGTCGAAGGTGCCCGGATAAACCGCAATATGGGGTGCTATCGCCATGCCCGTTAGCGCGCGCCGAGGAAGGCGCCTATTGTAGCGTGCCACCCGAAACGAGGTAAGACCGAAAGCCGGGAGGAGATTTGCCGAAGCGGCCACCGCCGGCATTGCGAAGCCGGGCCGGCCCCGGCAGGTGCGGGCCTCAGGCAGGCTCGGCGGTTTTGCGCCAGACCTGCATGCGGACCGCGCCGAGCCGTTGTTCCCGCCAGCTCAGCCAACCCGGCCCCGGCTCCGGCATGGCGCGTGAGGCGGGCGATTCGAGGTAGACGAGCCCCCCTGCACGGAGCACGGTCCGAATCCGCCCCAGCAGCTCGCCGCCGATGCGCTGCTCGAAAGGCGGGTCCACGAACACGAGGTCCAGGCTCTCCGGCGGGGCGTCGCGCAACCAGGCCAGCGCGTCCGAGGCGACCACATCGACCTGGCGCGCCTTTAGCCCCAGCATCGCCTCGCGCAGCTGGGCGGCGAGGCGCGGGTTGCGTTCCACCAGCGTCACCTGCGCGGCGCCGCGCGAGGCGGCTTCGAACCCCAGTGCGCCCGTGCCCGCAAACAGGTCCGCACAGCGCGCGCCGGGCAGCTGGGCCTGCAACCAGTTGAACAGCGTCTCCCGACAGCGGTCGCCGCTGGGACGCAAGCCCGGCTCATCGGCCACCGGCAGCCGGCGGCCGCGCCAATCGCCGCCGATAATCCGCACCGTGTTCTGCGCCTTTTTGCCCCGCAAGCCGTTCTCTCCGGCGCCGCCTGATCCAAGGCCACCAAGCTGATAGCATAGCGTCTTTGCCTTTGGCGTTGAGGACGCCCATCCCCATATTCGACCCATGTTTCGCATTTTCCGAAAGGACCGGTCGCGGCCGGGGACGGTGCAAGGTGTGCAGCTGCGGCCGGCAGAACAACCGGGCGCGGAGCCGCTCGACGACCGCCTCGAGCGCTCCCGCAGCCAGTTCGTCACCCGTCTGAAGGGGGCCCTGGCTGGACACCCCGGCCTGGACGAGGATGTGCTGGAAGCGCTGGAAACGGCCCTGCTCAGCGCCGACGTCGGCGTACAGGCCACCCAGCGCATCATGGACAGCCTGCGCGCGGCCATCGAGCAGCGCCTGATCACTGAGCCCGAGATGCTGCTGCCGGCCGTGCAGGCCGAACTGTTCGAGTTGATCGAACCCTGCGAGCAGTTCCTCGACGTGGATCCCGAACACCACCCGTTCGTGATCCTGATGGTCGGTGTCAACGGCGCGGGCAAGACCACCACCATCGGCAAGCTGGCCCGCCGTCTGCGGGAGGATGGCCTGAGCGTGATGCTGGCCGCGGGCGACACCTTCCGCGCCGCCGCCGTCGAGCAGCTGCAGGCCTGGGGCGAGCGCAATGACGTGCCCGTGGTCGCTCAGGGCGCCGGCGCCGATGCCGCCGCCGTGCTTTACGATGCCCTCCAATCGGCCCGCGCCAGGGGCATCGACGTCCTGATCGCGGATACCGCGGGGCGCCTGCACACGCAATCCAACCTCATGGAGGAACTGAAGAAGATCAAGCGGGTGCTGGCCAAGGTCGACGCATCCGCACCCCACGAGGTGATGCTGGTCGTCGATGCGGGCAACGGCCAGAACGCGCTCAGCCAGGCACGCCAGTTCCATGCAGCAATCGGGGTCACCGGCATCACCCTGACCAAGCTGGATGGCACCGCACGCGGTGGGGTACTGTTCGCGATCGCCGGTGAGCTCGCGATACCGATCCGTTTCATCGGCGTCGGCGAGAGCGCGCTGGACTTGCGCCCCTTCGATGCCGGCTCGTTCATCCACGCCATCCTGCCGCTCGACTGAACCATGGTGGAACGTTTCGCCGACCGCATACTGGCCTGGTGGGACCGCCACGGCCGCCATGACCTGCCCTGGCAGCATCCGCGCAGCCCCTACCGGGTGTGGGTGTCCGAGATCATGCTGCAGCAGACCCAGGTGGCGACCGTGATCCCCTATTTCGAGCGCTTCGTGCGGCGTTTTCCCGACCTCGCCGCCCTGGCGGATGCGCCGCTGGACGATGTGCTGGCGCATTGGTCCGGCCTGGGCTACTACGCCCGCGCCCGCAACCTGCACCGGGCCGCGCGCGCCTGCATGGCGCAGCACGGCGGTACGGTGCCCGCCAGCGCCGCCGAGCTCGAGGCCCTGCCCGGCATCGGCGCGAGCACGGCCAACGCCATCATCTCGCAGGCGCACGACAGGCCGCTGGCGATACTGGACGGCAACGTGCGGCGGGTGCTGGCCCGGCATGCGGCCGTCGAGGGGTGGCCAGGCCAGCGCGCGGTTCACGACCGGCTCTGGGCGGAAGCCGAATCTCGCCTGCCTGCTGCGCGTGGCGCGGACTATACGCAGGCCATCATGGACCTGGGGGCCACGCTGTGCACCCGCAGTCGGCCCGCCTGTGAGGCGTGCCCGGTGTCCCGGGACTGCGTGGCGCTGGCGCGGCAACAGGTTGACCGGCTGCCGTCACCGCGGCCGGGGCTGAAAGTGCGCGAAAAGAACCTGTTCGTGCTGATCCAGCAGCGGGACGACGGGGCGGTGCTGCTGGTGCAGCGACCCCCGGCCGGCATCTGGGGCGGGCTGTGGTCCCTGCCGGAAGCCGACTCGCTGGAGGCGCTGGCGGACCGGTTCGGCCTGGATGCCCGATCGTTATCCACCCTGCCCAGCTTCGGCCACCGGCTCACGCACCGCAAGCTGACCATCCATCCTGCCTGCTGCCCGCCGGACGCCGCAACCGGCATCCAGGACAGCCGGGGCCGGTGGTGCAAGCGTGAGCAATGGCAGGCGCTGGGCATACCCAGTCCGGTGCTGCGACTGCTGGAGTGCCTGTCCGAATTTCAGGGCTGATCGGCCCCGGCGGGCTGCTTCTCAGCGGGTTCGAGCACTTCCAGTTCGCCCAAGGTCACGGTGCCGTAGGTGTCGATCAGTTCCCGGCTGAAATCCCGGCCCGTCCGAATCATGCCATAGAGCTTCTTGGCCGGCAGTGAGTCGGAGGTGACCAGGGCGCCGGTGTATCCCAGACGCGAGCCGGTGGCCATTTTCAGCTGCTCGCGGAAGATTTTTTCCATCTGGTGCGCCATCCACCACAACGCATAGTCGCGCACCTGCACTCGGTTGT
>WVWV01000047.1:12748-13029 GCA_011773845.1 Lysobacterales bacterium | reverse complement strand
CTGGAAGCTGACACTCTCCAGCGCGTTCTGGAACGCCACGCTCTCCAGCGCGTTTTGAAAAGCCACGCTTTCCAGTGCGTTCTGAAATGCCACGCTCTGCAACGCGTTCTGGAACGCCACACTTTCCAGCGCATTCTGGAAGGCCACGCTTTCCAGCGCATTCTGAAACGCCGCGCTCTGCAGTGCGTTTCGGAACGCATCGCTGGCCATGGCGTTGGCGAAATCAGCATCGGTGATGATCTTCTGGTAAATGTCCGTCTGCATCACCTGGGCGATGGAAT
>WVWV01000047.1:0-12742 GCA_011773845.1 Lysobacterales bacterium | reverse complement strand
CCTGGGCGATGGAATCATCTCCCAGCTGCACGTCCTCGCTGGAAATCTGCTCACCGCGATAGCGCTCGGCTGGCATGATCGTCCCGGAAGCGTTTTCCTCCGGCACGGGGTACTTGACACCTATGTATGCCACCGCCGCAATCACGACCGCGAACACACCCACTAAAGTGGTTATGNNATGTGTAGTACCCGCCGCCACCGAAAAAGTTGGTGCGGTCGGACGCCCGTCACTCGACGACCAGGGCACCCTCCGTGATCAACGCTCCATCACTACTATAGTAGGCAAGTCTTACGACTGCCGGGTCACCATCCGCCTGGTCGCCGTCGCGGTGCATCAGCACCGCGAACTCTTGCCGTCCCTGCCCGCTGGCGTGGACGGCGCGGTCGGTGACATCGAATTCACTCAATTCACTGTGGGTCTGGGCGATGGCGTCGAAGGCCAGGCCATCGCCGCGCAGCTCCAGGGCGAGCTCACCCGCACTCCGATGCTCGAAACGCACGTCGAGCACCAGGGCGCCTTCGCGAAGCTGCAGGACGGCCTCGGTAGCCAGCGCCTCGGTATCGAGCGTGAAGCGGTCAATGACCGTCTCCTGGACGGCACCCTCGCCTGGCATGATGCTGCCCACCATGCGGTTCAGGTCCTGCGCGTCGGGAGTCTGCGAGCGATACTCGTACACGCCCACCGCCAACAGCAGGCCGGCCGCAGCCGCGAAACCGTAACGCACGAACGTCGGCAGTTCGCGGAGGCGAAATGGCACGACCCGCGCGTCCTCCCGCGGCAGGCGCACCTGCCCGAGAATCCGGTCGCGCAGACCGGCTGGCAGTTCCGGCTCGGGAAGCTGCCGCAGCACGCGGGCGAGCTCGCGCAGCTCGGAATGCAGCCGTCGCGCCTCGTCGGATTGCGCCAGCAACAGCTCCAGTTCGGCTTGTTCCTGCGGATCGAGCGCGCCGTCGAGGTCGGCCTGGATCAAATCCCTGCTGCGTTCGTCAATCATGCGGAAAGTATCCCCATCTCCTCCAGCCGGCCCTTCATCTGCTGTCGCGCACTGAACAGCCGGGATTTCACGGTCTTCTCCGGAATCTGCAGAATCTCACTCATTTCGCGGTAACTCAGCTCGGTGAAGTGCCGCAGCACGATGACGGAGCGATGGTCCTCGTTCAGGGCCATTAGCACCGCCTGGATGTCCCGGCCCAGCTGACCGGTGACCGCCACGTCAACGGGGCCCCGCGCCGTCGCCTCCGGGTTCTCGTCCAGCGGCTCGAAACGGTTACGCCGATTGAGCTGGTCGATGCACTCGTTGATGGCGATACGGTAAATCCAGCTGAAGAACTTGAACTTCGGCTGGTAACGATCGAGATTCTCGAACGCCTTGAGAAATACCGTCTGGGTCACGTCCGCAGCCTCGTCCGGGTTGCCCATCATCCGAAAAGCCGCGTTGTAGACGGGCCTTTCGTAGCGTCTGACCAATGACCCCAGCGCCTGGCGATCGCCTTTTTTGCAATCCCGCAGCAATTCGGCGTCATGGTCCCTATGCATAACTACCGTTCAACCCGCAAAAAGTTGGTGCATGGTTGGTGCTGAATGCATGGCTTCGGTTTCCGACTGCAAGCCACCACCGCCTCCTCAGCCGGATGCCGGGGCCGCCTCGATCTCGAACAGCTTGTCAAATCCCGAGTAGGTGAAAATATCATTGATGTGATGGTTCACGTTCACCAGCTTCAGGCCGGCTCCGTCCGCCAACAGGCGTTTGTGGGTGCGCAGCAACACGCCGAGGCCGGCGCTGGAGATGTACTCGAGCGCCCCCATGTCCATCACGCAGTGCCCCGCCAGGTCGTCCAGAAACACCTGCGCCTCCGGCGCGTGGGCGGCGTCGAGCCGTCCGCTCACCACCACCCGGCCCGCCTCGTCCTGCCGAATTTCAAACATCGGTCCGTTTCCCGTAGGCGACGAAGGTAATTTTACTCTGGCGATCGCGGTACTCATAGTGAATGGAGTCCACCATCTTGAGCACCAGGTAGAGGCCCAGCCCGCCCGGTGAGCGGTCAGCGAGCGGGGCTTCCACGTCCACCGGCCCGATATCCCGCGGATCGAACCGCTCCACGTCGGAATCCGTCAGGCTGACCTTCACGCCGTGATCCTGCAGGTCCAGCTCGAGCAGGATGTCTTCCGCGGACTCGGTGTTGTATTTCACCATGTTGACGAACAGTTCCTCGATGGCCAGGTCCACCACGTTGCGCAAAGATGGATCCACGCCTTGATCCGCGAAGAAATGCTCCGTCATCGCCACGATATTCCGGAGCTCGTCGAAGCTGCGCTTGAAAGTTTGTCTCATGCGTGGTCTCCCCGGGGTGCCTTCACAACCCCTACCGTTCAAGAGTCGGGTTGTCTTTTCACCAGTACCAGCGTGATGTCATCCGCCTGGGGCGCCTCACCGCCAAATTCGAAGGCGGCCTCGACCAGGCGCTGGCTCAGCTCGGCCATCGGCAAACCATGGTGCCGGCTGATAATCTCGGCCACCCGCGCTTCGCCGAACTCCGAATCTTCAAGATCGGTGTATTCATAAACGCCATCTGAAATCAGGGCCAGGATGTCGCCCGGCGCGAGCTGCAGGCGGCGTGCCTTGTCACTGCCGTCCAGTGGCATGACGCCCACCGGGAAGCTGGTCGGCTTGTACCAGTCACACTCGCCGTCCGCCGCACGGAAATGCAGGATCGGCCCCTGTCCCCCCGAGTGGTACTCCACCTCGCCGCGCGCCGGGTCCAGGAACCCCATGAACGCGGTGATGAAGCGGTCGTCCGGCAGGTCCTCGTCGAGCTGGTTGTTGACCTGCATGTAGGCCTCGTCAAGGCTCGCGCCAAGCCGGAACGCGACCCGCAGCATGGCCTGCATCTGGGTCGCCGACAGGGCCGGCCCGAACCCGTGCCCGGTCGCGTCGCCCAGCAACATGAACAGGCGCTCTCCGAGCATGACCAGGTCGTACAGGTCGCCGCCGGTGTGGTCGGTCGGCAGGAAGTGTCCGTGCACGTCGTAGCCGGGCACCTCCGGCATGCTGCGTGGCAGCGTGCTCATCTGGATCTCGCGCGCCACCGCCACCTCTTTCCTGAGAATGGCATTGGCCAGCAGCTCGTCGGTCATGTATGCATGCTGCACGGCGACCGCTGCCTGGGCCGCCAGGGCCGGGCCCACCCACTCGTCATGCTCGTCGAACTGGCCGACTTCCTTGCCGAGCCACTGCATGACGCCGAGCACGGTGTGGTCCTGCCCCAGGATCGGCACGTTGAGCAACGAGCGCGTCTCGAAGCCCTCCACGTGAACGGGGTCTGCCAGGAAGCGTTCGTCCTCACGACATTCGCTGATGTTGCTCATGGCATGGCTGGCAGCACACTCGCCGGCCCAGCCCTGCCCCAGCCGGTGCCGCTGCGGCCGAGCCGCTGCCGGCACGACCCTCACCAGCTCCTGGTTCTTGCGGTCCAGCAGCCACAACACGCCCGCCTCGGCGACGATTGCGACCTTGCCGACCTCCATGATCTCCCGCAGCAGCTCGGGCATGGCCTCGGGCGCGGCGAGGCGATGCATGATCTCCAGGATCTGCACCAGGGACTCACGCGAGATTTCGTTCGGGCTGGTCCGGAAGTCTTCGATCAATGTGCGCGCCTGCCAGGGTCCAGCATCTAATTTAGCAAACTTTCCGCCCGGCCGAAGCCGGTGTCACGTGTCACCGGCGCCACAGGCGGTGCCGGTGCCGCAGATACAGCCCCGTGTAGATCAGGATGTTGAAGGGTGGCCACGATCGCCGCGAACAGCATGCGCGTGCTGTGCGTCATACCCTCGGGATAGATCAGGGGCACCAGGTAATGCTCGATGAAACTGCCGCGGTAGGCCCCATCGCCCGCCGCCCGCCGCAGGCTCTGTTCCAGCGGGGTCAGCGGGCACACCCAGCCCATCAACTCCACCAGGAACCCCCACACCACGATCGGCAAGTGCGCCCAGGCAAACCGCGGCCAGCGCAGCACCAGCAGTCCGCCCACCAGCACCAACACGATGAACAGCAGGTGCGCCACCAGCAACAGGTCAGCCGTCAGCCGATAGAACATCAATCGCCCCGAGCATTCATGGGATGGCCAGGCGGGCGTAACGTACCGCGCTGCCCGATCACGTCAGGCCGCCGCAAGACGCGCCGCCTCGCGGACCAGCAGGTCCAGCAGGTAGTCGATCTCCGCCCGGTGGGTGCGGAAATTGAGCACCGCCAGGCGCAGCGTGAAATGTCCGTCCAGCCGGGTGGAGGAAACGAAAATATGTCCATCGTCATGCACCGCCTGCAACAGGGCACGGTTGAAGGCATCCGCGTCGCCACGCTTCGGCACGTATCGATATGTCACCACGGACAGTTCGGGCGTCGGGCCGGGTTCAAATCCGTCCAGCTCGGAGAGCCGGGCGTGAAAGTAACGGGCCAGCCAGATCTTCTCGGCCAGGGCCGCGCGAAACGCAGCCAGCCCGAACAACTTCAGGGGCAGCCACAGGCGTAATCCGCGGAACGGCCGGCTGAGCTCGGCGGACAGGTCGGCCGGCGAATACTCCGCCGCCCCGGCCCCGCCGCGCGCGTCCTGCATGTAATCGGCCTGGTAGGCGTGCGCGGCGGCCAGCAAGCGGACATCCCGCACCAGCACCGCCCCGGTGCCGTACGGCAGGAACAGACCCTTGTGCGGATCCATGACCATCGAGTCGGAGCGCTGCAGGCCCTTCAGGACCGCCCGTCCTTCTTCGCACAGCATGAAAAACCCGCCGTAGGCGGCATCGAGATGCAGCCACAACCGCTCGCGTTCGGCGATCGCGGCCAAGGCCTCCAGCGGGTCCACGGCCCCCGTATCCGTGGTGCCGGCCGACGCCACGATGAGCCACGGACGCAGACCGGCGCGGCGGTCGGACCCGATGGATCGCTCCAGCGCCCCGGCGTCCATGCGGTAGCGGTCGTCAACGGGGACACGCCGCAGTCGGCACTCCCCCAGCCCGGCAACGTTCAGCGCCCGGTCCACGCAATGATGGGCCTGGCTGGTCATGTAGACGCAGGCATCGGGAATGTCCCGAGCCCGGATCTCCATGGCTTCGCGCGCCGTGACCACGGCTGAGAGGTTGGCGATGCTGCCGCCGGAGGTGAGGTCGCCACCGGCTCCTTCGGGATAACCCACCAGTCCGGCCATCCAGCGCACCAGGCCGGACTCCATGCGCGCTGCACCCGGCGAGGCGAAACTGATCCCGGAGAAGCGGTTGGTGACGTCCGCCAGGAAATCGCCGAGCGCCGACGGGAAAACGCCACCGCCGGGAATGTAGCCAAGATGGCCGCCAGACGCCGGGTTGATGCCGGGCCCATCGACCGTCTCGTGCAGGTTCTCCAGCAGCGCGCCGAGTCGGCCGGGCCGCTCCGTGATGCTCAGGTCCAGCTTGCTGCTTTGCCCCGCGTCGCGGGTATAGGTGGGCAGCACCTCCAATTCGTCGAGAAAGCCCTCGGCATACGCCCGCACGGCATCCAGCCATGCCCCGCGTTGTGCAGGGTCCGGCTCCAGCGCGCGTGCTGCCGCTTCCAGGCGTTGGATCGTTTCAATCAAGGCTCGCCCCTCCGAGCGGGTTGCGACCCCTGGGCCGCCCGACGCGTCATTAAAACCGTGTGTGGCGGTTACGGCAAGCGCCGACGGTGTCTTGCCCGCCGCACCGAGGGGCCGGTTCCAGCCATCACCGGCCCCTTTTTTATGCCGCATGCGGGGCGGGGCCCGCTCCGGCATGAAACAGGTGACAAACAGCGCTTTCTGCGGCAATGTTTAGCGTCATGAACCGTCCTGCGAGTCCCGACACCTGGGTCACCGAGCAACTGCGCGCCGAGGCAGACCGCCTGGTGCGGATGCTGGCCGACGACCTGCAGGAGGCCATCGCCGGGGTGGACGAGCGCATGGCGATGCCCCCGGACCCCAATGCAGCGCTGGCGGGTCTTTCCGAGCCCCTGCCCGAACACGGCAGTGGCGTCTGGTCGGCCCTGGAACGGTTGCTGGAACTACAAGAGGCGGCCGGCACCAATAGCGCCGGCCCGCGCTGCTACCACTTCGTGGTCGGTGGGAACACGCCGGCGGCCCACGGCGCGGACCTGGTCGCATCCGCCTTCGACGTGCTGACCTACACCTGGGTGGTCTCGCCGGTAGGGGTGCGCATGGAACTCCAGGCGCTCGACTGGCTGAAGGAACTGCTCGGCCTGCCGGCCTCCCTGGCCGGCGTGATGGTAACCGGCGCCACCATGGCCAATTTCGTGGGCCTGGCGGCCGCCCGTCAATGGTGGGGGGAGCAACTCGGCTACGATGTCTCGGAAACCGGGCTGGCCGGCCTGCCCCAGATGCCGGTGCTGACCTCCGGCTACGTGCATGCCGCTACGCGCAAGGTGCTGGCCCTGCAGGGCGTGGGCCGCGGCCACATCCAGGAATTCACCGCCGATGCCAGCGGCCGGCTCGATCTGGAGGCCTTCGCGCGTGGCCTGGCGGCGCTCGATGGCCACCCGGCCGTGGTCGTGGCCAACGCCGGCGAGGTCAACGCGGGCCATTTCGACCCCCTGGAGGAGATGATCGACCTCGCGCACGAGCACAATTGCTGGGTGCACGTCGACGGTGCCTTCGGGCTGTTTGCGGCGGTCTCGCCGCGCACCGCGCACCTGGTGCGCGGCGTCGAGAAGGCGGATTCGGTCACGGTGGATGGTCACAAGTGGCTGAACGTGCCCTACGATTCCGGCTATGCCTTCGTGCGTGACCGGGACCTGCTGGTACGCGCATTTCGCTACTCGGCAGACTACCTGCCCGCGGAGGACGACCCCCGCCCGACCATGGGCGCCATTGGGCCGGAGAGCTCCCGGCGCGCGCGTTGCTTTGCCGTGTGGGCGACCCTGAAGGCTTACGGGCGCGAGGGTCACCGGCGCATCGTCGAGCATTGCCTCGATATTGCCCAGCACTTCGCCAGCGAGGTCGACCGCGCCCCGATGCTCGAGCGCATGGCCGACGTGCCGCTCAATATCGTCGCCTTTCGCTTCAATCCCGGCGGCCTGGATGACGCCGAACTCGACCGGCTCAACCGTCAGCTGGGCGAGGAGGTACTGGAGGATGGGCGCTTCCTGATCGGCACATCAAAGCTCGGACCGCGCACCATTTTCCGCCCCGCCTTCGCCAACTGGCGCACCCGCCACGAGGACGTCGAGGAACTGGCACGGGTGATTGCCGAGCTCGGACAGGCACTGCTCGAGGGTTCGGGATGACGTGCTGTGAACACCCGCCGGCGGCCGCGTTTGACGCACCTCAATGCCTCTGCGCACCCACCCATGTAGGCTGCATTTCAACCGCTATCAAGACGAGGACCACGTGATGAAAACCATTGCCCCAATGATTGTCCTGGCGTTGCTGCTGCAGGACGCGCCATCGGCCTGGGCCGATGACCCGGTGTTCCGCCCCTTCATCGTGGCGTCCACCGAGCCGGGCGACCTCGAAACCCGGACCGGGGAAGTCATCGATGCCCTCGCGGAAGCCGGCTTCGAGCTCGCCGGGCGCTATTCACCACTACCCGACACGGAGGTGCTGGTGGTGACCGACGAGGAACTGTTATCCATCGCCGCGCAATCTGCCCGGGGCGGCTACGCCGCGGGGCAGCGCGTGAGCATTACCGATCGGGACGGCACGGTCGAAGTGGCTTTCGTCAATCCGCTGTACATCGAGCACGCGTACCGCCTGGAAGCGAGCATGCAGGGAATCCACGACCGCTTGAGTTCAGCCCTCGGCAACCTGCGCAGCTGCGGCGCCGGCGACAAGAAGATGACCGGCAAAAAACTCAGGAAATACAATTACATGATGACGATGCAGAAGTTCGACGACCCGTCCGAACTGGCAAGCTTTGGATCGTACCAGGAGGCGCTCGAGGCGGTGGAGACGGGGCTTGCCGACCCGGACGACGAGTTGGTGAAAGTGTACCGAATCGACCTGCCTGGCAAGGACCAGAGCGTATTTGGCGTCGGCATGCCCTCCTTTGGCGGCGACGAGGAGCCCCGCAGCGAGTCCTACCAGATGGAAATCGTAGATTTCGAGGGCTGCCGCAAGCGCGCCTACTTCCCCTACGAGGTGCTGGTGGACGGCCCCAATGTCGAGGCCCTGCACATGCGCTTCCGGATGGCGGTTCACTTCCCCAACCTGAGCATGACCGGCCAGCACGGGTTCACCAAGCTGATGCCCTACCCGAAAGCGGTGGAGCGTGCGCTGGAGGACATGCTGGCCCGGGATTGAACCCGATGCCCCCGGGCGAACGGCCTGCGCCCCTTACAAGTTAGCGGTGCCGTGATTATGCTAGGGTTTTGCGCACGCACGTCAACGTCATGCCGGAACCTCGCGAGCGGGATAATCTGACCGCCTACTGGCGCGCGAACCTGCGCCTGGTAGGCTGGTGCCTGGGCGCCTGGTTCGCAGTCTCTTTCGGCTGCGGCATCCTGCTGGTCGATCTGCTCAACCGGATTCCGCTGTTCGGTTTCAAGCTCGGCTTCTGGTTCGCGCAGCAGGGGTCGATATTCGCATTTCTCATCCTGATCTTCTTTTATGCCTGGCGCATGAACATCCTCGACCGCCGTTACGGGGTCAGCGAGGAGGCAGGGGATGGCGGGCCGTGATGGATCTCAAGACCCTGACGTTCCTGACCGTCGGCTTCAGCTTCGCGCTCTACATCGGCATCGCGTTCGCGTCCCGCGCACGCAGCACGGGCGACTTCTACGTTGCCGGGGCCGGCGTGCACCCGGTGGCCAACGGCATGGCCACGGCCGCCGACTGGATGTCCGCGGCATCCTTCATCTCCATGGCCGGCCTGATCGCCTTCCTGGGCTACGGCGGCTCGGTGTACCTCATGGGCTGGACGGGCGGTTACGTGCTGCTGGCCCTGCTGCTGGCCCCCTACCTGCGCAAGTACGGCCGCTTTACCGTGCCCGAATTCATCGGCGAGCGCTACTACTCCAACGCCGCCCGCACGGTGGCCGTGATCTGCCTGATTTTCGTGTCCTTTACCTACGTGGCCGGCCAGATGCGGGGGGTGGGCATCGTGTTTTCCCGCTTCCTGGAAGTGCCGATTCACGTGGGGCTGGTGATCGGCATGGGGGTGGTGTTCATCTACGCGGTGCTGGGTGGCATGAAAGGCATCACCTACACGCAAGTGGCGCAATATTGCGTACTCATCTTCGCCTACACGGTGCCGGCCGTATTCATCGCCCTGCAGATCAGCGGCAACCCGGTGCCGCAGCTCGGCCTCGGCAGCCAGATCGCCGGGGAGAGCGCGTTCCTGCTCGACCGGCTCGATGCGATCGTCACCGACCTCGGCTTCAGAGCCTACACCGAGGGTGACAAGAGCACGATCGACATGTTCGCGATCACCCTGGCCCTGATGGTTGGAACCGCCGGGTTGCCGCACGTCATCGTGCGTTTCTTCACCGTGCCGCGGGTTGCCGATGCCCGGCGCTCGGCGGGCTGGGCGCTGCTGTTCATTGCCGTGCTCTACACCACCGCGCCGGCCGTGGGCGCCATGGCCCGTTATAACCTTCTCAACACCCTGCAACCCGGCACGGTCGGCGCCGCGGACGGCAACCTGGCCTATGCCGACCGGCCGCGCTGGTTCCGAACCTGGGAGGAGACCGGCCTGCTGCGCTTCGAGGACCGCAACCACGACGGCCGCATCCAGTACTACGACGACCGCAACGAATCTTTTCGCGCCCGGGCCGAGTCCTACGGCTGGCGGGGTAACGAGCTGCATGTCGACCAGGACATCATGGTGCTGGCAAACCCGGAGATCGCCGGCCTGCCGACTTGGGTGATCGCCTTGGTCGCAGCGGGCGGCATCGCCGCCGCCCTGTCCACCGCCGCGGGCCTGCTGCTGGTGATATCGGCGGCGTTCTCGCACGATCTGCTGAAGGGCATCATCGCGCCGGGCATCTCGGACCGGGAAGAATTGATGGCCGGCCGCATCGCGGCGGCATTCGCCATCCTGATGGCCGGTTACCTGGGCTGGAATCCCCCTGGTTTCGTCGCCCAGGTGGTCGCCTTCGCCTTCGGCCTGGCCGCGGCCTCGTTGTTCCCCGCCATCCTGATGGGCATTTTCAGCCAGCGCGTCAACAAGCAGGGCGCAATTGCCGGCATGCTCACGGGCCTGTCGTTCACCTTCGGTTACATCATCGTCTACAAGGGCGTCTTTTTCGCGCCGCTGCGCGAGAACATCGCCGCCAACTGGCTGTTCGGAATCTCGCCCGAAGGCATCGGGGTGGTCGGCATGCTGTTGAATTTCGCGGTGGCGATCGCGGTCAGTGCGGCCACCGATCCGCCCCCAGCGCAGGTGCGCGCGCTGGTGCGCGAAATCCGTTATCCGCGTGGCGCCCCGCGGGCAGCGGAGGAACACTGATGGATGCCATGCAGTCCATCGCCAGAACCATCCTCCAGGGCTTCGACCGCCATTACCGGCTGTTCACCGAAATCAGCGCCGGGGCCCGGGCGCATTTCGAGGCGCAGGACTGGCCCGCGGCCCGCGTGGACAGCCGCGAGCGCATCCTGATGTATGAACAGCGGGTGCGGGAGACGGTCGACACGATCGAGCGTCGGTTTCCCAAGGCCAGCCACGATTACGAGTCCTGGCCACGCATCAAGCGGGCCTTCATCGGCCTGTTGCTGGACCACCTGCAGCCCGAGTGCGCGGAGACGTTTTACAATTCGGTCGCCTGCCGCGTGCTGCACCGCCGCTATTACCGCAACGACTACATCTTCTGGCGCCCGACGCTCAACACCGACAACCTCGAGGGCGAACACGAAACCTACCAGTGCTTCTATCCCGACGCCGGCGGGCTGCGGCGCAGCCTGCTGCAGATCCTGACCGGCGTCGCACTGGGCAATCGCTTCGCAAACCTGCGGCGCGACGTCCGCTCCATCGAGCGGGCCCTGCTGGAGCGGCGGCCGCGCAAGTGGCGAGCCCATCCCAATCACCAGTTGCAGGTGCTGGGCTCGTTGTTCTTCCGCAACAAGGCGGCCTACGTGGTGGGGCGCGAGGTGAATGGCGACGAGACCCGGCCGTTCATCATCCCGCTGCTGCACGACGCGAGCGGCCGGATCTTCGCCGACGCCGTGCTGACCCGCCGCAAGGATGCCTCCATCCTGTTCAGCTTCACACGCGCTTATTTCATGGTGGAAATGGACGTGCCGTCGGCCTACGTGCGGTTCCTGTCCAGCATCATGCCCACCAAGTCGAAAGTCGACCTGTACGCGATCCTGGGCCTGCAGAAACACGCCAAGACGCTGTTCTACCGGGAGATGCAGCACCATCTGAAGCACTCGCGCGACGATTTCAGGATTGCGCCCGGAATCCCGGGCACCGTGATGCTGGTGTTCACCCTGCCCTCGTTCCCATACGTCATCAAGGTCATACGCGACCAGTTCAAACCACCCAAGGTCACCAACCACGAGCACGTCAAGGAACGCTACGCGCTGGTCAAGTTCCACGACCGGGTGGGGCGCCTTGCGGATACGCTGGAATACTCGGACGTGGCCATTCCGCTGGACCGGGTCGAGCCGGAATTACTGGCGGAAATCACCACGGCCGCTGCCGGCTCGGCCGAGGTGGACGGCGAGCGATTGGTCGTGCGCCACTGCTATATCGAGCGCCGCATGGTGCCGCTCAACGAATACCTCGCGCACGCCACCCCGCGCGACCGGCGCCGCGTCATCCTCGACTACGGCAACGCCATCCGGGAACTCGCCGGGGCCAACATCTTTCCGGGTGACATGATGCACAAGAACTTCGGCGTGACGCGTCTCAGCCGGGTGGTGTTCTATGACTACGACGAGATCTGTTACATGACCGAATGCCAGTTTCGTCACTTGCCGCCGGCGGGCGGGGAAATGGACGAACTCGCGGCCGAGCCCTGTTTTTCCATCGAGGAGCACGACGTGTTCCCGGAAACCTTCGGCTCGTTTTTCTTCCCCGACCCGCAGCTGCGCAAAATTTTTCTGCGCCATCACCACGACCTGGTCACCCCGGGGTTCTGGCAACAGACCCGCGACCTGCTGGCCCACGGGGGCCAGTCGGATGTCTATCCGTATGCGGAAAAGCTGCGGTTTCGGGATGGCCGCGGGGATCAGGGCGTCCGCGATGCGGCCTGAACGACCAGCCGCGCAGGGCCGCAGCTGAGGGTGCCGGAATCGAGAATGCGCGCGCGCAGACCGCCCCGGCCCTTGAGGAAATCCTGTGCGCCCGGGCCGATGGCATGATCCATCCAGTGGCAGGGGCTGCATTCCTCGATGCCCGCGAAACGCACCCCCTGGAGCTCGAAGACGCGCCCCACGAGGGTGTTGAGGTCGATGCCCGCCAGCATCACGTTGCGTCGCATCGCCCACGGGGGGCAATCGCGCGCCCCCACGTGCGCGCAGACCGCGCGAAACACCTCGGCGCCGAAGAACGTCACCTGGCCCTTGTAATCCTGCTTGAAGTCGAAGTAGCGGTCGCCGCGCAATCCGCGCCCGGCCGCGCACTCCACGCTCGCCAACGGCCGCATTGGCACTCGCCGCGGCCGGCCCCGGCGCTGGCCGACAAAACTGTGTTCCGGAGCGACGAAGATGCGCTCGATGGTCACTTCCGGCATGGCGTTTCCCCGCTGTCCCGCAAACCGATGGTGGACCCGCCGGCCGCCGCTTGCAAGCGGCGGCCCCGCCG
>WVWV01000140.1 GCA_011773845.1 Lysobacterales bacterium | reverse complement strand
CTGATGCGGGAGCCCGAGCGGGTGCGTGATTGCCTGGCCGCCATGGCCGGCGCGGTCGACGTACCGGTAACCATCAAGACGCGCCTCGGCGTCGATGACGACTACAGTTACGGGTTCCTGCGGGATTTCGTCGGACGGGTCAGTGAATCCGGCTGCAGCACCTGGATTCTGCATGCGCGGATCGCGCTCCTCTCCGGCCTGAGCCCAAAGGAGAATCGCGATGTGCCGCCCCTGCATCACGACTGGGTCTGGCGATTGAAACGGGAAATGCCCGCGCTCACGGTCGTCATCAACGGTGGCATCACGGCGGTCGATGAGGCCCGGGCGCAGTTGGCGCACGTGGATGGTGTCATGTTGGGGCGGGCCGCCTACCAGACGCCATGGATCCTGGCCGAATGCCAGCGAGCGCTGTGCGGCGGCGGGGCACCGCCGAGCCGGGAGTCGGTGCTGGCGGAATTTGGCGACTACCTGCGCGGGCAGGTGGAGCAGGGCGTGCCGGTCAAGTGCCTGACCCGCCACCTCCTGGGCTTGTTCCAGGGGCGGCCGGGCGCGCGGGCATGGCGCCGTTACCTGAGCCAGCATGCCCACCGCGACGACCGCAACATCGCCATCGTGGAAGAAGCGCACGCGGCCATGGCCGCCGGGTCGCGCAGCGCCGCCTGAGTCACCCCGCACATGATTGTCCATGCGCCGTCTGATTTCCTCGCGCACGCAAGTCAATGCGCGCCAGGGGCGGCCTCGTCAATCCTGCCGCGCGGGGTGCTGATGATCGAGCCGGCGGACTTCTGGGTCAGTCCGGAGTCCGCCGTGGATAATCCCTACGTGCGGCTGGAAACGCCCGCGGACGCGGAGCGCGCCTTGCGTCAGAGCCGGGCCCTGCAGGCTGCCATCGAAGCGTGTGGTGTGCCGGTAGTGACCTTTCCCGGGGTGGTCGAGGCCCCGGACGGCGTGTTCGTGAACAACGTGTTCGCGACCGCCGCGGGGCAGCTCATCGTGGGCGCCATGCGTCACCCGGGCCGACGGCCGGAGGCCCGGCGCCAGGATATTCGCGATCATTTCACCCGGCGCGGCTACCGCGTCCGGGACCTCTCGCAGCAGGGCTGCGTCGCTGAACTGACCGGACCTCTGGTCATCGATCGGGCTCGCGGCATCGGTTACTGCGGTTTGACAGGCCGGGTGGATGCGGCCGGGGTGCAGGCCATGCACGAGGCCTTCGGGTTGCGCCTGACGTTCTGTTTCGAGCTCGCGCCCGCGGAGTACCACGCCAATGTGGTGCTGTCGGTGCTGGCGGGCCGGGCATGCGTGCTGTGTCCGGAAGCGTTCGCTGACCCCCGCGTGCCCGCGGCGATCGCCCGTGTCTACGGCGACCGGACCCTGGCCATCGACGGCCAGGAGAAGGCGTCGTTCGCGGGCAACTGCATCGCGCTGACCGACAGGCACCTGTTCATGAGCCGCACGGCCGGCAACGCGCTGGCCGCCGACAAACGGGACACCCTGAGTTCCTGGGGCTTCGAGCTTCGCACCGTGCCGCTCGATGAATTCGAGAAGGCCGGCGGCAGCCTGCGCTGCCTGGTGGCGGAGATATTCTGAGCCGGACCGGCTCAGTCCGGGGCCAGCAGCTCCAGCGCCGCGAGTGTCATGGCATGAACCGCGGTCCTGATCGAGGGCTCGGGTTCGATGCGAAACAGCGTCGAATGGGTTTCGGCCCAGGAGCCGTCGGCCAGACGCTCCGGCGGCGTGACGCCCACCTCGAAATAGACGTATGGAATCGGTGGGTCCAGTGCGACCAGGTCCGGGAAGTCCTCCGCACCCATGTCCGACTGGAACCAGGGCAGCAGCGCATCGCTGCCCATGCCGGCGGCAATGGCGTTCCGAACACGCCGCGCCAGCGTCGCGTCGTTGGTGGTGGTCGGCGAACCGGTCGGGCGTACGATGACCTCCGGCAGGTGCGTTTCCGGCATGCCGGCGGCCCGTGCCGTGTTGACGGCCACGCGCTCGATCGCGGCCAGCAACTGGACCCGGGTGCTCTCGGTGTTGGCGCGCACGGTGATGTCGAGCACCGCCTGGTCGGTGATGACATTGGGCGCCGCGCCGGCTCGGAAGGAGCCGACCGTGACCAGCGCCGGTTCAAGGGGTGATATTTCGCGGGTCACGATGGGTTGCAGGGCCAGCACGATCTGGCTGCCGATGACCACCGGGTCGCGACCGAGGTGTGGCGAGGCGCCGTGGGTCGCGATGCCGCGCACCACGATCCGCACCGTATCGGCGCTGGAATAGACCAGGCCTTCATTGACCACCACCTTGCCGGCCGGATACTTGGGGATGCCGTGCAGGGCGAGCGCGAAGTCCGGACGCCCGATGCGCGCGTACAGGCCATCCCGGACCATGGCCTTGGCGCCTCCCAGCATTTCCTCCGCTGGCTGCCCCAATAGCACCAGCCGCCCGCGCCAGTGTTCCCTGGCCGCGACCATCTGGCGCGCGACGCCCACCAGGCTGGTCATGTGAAGGTCGTGAGCACAGGCATGCATGACCGGCACTTCCAGGCCATCGGCGTTCATTTGCCGCACCGTCGAGGCGTACGCGAGGCCGGTTTTCTCTTCCACCGGCAGGGCGTCCATGTCCGCGCGGACCAGGAGCATCGGGCCGTCCCCGTTGTGCAGTTCGGCGACCAGGCCGGTCCCTCCGATGCCCCGCGTCACACGGTAGCCTTCCGCCTCGAGTTCGGTCGCCAGCCGCTCTGCCGTGCGGTGTTCCTGCATCGATAATTCAGGATGCGCATGCAGGTGAAGGAACAGGTCGTACAGGCGCGGAATGTCCCGCTCGATGGACTGTTCGAGCTCGGTGGCTGGCAGGGCAGCGGGGCTGATCAGCGCCAGCACGAGCCCTGGCAGGCCAGCTGCCAGCAGCTTGCCGTTGTTCATGGTTCATTTCCAATCGATGGGCTGATGGAAGCCTAGCACGGCGACGGCCGCCGTGGGCTGCCCGTTTGCCAGGTCGGGCAGCCGGTTCAGTCGTGGTTCAGGCCGTTGTGCGATACTATTTTCACCGCCGCGGACGGGCCGCCCGCCGCGGCATTTCGGGTTGCCGTTCGCACAGCCCATGGCGGCCCGGCGGGCCGGTCATCGCATCGGCCGCAGCCACACGAGGCCGGCAGGCTGCCAGCATGCGGGAGGATGGGGTCTCTATGTCGAGAGCGAAGTTTCGGGTTTGGGCATTGCCGCTGCTGCTGGCGATGGCGGCGCCCGCGTTTGCGCAGAGCCTCGAGGAAGCGGCGCGCCAGGCAGCCCGTCAGTACGACGCCAAGGTCCTGTCCGCGCGCACCGTCACCCGCGGCGAACAGCGCATCCACGAAATCAAGTTGCTGACCCGGGACGGAGTGGTCAAGACGGTACGCATCCCGGATCGCCGGGGCCGCGGGCGGGGCTGAGCGGCGGGGGCCGGGGGCGATGCGCATTCTGCTGGTCGAAGACGATGTGCGCCTGCAGGATTCCCTGGCGGATGCCCTGCGGGCGGCCGGTTATGCGGTGGATGTCAGTGGCGACGGTCTCGAGGGCTTGTGGTACGGGGAGGAGTTCCCTATCGACCTCGCCATCATCGATCTCGGCTTGCCGGGACTGCCCGGACTCGACCTGATTCGCAAACTGCGGCGCGGCGGCCGGCACTTTCCGATCCTGATCCTTACCGCGCGCGCGGACTGGCAGGACAAGGTCGAGGGCCTGGAGGCGGGTGCGGACGACTACCTCACCAAGCCGTTTCATCCGGAAGAGCTGAAGGCCCGCATCGGCGCCCTGATCAGGCGCTCCGCCGGGCATGCCCACCCCGAGGTCACGCTGGGTCCGTTGCAGGTCGACCTTGCGGCCCAGCGGGTCCTGCTCGAAGGCCGGGAGATCGAGTTGACGACCTACGAGTACAAGGTGCTGGAATACCTGATGATGCATCCCCAGGAGGTGGTGACCAAGACCGCGCTGTCGGAGCATATTTACGAGGAGGATGCCGATCGCGACAGCAACGTGATCGAGGTATTCATCGGGCGGCTGCGCCGCAAGCTCGACCCCAGCGGCGAGTTGCAACCCATCGAGACACTTCGCGGGCGCGGTTACCGGCTCAACCTGCAGGCTCCGCCCTTGTCGTGACATGACTGCCCGCCATCCTGCCAGCAGCGGTGCGCACGGCGGGCGTCGGCCGCTGTCGTTGCGAAGCCGCTTCGGCGCGGTCGCCGTACTGGTGCTGGCGATTTCGCTCGGGCTCGTGGGGCTGGCCCTGGACGCGGCTTTTCAACGCAGCTCGGTGACCGAGCTGCGCGACCAGATGGAAACCTGGGTATACCTGACGCTGGGGGCCGCCGAAGTCGGCGCGGGCGGTACCCTGCAGGTGCCGGACGACCTCGGCGACCCGCGGCTGGGCCAGCCGGGTTCCGGCATTTACGCCCACGTTCATGGCGCGGGGGATCATTGGAGTTCGCGGTCGGCCCTGGGCCTGAAGATACCGGAGCTGGACCTGCACCCGGCCGGTCAGTCCTGGTTCGGGCAACTCTCGGGCCGACCGGCCTACTATGCCTACCAGTATGGCGTCGCGTGGGAACTTGCCGACGGCACCACGCTGCCGTTTACCGTCACCATCCTGGCTGATCCGGTCTGGCTGGAGCCGCGCCTCACGGCCTTTCGAGGCGGCCTGTGGCGGTCGTTGGGCGCGGCAGGCGTGATCCTCGCCGCGGCGCAGTTGCTGCTGTTCACGCTGGGCATGCGTCCGCTCACGCGGGTGGCGCGGGATGTGGCTCGCATCGAGAGCGGACAGCGCGACGCCTTGGCAGGGCCGTACCCGCGCGAACTGGAGCCGCTGACCAGCAACCTGGACCGCCTGTTGGCCACCGAGAAGGCCAACCAGGCGCGCTACCGCAACGCCCTGGATTCGCTGGCGCACAGCCTGAAGACGCCGCTGGCCGTCATCCGCTCGGGCCTGGCCCGGGACGGCGGAGGAGGGGATCCCTCCCTGCTGGGCGCGGTCGACGACATGCAGGGCCTGATCACCAGCCGCCTGCAGCGGGCGGCCGCCTCGACCCGTCGCGCCCTGGCCGCGCCGGTGCCGGTGGCCGCGGAGGCGGAGCGCATCGTGGAGTCCCTGCGCAAGGTGCATTCTCAGAAAATGAGACGTATCGATGTCATCATTCCTGAGCGTCTCGTGTTTTTCGGCGAGCAACGCGATCTGCTGGAGATCATGGGCAATCTGATGGACAACGCGTGCAAATATGGCGATGGTGAGGCGCGGCTGTCGGCCGGCTTGCTGGATGGCGGGGGCACCCGCACCGGGCTCTGGATCAAGGTCGAAAACGACGGTCTGCCGATCGCCCCCGGGCAGGCACAAGTGCTGCTGAGACGTGGCATGCGGGGTGACGAACGGGTCGAGGGGCACGGCCTCGGGCTGACCATTGTCAAGGAGGTGGTCAGCGCTTATGGTGGGACGATGAAAATCGGCACCAGCGAACTGGGTGGGGCCGCGTTCACCGTGTCCATACCGCCGTCTTGAGCATGAATCGCATGGACGAACTGCTGGCCATCATGCGCCGCTTGCGCGACCCGGAGGCGGGCTGCCCGTGGGACGTCCAGCAGGATTTCTCGAGCATCGCTCCGTATACGATCGAGGAGGCCTACGAAGTGGCCGATGCCATCGAGCGCAACGATCTCGAGCACCTGCGCGAGGAACTCGGAGATCTATTGCTGCAGGTGGTGTTCCATGCGCAGATGGCCGACGAAGCCGGGCTGTTCGACTTCGGTGAGGTGGTGGAAGCCATCAGCGACAAGCTGGTGCGGCGCCACCCGGGGGTATTTACCGAGGAGGAGATCGCGACCGCGGAGGAACAGCTCGCCAACTGGGATCGCATCAAGGCCGAGGAGCGGACGCTCAAGGGCGCGTCGAGCGTGCTGGACGGCGTGCCGCGTGGCATGGCGGAGCTGCAGCGCTCGGTGAAGCTGCAAAAGCGTGCCGGTGACATCGGTTTCGAATGGGACTCTGCCGCACCCGTGCTGGACAAGTTCGAGGAGGAAATCGGGGAGATGCGGGATGCTTTGCGTTCCGGCGACCGGGCGCGCATCAAGGACGAGATGGGCGACTTGCTGTTCGTCGCCGCCAACCTGGCCCGGCAGATGGATGTCGACCCGGCGGCGGCGCTGCGCCACGCCAATGCAAAGTTCGAGCGGCGCTTCCGCGCCATGGAGCGGCGCGCCGGCGGCACGGAATCGTTGGCCGCCCTGAACCTGGAGCAGATGGAAGCCATCTGGCAGGAGATCAAGCGAATGCCCGGGGAGGCGGGGGACGATGGCTGACTGGCTGGCCCAACTGGACCTCAATAGCCTGCTGTTCGGATGGATGGGCGGGTTGCTGCTCGGTGCGCTGCTTGGCTGGCTTGCGATGCAGCGTACGGCCGGGCGCTGGCGGGGCGAGCGGGACACGCTGGGCGCGGAACTCGCCGAGCGCGAGCAGGCGCTTGCGGTCGCGCGGACCCGGCTGGAGGAACAGGCCATCCACTTCGAACGCGAGAAGGCCGGCCTCGAGCAGGCGGAAAAGCGCCTGACAGAGTCGTTCGAGCGGCTCGCCGGCAAGGTGTTCGACGATCGATCGCAGCAATTCACGCGCCTGAGTGAGCAGCAGTTGCAGGGCCTGCTGAAACCGCTGGTGAAGGACCTGGATGAGTTTCGCAGGACGGTGGACACCACGCACAAGGAAGACATCCGTCAACATGCCGCCCTGCAGGAAAAGCTGCGCCAGCTGGAAGGCCTTAACGAGCGCCTGAACGAGGAGGCCAAGAACCTGACCCGCGCGCTGACCCGCGACGTCAAGGCGCAGGGCAACTGGGGCGAGCAGCAGCTGGAACGGCTGCTGGAACTGGCTGGCCTGACGAAAGGCGAGCACTACCACACGCAGTATTCTGTGGTCGGCAAGGGCGGCGAGCGCCTGCAGCCCGACCTGGTGCTCCTGCTGCCGCAGGACCGCACCATCGTGATGGATTCCAAGGTGTCGCTGACCGCCTGGACGCGCTACCACGCCACCGACGATCCGCAGCAGGCGGAGCAACTGCTGGCCGAGCACGTGCGGTCGGTCCGCAGCCATATAGAACGCCTGGGCAAAAAGAACTATCCCGACGTGGAGGCGCTCAACGCGCTGGATTTCGTGCTGATGTTCGTGCCCATCGAGGCGGCGCTGATCGCCGCCCTGCAGGTGGACCCGACCCTGCCCGAGTTCGCGCTCAGGCACCGCGTGGCGCTGCTTTCGCCCGCCAATTTCCTCGCCACCGTGCGCACCGTGGCCTCGGTGTGGCTGGTGCACAAGCAGAACACCAACGCCCGGGAGATTGCCCGCCGGGCCGGGCTTTTGTACGACAAATTCGTTGGCTTCACCGACAACCTGCGCCAGGTGGGTGCGCGGCTCGAACAGGCCCGCAAGGCCTACGATGACGCCTATGCGCAGCTTTCCACCGGGGCCGGGAACCTGGTGCGCCAGACCGAGCAGCTGCGCGAGCTCGGCGCCAAGCATGCCAAGCAGCTGGATGCCGGGCTGATTGAGCAGGCCGGCGCGGACTCCGGCGCCGAAGGATCACGCCTGCGGCTGGTCAATTCCGATGATGAGGACGCGGAAGAGGCAGGCCCGGCGCCCGGCGAAAAGTCCGACTGACTCAGCAGCCCACGGGTCGGCCGTTGGGCCCCGCATGCGGCGGGTTCGACTTATCCTGCCAGCGGCCGAGGGTTACCCGCTCGAGGCCCGCCAGGTCCCGGCGCGTTTCCACCGCCGCGAAACCGTTAAGTTCGAGGATGTCGCGCACCTCGGCCGCCTGCTGCGACCCATGTTCCAGCAGCAACCAGCCGCCGGCGGCCAGCCGTTCCCGCGCCTGGCTTGCGATGGCGCGAATGGCGGCGAGCGCATCCTTGCCGGGTGTGAGCGCGGTGCGGGGTTCGAATCGGCAGTCGCCTTGCGCCAGGTGCGGATCGTCCTCGCGGACGTAGGGTGGGTTGCTGAGGATCACATGGAACCACCCTGCCAACGGTTCGCACCAGCCGCCGAGGTGAAAGCGCACCGCCCGTTGGCCGAGGGCCCGGGCATTCTCGCGCGCCACGGCCAGCGCCCCCGGGCTCAGCTCGGTGGCATGCACCCGGCAGGCGGGTCGTTCCGTGGCCAGCGCCAGCGCGATGGCGCCACTGCCGGTTCCGAGATCGGCAACCCGCAGGCGCGCATCGCGGGGAATACATTGCAGGGCCGTTTCCACCAGCAGTTCCGTCTCGGGCCGCGGTATGAGCACCTCGGGCGTCACCCGCAGGGACAGGGACCAGAATTCACGCAAGCCGGTGAGGTAGGCGATCGGTTCGCCGCGTGCCCGGCGCTTCACCAGGCTGTGAAAGGACTCGGATCGGGGCTGGGGCAGTTCTAGGTCGGGGTTGGCGTACAGGAAGGAGCGCGCCGTGCCCAGGGCATGGGCCATCAGGATTTCCGCCTCCAGCCGCGCCGCGGGTTGGCTGGCCAGCTCACGGCGGGCCTGCTCCAGGTGCGCGCTCAGGATCATCTGCGCTCAACGGGGGCCGGGGTTCGCCGCAGCGATACCGGTTTTCGGTCCCGCGACCACAGGGCTCTCCAACGCAGCCGCCACCATGCCTTCAGGTCATCCAGCACCAGGTACAGCGCCGGGATCAGGATCAGCGTGATCACCGTGGCGAACACGATACCGAAGGCCAGCGAGGCGGCCATGGGCACCACCGCCTGCGCCTGCAGGCTTTTCTCGAAGATGGTGATGGGTGCCAGGCCCAGGAACGTGGTCAGGGAGGTGAGCAGGATGGGACGGAAGCGGATGCGGGCGCCGTCCGTGACGGCCTGGAGCAACGGAATGCCGACCTTGCGCTCCTTGTTGATGAAGTCCACCAGGATCAGGCTGTCGTTCACCACCACGCCGGACAGGGCGATCATGCCGAAGAAACTGGTCATGCTGACGGGGATGCCCAACACCCAGTGGCCCGCCAGGGCACCAATGGTGCCGAAGGGGATCACGGACATGATGATCAGGGGCTGTGCATAGGAACGCAGGGGTATCGCCATCAGTGCATAGATCAGGAACAGGGCCAACAGGGCGCCCTGCACCAGGTCGAGCTGCACGTCCTGGGTCATGCGGCTGACGCCGCTGAGGCGGACCCGGACGCCCGGGTGCGTGGCGAGGATCCCGGGCACCTCGTTCACCAGCACGTCACGCAGCACCTTGCCGGGCTCATGTCGTTCCTTGTCCACTTCCGCCGACAGGCGCACTGCCCGTTCGCGGTCGAAGCGGCGGATGAAGGTCGGGCTCTCGGTGACCTCGACCGCCGCCACCGCATGGAACGGCACGCGCCCGCCGCCGGGGGTGCGGATGCGCATGTTGTCGAGGTAGCCGACCGAGTCGCGCTCGTCACGCGGATAGCGCACCATGACCTTGACCTCGTCCTGGCCGCGTTGCACGCGCTGGACTTCCATGCCGTAAAAGCCGGCGCGTACCTGGCTGGCGAGGTCCTGCAGGGTCAGTCCCAGCGCCTCGGCCTCCGGCTTGATGTTGAGCTTGATCTCGGGGCGCCCCTGCTCGTAGGAGTTGCGGATGTCGTAGACCCCCTCGTAGCCCGCGAGGCGCTGCTCGAGTGCGGCGGCAGCGCGCGCAACCTGCTTGATGTCGGTGCCCACCAGGCGCAGCGAGATGGACGGCCCGGCCTCGAACCCGCCGATGCCCTGGAACGCCAGTTGTCGCATGCCCGGTACACGGCCGACACGCTCGAACCAGCGCCGCTTGACCTCGTTGTAGTCGATGACCGCATCGTCGGCCTTGACCAGTTCGACGACGATCTGACCCGAGGTCTCGCCCTGGGCGAAGGAAAGCATGCTCTCCAGCACCCGGCCGGACTCGGCGCCGTGCTCGGCGCTGACCTCGCGGTCGATTTCGAGCATGGCCGCCTGTACCCGCTGAATGGCCTCGTGGGTGCGTG
>WVWV01000058.1:381-7287 GCA_011773845.1 Lysobacterales bacterium | reverse complement strand
CCGATGGCGAACAAGAGCTTGGCTTCGACCGCTTGCTGGTCGCGGTCGGCCGGCGCGCATTCACCGACGGGCTGTTGGCCGAGGATGCGGGCGTGGCCCTGACCGGCAATGGCCAGATCGAGGTCAATGAGCGTTCGCAGACGAGCGCCGAGGGCGTGTGGGCCATCGGGGACTGCGTGCGCGGCCCCATGCTCGCTCACAAGGCTTCCGAGGAAGGCATCGCGGTGGCCGAGCTGATCGCGGGCCTGCCCGCACACATTCACTTCGACACCGTGCCCTGGGTGATATACACGGATCCCGAGATCGCCTGGGTGGGCAGGACCAGCCAGGAACTGGCGGCCGAGGGGATCGAATTCCGGGCCGGCTCGTTTCCTTTTGCCGCCACCGGACGCGGGCTGGCGCTCGGCCATGCCGCGGGCATGGTCAAGGTGCTGGCGCACGCGGAGACCGACGAATTGCTCGGGGTGCACATCATGGGTGCAAACGCTTCCGAGCTGATCGCAGAGTGCGTGGTGGCGATGGAATTCCACGGCTCCAGCGAGGACCTCGCGCGCATCGTGCACGCCCACCCGACGCTGTCGGAGGCCATTCACGAGGCGGCGCTGGCAGTGGACCAGCGCGCCATCCACCGGGCCAACTGAAACGCGGCAGAGACGGCTGCAGAGCGCGCCGCGGGTAGCGGGCGATCGCGGCCACCCGACGAGCGGCGTCACCTGCTAACATTGAGGGCTTGAGAACAGCTTTGAGGGCCATTGCATGAGCGCCATCCCCGAGCAATTCAACGCGTTCCGCATTCACGATGACAGCGACGGATACCGGGCCGGAATCGAACAGGTCTCGGTGGACGACCTCAACGAGGGCGATGTCCTCATCCGCTGCCACTTCTCCAGCGTCAACTTCAAGGATGCGCTGGCCGGCACCGGCAAGGGCAAGATCCTGCGCCGCTTTCCGTTGTGCGGCGGTATCGACGTGGCGGGCGTGGTGGTGGCCTCGGACAGCGAGCGCTTCGCCGTTGGCGATGAGGTGCTGGTGACCGGCACCGGGCTGTCGGAGACCCGTGACGGCGGGTATGCCGAGTACCAGCGCCTCGACAGCCGCAGCATCGTGCCACTGCCGGCGGGCCTGTCATTGCGGGAAGCCATGGCGCTCGGCACCGCGGGCTTCACCGCCGGGCTCTGCCTGTACCGGATGGAGGCCAACGGGCAGCGCCCGGACCAGGGCCCGATCCTGGTCACCGGCGCCACTGGCGGAGTCGGCAGCCTGGCGGTCAACCTGTTCAGCCATGCCGGCTACGACGTGCACGCCATCAGCGGCAAGCTGGAGCAATTCGACTACCTCGAGGCGCTCGGCGCCACGCAGTGCATTTCCCGGCACGAACTGCACTGGGGGCAACGGCCCCTGGAGACCGCCCGCTGGGCCGGTTGCGTGGAAAACGTGGGTGGCGACATGCTCAGCGGCATCACGCGCGCCATCATGCCCTACGGCAACATCGCCTGTTGCGGCATGGCCGGCGGCATCGGGCTGCAGACCACGGTGATGCCATTCATCATCCGCGGCGCCAGCCTGCTCGGCATCAGCTCCTCGAACTGCCCCTACGACATCCGCCTGGAGGTCTGGGAGCGCCTGGCGGGCGACTGGAAGCCACCCCTGCTGGACCGCATCGCCGAGCACGAGATTTCCCTCGAAGGGCTGGTCGGGCACTTCGAGACCATGCTGGCCGGCGACTCCCTGGGCCGCACCGTGGTGCGGCTGGGGGCGGAAGCATGAGCGCGCGGCGCGAAGGTGCCCGAGCGGAGCGAGCCATGACCGCCATTCGAATTGAACCGCCGCGTTGTGCGGCATGAGCCTTAAGAAAGGAGAATACCCATGAGCATTCAGGTCGGTGACCGAATTCCCGAAGCCAAGCTGACGATGATGACGCCGGAGGGGCCGGACGCCCAGTCGACGTCGGAGTACTTCGCCGGACGCACGGTGGTGTTGTTCGCGGTGCCCGGTGCCTTCACCCCCACCTGTTCAGCCAAGCACCTGCCAGGCTTCATCGAACTCGAGGCGGACATACGCGGCAAGGGCGTGGATGCGATTGCGTGCATGGCCGTCAATGACGTGTTCGTGATGAGCGCCTGGGGCAAGAGCGCCAACGCCGGGGGCATCGACATGCTGGCCGACGGCAATGGCGCATTCACCGCCGCGCTGGGCCTGGGGATGGACGCCAGCGCATTCGGCATGGGCCAGCGTTCGCAGCGCTTTGCGCTGGTGGCCGAGGACGGCGTGGTCACGCAACTGTTCGTGGAGGCACCCGGCGAGTTCCGCGTCAGCGCCGCCGAGCACGTGCTGCAGTCGCTGTAGCGGCACGCGCGGAGGCCCGCGGGCCGGCCTCAGGCGGAGAGGGCCACCTCGCTCATGAGGTGGATGAAGTTCCCCTCCGAATCGCGGAAGCCGGCCATCCATAATTCCATCTCGGGCGTGCGGTGCACCACGTGCGGCTCGCGCTCGAAGCTGACGCCGTGCGCGGCGATGGCCGCGCAGGCGGCGTTGATGTCCGGCGTGTGGTAGTAAATGAGCGGGTGGGAAGGAAACGCCTCGCTGGCATCCTCGCTCAGGTACAGGCGAACCCCGCCGCAATCGAAAAACGCCATGTTCTGGTCCGGCACCTCGAACAGCAGCGGCAGGCCCAGCACGTCACGATAGAACGCCACCGCGCGGCGGATGTCCTGCGCACCCACGTGGATCTGCCCGATGCCGCCGACGACCGTTGGCTTTGTCACGCCTCTTCCGCCTCCGATTCGTCCTCGCCCTCGATGCGGGCCAGCCCGACCAGCTGCTCCTCCTCGTTCAGGCGAATCAGGGTCACGCCCTGCGTGTTGCGGCCGAGCGTCGAGATGTCCCGGGCGGGCGTTCGCAGCAGGGTGCCGCCGTCGGAAATGAGCATGATGTCATCTTCGTCGGCCACCTGGATGGCGGCGACCAGCGCGCCGTTGCGCTCGGAAGTCTGGATGCCGATCACGCCCTGGCCGCCCCGGCCCTGGACGTGGTGCTCGTCGGCGCGGGTGCGTTTCCCGAAGCCGTTCTCGGTCGCGGTGAGTACATCACCTTCGCCCACCACCAGCATCGAAACCACCCGCTGATCGCCCTGCAGGCGGATGCCGATCACGCCGCGGGCCACGCGTCCCATGGGCCGTACATCCTGCTCGGCGAAGCGAATGCACTTGCCGGAACTGGAAAACAGCATGATGTCGCGCTCGCCGTCGGTGATCTCGACTTTGACGAGTTCGTCGTCTTCGGGCAGGTCAATGGCCCAGATGCCGTTGGCGCGCGGCCGCGAGTAGGCGGACAGCGCGGTCTTCTTGACGATGCCCCGGCGGGTGGCAAAAAACACGAACTGGTCGTCGCGGTACTCCCGCACCGGCAGCACCGCGTTGACGCGCTCGTCCTTCTCCAGCGGCAGCAGGTTCACGATCGGCTTGCCGCGGCTCGCGTGGCTGGCCTGCGGCAGCTCGTAGACCTTCATCCAGTGCACCTTGCCGCGGCTGGAGAAGCACAGCAGCGTGTCGTGGGTGTTGGCGATGAACAGCTCGTCGATGAAATCCTCTTCCTTGACGCGAGTCGCGGACTTGCCCTTGCCGCCGCGCTTCTGCTCCCGGTACCGGTCCATGGGCTGCGACTTGGCATAACCCGCGTGCGAGAGCGTCACCACCACGTCCTCCTCCTCGATGAGGTCCTCCAGGCTGAGGTCCAGGCGCTGCTCGATGATTTCGGTGCGCCGTTGGTCGGCATATTGCTCGCGGATCTCATTTAGTTCCGCGCGAATCACCTCCATCAGGCGCTCGGGCTCGGAAAGAATGCGCACCAGCTCGCGCACCGTGGTGAGGATCTCCCGGTATTCGTCCGTGAGTTTCTCCTGCTCCAGCCCGGTCAGGCGATGCAGGCGCATGTTAAGGATCTCCTGCGCCTGCACGGGTGAGAGCTGGTAGCCGTCGTCCTGCAGGCCGAACTGCGGCTCGAGGTCCTCGGGCCGGGACAGCTCCGCGCCGCTCTGGCCCAGCATCTCCGCGACCAGGCCCGGGCTCCACGGTTGGGCCATCAATCGCTCCCTCGCCTCCGCCGGCGTGGCGGAGGACTTGATCAGCTCGATCAGTTCGTCCAGGTTGGCCAGCGCCACCGTCAGGCCTTCCAGGACGTGGGCGCGGTTGCGCGCCTTGCGCAGATCGAACAGCGTGCGGCGGGTCACCACCTCGCGGCGATGGCCGATGAATGCTTCCAGCACCTCCTTGATGTTCAGCAGCCGGGGCTGGCCATCGACCAACGCCACCATGTTGATGCCGAACACGTGCTGCATGTAGGTGTGCTGGTAGAGGTTGTTGAGCACGACCTCGGGTACGTCGCCGCGCCGCAGCTCGATCACCACGCGCATGCCGTCCTTGTCGGATTCGTCGCGCAGTTCGGTGATGCCCTCGAGCTTCTTTTCCTTGACCAGCTCCGCGATCTTCTCCAGCAGCCGCGCCTTGTTGACCTGGTAGGGAAGCTCGGTGACGATGATGGAATCCTTGCCGCTGCGCTCGTCGCTCTCGACGTGCGAGCGGGCCCGCATATAGATGCGGCCGCGGCCGGTGTGGTAGGCCTCGTGGATGCCCTGGGCGCCATTGATGAGGGCGGCGGTGGGAAAATCCGGGCCCGGCAGCAGCGCCATGATGCCGTCGATGTCGAGCTCCGGGTCGTCGATGAGCGCGATGGTGGCGTCGATCACCTCGCCGAGGTTGTGGGGCGGGATGTTGGTCGCCATGCCGACCGCGATGCCGGCCGAGCCGTTGACCAGCAGGTTCGGCACCCGGGTGGGCAGCACCAGCGGCTCGTGCTCGGATTCGTCGTAATTGGGGCCGAACTCCACCGTGTCGCGATCGATGTCTGCGAGCAGTTCGTGCGCCATGCGTGCCATGCGCACTTCGGTATACCGCATGGCGGCCGGCGCGTCGCCGTCGACCGAGCCGAAGTTGCCCTGTCCGTCGATCAGCAGGTAGCGCATGGCGAATGGCTGGGCCATGCGCACGATGGTGTCGTACACCGCGGCATCGCCATGCGGGTGATACTTGCCGATCACGTCACCCACCACGCGGGCCGATTTCTTGTAGGCCTTGTTCCAGTCGTTGCCGAGCTCGCTCATGGCGAACAGCACCCGGCGATGGACCGGCTTGAGGCCATCCCGAACGTCGGGCAGAGCGCGGCCGACGATGACGCTCATGGCGTAGTCCAGATAGGACTGGCGCATCTCGTCTTCGAGATTGACCTGCAGCACTTCCTTGGCGACTTCAGCCATTTAAGAAATATTCTCCGAAAATCCTTTAACTAATTGAAATTCTTTGAGTTAAAGGTATGAAAAATACGTGGAAAATGGGACCGGACCGGGTGTCATTGACTGCGCTCAATGATACCACAAAAGCACCCCGTCCGGGGGCTCCGAAGCCCCCCCGAAAACGGGCCCGGGCCGGCCCTGCGGGAGGCGCCACCGCGCCGTCAACGGGGCGCCGCCCGGCCCCGCCCGCCGGCGCCTTCCACCCCGTTCCGCGGGCAAGTATCATGGTCGGCCTGAAGGTTCACCGGAGACGTCACCCCCATGAAATGGTTCACCCGCCTGGCCACCACCCTGGCCCTGTGCGCCGGGCTCGCCCAGGCGCAGGAAACGGCCCCCGTGGCCAACCCGGAAGTCACGCTGCATACCAACCGCGGCGACATCCGTATCGAACTGTACCCGGCCGAAGCGCCAAAAACGGTCGAGAACTTCCTCGGCTACGTCCGCGACGGTTTCTACGACGGCACCATTTTTCACCGCGTCATCAGCGACTTCATGATCCAGGGCGGCGGTTTCACGCCCGACATGCAGCGCAAGCCCACGCGGGAGCCCGTGCTCAACGAGGCCGACAATGGCTTGACCAACGCGCGCGGCACCGTCGCCATGGCACGCACCGGCGACCCGCATTCCGCCAACTCGCAGTTCTTTATCAATGTCGAGGTGAACGGCGCGCTGGACCACACCGGCCAGGGCAGTTCCCGTGAGTGGGGTTATTGCGTGTTCGGCAAGGTCATTGCCGGCATGGAGGTGGTCGACGATATCCGCTTCGTGCCGACCTCGCCCCGCGACGTGCCGCTGGAGACGGTGGTGATCGAATCGGTGGAGGTTCACTGACGCAGGTCCCTGGCCGCGAGCGCATGACCACGCTGTTCATATCCGACCTCCACCTGGACGACAGCCGACCGCAGGCGACCCGGAAGCTGCTCGGGTTTCTGTCCGGCGAGGCGGCGGCGGCGGACGCGCTGTACATCCTCGGCGACCTGTTCGAGTACTGGCTCGGCGACGACGTCGCCACGCCCACCTCCGAGGCGGTGGCCGCGGCCTTGCTGGCCCTGGCCCGCAAGGGGGTGCCGTGCTTTTTCATGCACGGCAACCGGGATTTCCTGCTCGGCGAGGACTATGCCCGTAAGGCGGGGCTGAGCCTGCTGGACGAGGAACACGTGGCCGAGCTGTACGGGCAGCCGACGCTGCTGATGCACGGCGACAGCCTGTGCACCGATGACGTGGCCTACCAGCAGGTGCGCCAACAGGTGCGGCAAGCCGCGTGGCAGGCGGAGTTCCTGGCGCGCACGCCGGCTGAGCGCATCGAGGCCGCGCACGATGCCCGCGCCCGCAGCGCCGAGCACAAGGCGGCGGCGGGCATGGAGATCATGGACGTCAACGCGGACAGCGTCGCCGCGGCCTTCGCGCGGCACGGCGTGGACCGCCTGATCCACGGCCACACCCATCGGCCGGCCATACACGACCTGCGGTTGGCGGCAGGCGCCGCGCAACGCATCGTGCTCGGAGACTGGTATATGCAGGGCAGCGTGCTGCGGGTCACGCCGGGGGACCTGGACCTG
>WVWV01000058.1:0-374 GCA_011773845.1 Lysobacterales bacterium | reverse complement strand
CGCGCGCTCTGCCCTCCGGCCGCGGGGCGAGTCATTGCCCCAGCGCCGAGACAGCGGCCGGCTCAGGACAGGGCTTCCATTTCCTCGGGGCTGAAGCCGGCGCGGTAACGGGCCGGGAGATTGAATGGCCCGTGAATGCCGTCGGAGAAATGCGCTGCGAGAAGGTCGAGGAAGGTCCGGGCGGGGTCCAGGCCCTGCTGCGCACAGCAGTAATGGAACCAGTGGGTGCCGATCGCCACGTGGCGCACCTCCTCCTCGAGGATGAGTTCCAGGATGGCCGCGGTCTCCCCATCCCCCGTCTGACGCAGGCGTCGGATCATGCCCGGCGTGACATCCAGGCCCCGCGCCTCCAGCACGCGGGGCACCAGCGCCAT
>WVWV01000054.1 GCA_011773845.1 Lysobacterales bacterium | reverse complement strand
CTGCTGCTGCGGCTCGCAGCGGGCGCGTGGCGTAACGAGCGCTTCGAGTTTCCCCTGATCAGCCGCCTGTTGTTGAGCCGTGTCTGGGCGGGCGGTGACGATGAGCGCTTCGCGCGCGCACGCCTGGAGATGGACCTGCGCGGCACCGGCTACATGCGCTGGTCGCTGTCCGCACTCGCTGATTTTGCACGTCGGCGGGAGGGGGGTGCGACGGCGGTGCCGGAATTACTGCATGCCATCGCGGGCCTGAGCGGGCCGGTCGACGGGATGCGACCCGCCCGGCAATTGCTGAGGTGGCTGCAGCAGTGGGGTTGGCCCGGTGCGCGACCCCGCGTCGGGCCCGCCCGGACGGCCATCAATCACCTGCTGGAGCTGCTGGAGTCGCTGGCAGGCTGCGACGTGCCGGACTGGCGAGCCTGCCTGTTCGCCCTCGAGCGACGTTGCATGGAACCGGGCATGGCCGACTCGGGCGGGCCGTTCTCGCCGGTGCAGGTCCTGACGCCGGAACAGGCCTACGGCATGACCTTCGACGCGGCCTGGGTCATGAACCTGTCGCTGGCCAGCTGGCCCCCGCGGCCGGTCAGCAATCCATTCCTCCCCGCCTCGGTCCTGACGTCCGTGCCGCGCGGCACGGAAGGGGGCGTGCTGGATTATGCGGAGCGCATGACGGCGGCACTGTCCGGGTGTGCGGAGGAGGTGGTTTTTTCATGGTGCCGCAGACTGGAGGACCTGTCCGTGTCCGCGAGTCCGCTGATCAGGCATCTGCCAGTGCAGGCGCCCGCGGCGGTAGCGCGCAGCGCCGTGTGGCGAGCGTTGGCACCCGCGTGCGCTGTCATTCGGGGTTTGGATGAACACCCGTTCCTGGCTGCCAGGGGACCCGAGCAGGGTGTACCGCTGGAGGCGGTGACGCCCCGCCTCGAGCACGCCGTGGAGCTTTTGGGGCTCCAGTCGGCCTGTCCGCTGGCGGCCTATCTCGCGTTCCGGCTGGGGGCCCGCACCACGCCGGTTCCTGGGCCCGGCCAGGCCGCCCGGTGGCGTGGCACGCTGGTGCATGCCGCGCTGGAGCGACTTTATCGGGACCCTGTCGAACGTGGTACCTGGCCGACCGCGGCCGCTATCCCGCAGGCGGTAGACGCGGCGCTCAAGGAATGTCGCGCGCGTCGCCACCTCAGCCCGGCGGAAATCGCCGCGTTACAGGCCAGCCTCGAGGCACTGCTCGGGGCCTGGCTGGAGTTCGATCGTCTCGGTCCCGGGGCGGAGATCAAGGCGCTGGAGGGACGACACTCGATCCGCTTCAAGGGCCTGGACTTCGAGGTGCGTATCGACCGTCTGGAACAGTTGCCGGGCGGCGGGCTCTGCCTGGTTGACTACAAGACCGGCGCTGCCGGCGCCGCGCCGCGCTGGGCGGATGAACGGCTGGGAGACATCCAGTTGCCGCTCTACGCGGCACTGCTTTCCGAGCAGGGCGACCTGGAGCCTGCTGCTCTCGCCATTGCCACGGTGCGGCCCGGCCACCTGAAGTGGACGGGTCTGACCAGCGACCCGCAGGAAGTGCGTTCCGGGCTCGCACATCCCGGGCAGGGCAGGACGCGGCTGGCGAGGCGCTTCGGGGATTGGTCCGAGGCCCTCGCATTTTGGCGCGAACAGGTGGCTGTGCTGATCGATGAATTCGTGCAGGGCGACTGCCGGCACCAGGTCTTCAGGGAGGATGAGCTGCGCTATCACGATCTCGAATTGTTGTTGCGAACCGGGGAGGCCAGGCGATGGCTGAGCGCGAACCCCTGAACCCGAGGCTGGCTGATCAGCGCGAGCGCGACCGGGCCCTGCAGGCCGGGCGCTCTTTCATCGTGCAGGCGCCAGCCGGTTCCGGCAAGACCGAGTTATTGACCCGGCGTTTCCTGCGCCTGTTGGCGGGGGTCGAGAGGCCGGAGCAAGTGCTGGCGATCACGTTCACGCGCAAGGCGACCCAGGAGATGCGGGAACGTATCGTAGGCCGGTTGGAACAGGCGGCGGGCAAAGTGGTGCCGGGCTCCGCCTACGAACGTGCCGTCGCGGCGGAAGCAGAGGCTGTGCTGGCTCGGGATCGGGCCCTGAACTGGCGATTGATCAGCAACCCGGGGCGTCTGCAAATCCTGACCATCGACAGCCTGTGTGCCCGTCTCAGCGCAGGCAGCCCGCAGCTGGGCCGGGGGCTGGCGGGGATGAGCGTGGTCGAAGATGCGGCTGCGCTATACGGGCTGGCTGCCAACCGATTGCTGCAGGACCTCGGCTGGGTTGAAGGCGAGGCGGAGGCGAGTGCCGCTTTGGTGCGGGTCCTGACACACCTGCAGGGCGACAGTGCACGATTCGCCCGACTGTTGGCCGACATGCTGGGATGCCGTGACCATTGGCTGGACCAGGTGAGCGACACGCCCGGTCGACGAAACGCGGCGATGCGCGGAGTACAGGAACTGGAGCTCGACTACCTCACCTCGCGGCTTGGCCAGGAGCCGCTTCGGGAGCTCATCGATGCGCTGACCGGCCTGGCGGCCCATGCCGAGCAGCCACCGTCGGAAACGTTAGGGGAGGCGCTGCGCGAGTGCGTGAGCGAGCAGGCCTCCGTGGCGGAGCGTGTGCACAGCCTGTCGGTGGTGCTCACGCGCGTCGCCACGCGCGAGGGGCAGCCTCTGAAGGCGCGCAGCATCAACAGGCGGTTCTTCGCCGGGACGCACCCACAGCGTTTGGTATGGATCGGCAACGTGCGGGCGGTGCTGGCCCGCTGGGCGCACGACCCGGCCAGCAAGGCGGCATTCGCGCGCTTCGTGGCCTGCCCGCCACGCGCAGTATCGGACGCTGACCAGGCCGTGCTGTCGGATTTGCAGACCTTGCTGAAATTCGCCGTAGCAGAGTTGCGGGTGCTATTCGCAGAGCAGGGCCTTTGTGATTTTCAGCACGTTGCGGAGCTCGCCCTCGATGCGCTCGGCGATGCCGACCGCCCCGGTGATGCGCTGCTCGCGGCCGACTTGCGCCTCTCGCACATCCTGGTTGACGAGTTCCAGGACACCTCGCGCATGCAGTACCAGTTGCTGGAACGGCTGGTTGCCGGGTGGCAGCCCGGCGACGGCCGCAGCCTGTTCCTGGTCGGAGACCCGATGCAATCCATTTATCGCTTCCGACAGGCAGAGGTCGGGCTGTTCGCCCGGGCCGTCGCCACGGGGCGCGTGGGGCCGGTTGCGGTCGAACGGCTTCAGCTGGGGACCAACTTTCGTTGCAGTCCGGAGTTGGTGGCCTGGATCAACGGGCAATTCGAACCCATTTTCGATCGCGCTGACGGGCCGTGCGTGACGCAGGTAGGCTACGCGCGTTTCAGGCCGGCCCGGACCGGCCCCGGCCGGGTGATCGCCACTCCATGGCCGGAGTCTCTCGGCGACGATGCGGAGGCCGAGGCCGTGGCGGAACGCGTCGCGGATCGGCTGGGTGCAATGGCAGAAGGGGATATCGCGATCCTGGCGCGCACACGGGCGCAGCTGGCCCCGATCGCCACAGCCCTGTCGCGGGCGGGCATTGGCTTCGAGGCCGTGGAGGTTGAACACCTCGGCGATCGGCCGGTGGTGCGCGACCTGCTGGCATTCACCCGCGCCATTGTGCACCCGGCGGACCGGGTGGCCTGGCTGGCCCTGTTGCGAGCGCCCTGGTGCGGCCTGGACGTGTCGCAACTGCACGCTGTTGCCGGGGCGGACGCGCAGGTGGATATTCTCGCGCGCCTGCAAGACTCGGCCGTGGCTGCACGGCTGCCGGATGACTGCCGGCAGCGCGTCGAGCGCCTGGCCGAAACCATGGTCGCGGTATCGGAGGCGCGCGGCAATTGGCCGCTCCACCGGTTGGTGGAGGCCGCGTGGGTGGGCTGCGGGGGGCCATATGCGGTCACCTCGCAGGATGAGCTGCAACAGGCGGGGGATTTCTTCGCGCTACTGGCCACCACGGAGGCCGAGCGCCCGGACGACGTGCTGGACGCGTTACAGACCCGTCTGGCCAGCCTGTATGCCGCTGCCCGGGGCGCGCGGGTCAAGCTGATGACCGTGCACAAGGCCAAGGGGCTGGAGTTCGCGGTGGTCGTCTTGCCGGGCCTGCACCGGACGGCGCGTGGGCGAGGCAGGCCGCTGGTGCGGTTTCACTCGGGCATGGGCGAGGCGGGTGGAGCGCCACTCATGGCCCCGTTTCCGCGCTCGGACGGGGATGAGAGCACGCTGTACGACTACCTGGGTCAGCTGGAAAATGAGCAGGAGGCGGCCGAGATGCGGCGCGTGTTGTACGTGGCCTGCACGCGAGCGAAACGGGAGTTGCACCTGTTCGGCGCCGTTCGCCTGCCGGCCGCCGACACCCCGCGTCAACCCGTGCCCCCGGTGGGCAGTTTCATGGAGCTGTTGTGGCCCTGCTTCCCGCCGCTGATCAAAGGCTGCCCAGGCTCTTTGCGGCAGGCCGCTTCGGACGCGGAGCCACGCCTGTTGCCGCAGCTGGTGTTACGGGAGGTGCCGGCCCCCGTGGCCATGCCGATTTGCCCGGGGCCGGGTGAGGGCACGATGCTGCGTATTCCGGAGCGTGACGCGACGGCGCTGGGCGAGGCTTTGCATTTCTGGCTGCAATGCCTGCATGAGTATCCCGAGCGTCGCTGGAGCGCGGATTGGTTCCGGCGCCATTGTGCCGCCGTGGATGCCAGCCTGCTGCGCGCAGGGGCCACCGAGGAGGGCCTCACGGTCCTGCGCGAGTCCCTGGTGGCGATGGTGGCGAGGGCGCTCGAATCTGCCGAGTTACGCGCCATGTGGAGCCCAAGAGGGAAACGGGCTTCGTGGGCCGAGCTGCCGCTGTATCGGCGAGAGGGCGTCCAGCTGCGTCGCTATGTGCTCGACCGATTGTTCGTCGATGCGGACGGCGCCTGGGTCATCGTTGACTACAAGACCGGCCGGAGCGATGAGGCAAGCGAGCAGGCCTGGTCCCGCCAGTTGCAGGGCTATGCCGAGCTGGTGGCCGAACTGGCGCCGGGTATGACGGTGCGCACGGCCGTGCAGGCCTTCCGGCCTGCGGACGGCGCGGGTCGTCTTCGCGGAGATGCCGAGCGGGTGTTGACCAGAACCCGCGAGACTGGCTAGAGGCGCTCGGCCATGGAGTCTGCCTGCGCGATGATCTGGTTGGCGGATTGGCCATCCAGGCGGCTGTAGAGCACCGCCCAGTTGCTGCGGGCGCCAATGTCGTACAGCAGCAGGTAGTTCAATGCACTGTTCAGGCGCCGGAACTCGGTGCTGGACACCGACGACTCGAGTTCGCGCAGGCCCTGTTCGAAGGCCTCCAGCGAGCTGCCGTCGAAGGGGCGGTCCATGGGTGGCAGAGCCGGTTCCGCAGTGGCCTCCGATAGCCCCGCCCCCGTGACCTCCGGCGACTCAGTGCTATCCATATCCGCCGCGGTCGGGTTGGCCTCCGATGTCGCGGGCCCAACTGCAGACGGCGACGTGGCACAACCGGTGCCCGAGGCCGCATACAGCACCGCCAGGATTGCCAGCATCGGCAGCGCAAGGTTGCTTCGGTTCATGGGTGCATTCCTTTTATCAATGTGGTGGCCGCTACCGGCCGCGTCCGGACGCCAGCACCTGGTAGCGGCTGTTCTCCCTGAGCACATGATAATGCCCACAAGCCTGCTCCAGCCAGCGCCGGTAGGGCAGGTGGCGATTGGCCACCAGTACCAATTGACCGCCGGGGGCCAGAAAGTTCCGCGCGGGCTCGAGCAGTTGCGGCGTGAGCCGGGGCTCGGCCTGTCGCCCCCGGTGAAACGGCGGGTTGCTGACGATGAGGTCGAAGGTTCCGTGCAGCCCAGTGAAGCCATCCCCCGGCAGGATGCGCGCCTGCAGCCCGTTGAGCTCGCAGGTCCGCGCAGCCGCCTGCAGCGCGAGTGCGCTGCGGTCGAGCAGGGTGACGCGGGCGCCCGGGTTGCGGTGTTTTAACACCAACCCGATCGCACCCGCGCCGCAGCCGAAATCCAGCACCTCTCCCGCAATCTCCCGTTCTAAAAGCACCTCCAGCAACAAGCGCGTGCCCGGGTCGAGGCGACCATGGGCGAAAACGCCGGGCAACGAGCACACCTCGAGTTCAAGCTCATCCATCACCAGCGGCCAGGTCTGCTCGTAGTCCGCGAGCAGGAAGGGTTGCCCCTGCAAGGGTTGCCGCGCGGCGAACAGGGCGCAGTGGCGCGCGCTGTCGACCTTCACAACCGCGCCGAATCGCTTCCGCAGCGGGGATGCGGCAGATTTGATGCCGGAGCGGTTTTCGCCGGCGAGCCACAGCACTCCGCCGGGCTCCAGGCGCTCGGCAGCACAGTGCAGCAGCATCTCGAGGCGTTGTTTTTCGCGGGGCAGGGTGAGCACGATCGCCGGCCAGGGGCCCTCGCCCTCCGGCGGCGCCGCGCCGAATGTGGCCTCGACGCCGGCCCGGGCCAGTCGTTGCCAGTCGCCGTAATCCTGCGTGTGGGCGCGCCCATCGCCACCCGGGACGGTCAGTGCGAGCGCCAGCATGTCGGCCGGCGGATTGAACCACAGCAGCGGGGCAGTGTCCCGCAGACGGTCCGCGTTGCGGGCCAGCAACTGGCTGACCGGTGTCATGCCGCCCTCAGCGCCTGATACAGCCGTGGAGATCGTGTTCATCACTGCCCTCGATGAGGGCTTCGATCAGCGTTCCGGGCGGGAGTGCCTGCCCGTCGCGGATGTGGACCTGGCCATCGATCTCCGGCGCGTCGGCATGGCTGCGTCCCACTGCACCCTGGGGGCCGCTGGCATCGATGAGCACCTGCTGTACGGACCCGACCTTCTCTCGCAGGCGTGTGCGACTGATCTGCTCCTGCACCCGCATGAAGCGTGACTCGCGTTCGGCCTTGACTGCCTCGGGCACCGCGCCGGGCAATTCGTTGGCCCGCGCGCCGGCAACGGGTGAATAGCGAAAGCAACCGACCCGGTCCAGCTGCGCCTCCCGGAGGAAGCTCAGCAACGCTTCGAACTCCGCGTCCGTCTCGCCGGGGAAACCGACAATGAACGTGCTGCGGATGGTCAGCTGAGGGCAGGTCTCCCGCCAGCGCCGTATCCGCTCGAGGGTGTCCTCGGCGGCCGCGGGGCGGCGCATGCGCTTGAGAACCTCCGGGCTGCCGTGCTGCAAGGGGACGTCCAGGTACGGCAGGATCCCCCCGTCCGCCATGAGGGGTATGAGCCGGTCCACGTGCGGGTACGGGTAGACATAGTGCAGGCGGATCCAGATTCCGAGTTGGCCGAGTTCGCGACACAGCTCGAACAGGCGGCTCCGGACCGGGCGACCGTTCCAGGACTCCTCGCGGTAGCGGATGTCCGCACCATATGCCGAGGTATCCTGGGCAATGATCATCAGTTCGCGCACGCCGGCCCGTGCCAGGCGCCCGGCCTCTGCCAACACGCTGCCCGCGCCCCGGCTGCGCAACCGCCCGCGCATGGACGGGATGATGCAGAACGTGCACTTGTGGTTACAACCCTCTGCGATCTTGAGGTAGGCGTAATGGCGTGGCGTCAGCTTGATGCCCTGCGGCGGCACCAGGTCGGTGAACGGATCATGGCGTGCCGCGAGCGGTGCATGGGTATGCACCGCCGCCAGCACCTGCTCATATTGCTGTGGGCCGGTGATGGACAGCACCGCAGGATGAATCTTTCGAATTTCCTCCGCCTGGGCGCCGAGGCAACCGGTCACGATGACCCGCCCGTTCGCGTCCAGCGCCTCCCCAATGGCGTGCAGGGATTCGGCGCGCGCGCTGTCGATGAATCCACAGGTGTTGACCACCACCAGGTCGGCCTCTTCGTAGCTCGGTGCCGTGCGATAGCCGTCGGTCCGGAGTTGGGTGAGGATGCGCTCGCTGTCCACCAGGGCCTTTGGGCAACCGAGGCTGACGAAGCCGATCCTGGGGCGGCTGGAAGGGGTACGGGTCACGGGTGCATCCCGCCCCCGGCGGGAAGCCGGCACGTCATTGCCCATCGTCCACGTCCGGCTCGAAAAACAGCCAGGTGACCATCGGAAAGGCGGCGCGGAAGTCGCGCTCCACGCGATTGATGGCAGCGATCATGCCGCTCTCGCTGCCGGTCACGGCCATCTTGGCCTTGATCGCCACCATCGCATCATGGCCCATCTGCATCGAGAGCAGGTTGTATACCTCCGCAACCTCCGGCCTGGCCTCGAGGAACTCCCTCATCGCCTCCAGTATCCAGCGCTCCACGCTCTGCCCGATCAGCAGGGCCTTGACCTCGACGGCGATGAAAAAGGCAATCACCAGCAACAGCACTCCGATCATGATCGTGCCGATGGCGTCGAACACTGCATTGCCGGTCAGCATCGTGGCGGTCACCGCAGCGAGCGCGACGACCAGGCCCAGCAGGGCGGCGACATCCTCACCGAATACCACCACCAGTTCGCTGGAGCGACTCTCCCGGAACCAGAGCAGGAGCCCGCGACCACGCCGCTCCTTGTTCACCTCCCGCATGCAGCCCCACAGCGAGATGGACTCCGCCACGATGCCGAACAACAGCACCCCGATGGCGATCAGCGGGGCCTTGAGCGCCTCGGGGTGGTTCAGTTTGTGCCAGCCCTCGTAGACCGAGAACAGCCCGCCCAGGCTGAACAGCACCATGGCCACCAGGAATGACCAGAAGTAAATGCTTTTGCCGTAGCCCAGCGGGTAATCCATGCTCGGGGGGCGGCGTGACTGGCGCAAGCCGAGGATCAGCAGCAACTGGTTGCCGCTGTCCGCCAGTGAATGTATGGCCTCCGCCAACATCGCGCTGGAGCCGGTCACCCACGCCGCCGCGCCCTTCGCGATGGCGATGGACAGGTTGGCGAACAGTGCGAACAGTATCGATCTGAGGGTGTTGGGCGAAGCCATCGAGTGGGGCAGGCAAGCCTGCGGCGGCGTGTGTTCCGCCAGATTATGCGGCNNACCGCCAAAAAGCGGGGGGCCCTCAGGGGCCCCCTCTGTCCGCGCCGTTACTGAACGCGTCTGGCGTGCGAATGCCGACGCGGCGGGCCCGCGCGCGGCGCCCGGTTCCGTTCCATGCCGAGCCGGCCTTCCGGCACCGTGACCGCGAGCGTCTTGCTCTTGCGCTCGCGCTTGATCTCGATTTCGNNATCTCGATTTCAATCTCGGCACCGGTCTCGAATTCCCGCCGCAGCGCCCGCAGGACGTCGGCGGGCCGATTGACTGCCGTGCCACCCACCGAGAGAATCACGTCGCCGGTCTCAAGCTGCAGCTTGTTGTCCTCGCGCGCCTTGAGCACCAACACCCCGCGGTCGGTCTTGAAGTAGGCGCCGAGATCCGGGTCGACCTCGGCCAGCTTCAGTCCCCGGGTCAGCGGCATGCCGAACCAGACATTCACGTCGCTCAGGGCGTCTTCGGCCAGCTCGGACATATGGTGAAACTCGTATTCCCAGCGCTGGTCTCCATCCTTGTGGATCAGCACGCCGGCGCGGTCGATCTCTGCGCGCAGGCGCTCCATGTCGCGGGCCAGCGCCTCAGTGTCGATTTCGGGCACCTCGATGCGTTCAATCACGATGGTCTCCCCGGGCGCGCGCGGGGCGGACGGCAGGCGCACGATGTTTTGCCAGGCGAACGGCTCGCGTTGCTCCGCGGTGAGCCGGTACTCGATGCTGTCACCGTCCCGTTCCACGGTGAGCGCCAGTTCATCGCCGGGCTGCACGCCCTGCATCACTTCCTGCAGTACCGCGCGCGGGTCGGGTTCACCCTCCTTGGCGAGGGGCTGGCCCATGATGGCGACGATGCGGTCACCACTCTGCAAGCCGGCGCGTTCCGCCGGACCGTCCGGTGACAGGCCCAGCACTTCTACGCCGCGCGCATCGGAGGAGCCCAGTATGACCCCGATCACGGCGCGTTCATGCAAGGGGAGATCCGCGCCGGGGGCAAGCGCGCCACCGCGGGCATTGAGTTCCCGGTGAGCGCGCGCCACCTCCCGCGAGGCCTGGCGCAGTTCCTCGTAGGCCTTGCGCAGTTCGGCGCGCATGGCTTCCCGTTCAGCACTCTGCGCAGCCTGTTGCTCGCCGGCCATCCGCCGGGCCTCGGCCGTCTCGTGGGCCAACTGGGCCGCCTGGCGCGCCAGTTCTTCCCGTTGCCGCTGCAATTCGGCACGAGCGGCTTCCACCGCGGCACTGGCCGCCTGCTGCTTGATCTCAGCGAGCTCCAACGCCTGCTGATACTCCTGGTCGGCGCCGGCGGCCGGTTCGGCGCCTTCGTCCTGCGCGCTGGCAAGCTGCACGCAGGGCAGCAACAGCGCCAGGTACATCGATGTTTTCGCGATCTTGCGGAATGTCATTGCAAACCTCCATTCGGCCATTCGGCTGCCGGGGTGCACCCGGTTCCGGGCCCTTCATCGTTGAGCCATCCAGAAATCATCATCGCCATTACAGGGAAGCCATCCGGCCGTATTCACGTTCCCAGTGCTGCTGGTACAAAAATGCCAGGTCGAGCATGAGGTTTACCCGCTGGCCCCACAGGTTGACCGAATCCGGATGCTGGCTCAGTTCGTTATCGACCTGTGCCACGAGGTCCTCCAGTTCCGCCACGTACAGCGTGGACTCGGCCGGCATCGCGCTGGCGCCATCACGCAGCCCGCGCAGTTGCTGTTCCAGGGTCTGTGACATGGCGATCAGGCCTGCGATGTTGGTATCCGGTGCGGTCGCTTCCTGCCCGGCACCCTCGGCCAGCACCGTCGCGCTCTCAGTGGTGAGCGCTTCCGCCGGTCCGGGGGGTTGCTGTTGCCAGAGCAGCGCCACCGCCAGCAGCACGGCGGCTGCCGTGGCCAGGCCCGCTGCGGCTTGCCAGCGGCGGGTACGGCCAGATCGGTCGCGCGCCAGGGCGTCGCGAATGGCGGGCCAGCCGTCTGCGTCGGGTTCCAGCAGCGGCAAATTTCGCAAGCCAAGCGGGTCCCTGGCGCCGGCCTCAATTGGTTTGGTACGCATCATGTTCCTTCCTGCTGCAGTATCACGCCTGCGGCGCCGGGTTCCCCCTCCGCGCCGATCAGTTCTCTCAGCTGGCGGCGGGCCCGTGCCAGCCGGGTCTTGGAAAAGCTCTCGGTCCGATCGAACAGTCGGGCGATTTCGTGGTGCTTGTAGCCTTCCACGTCGTGCAACCACACGATGGTCCGATCCTCGTCGCTCAGGCGCGCCAGCGCGTTTTCCAGGTCCATTGCCTGGCCGGCCTGTTCCGCATGGCTCTCGTGCCAGGCCTGGTAGTCCTCGAATTCCACCACTTCCGCGCTGGGCAAGCGCCGCAGCGCGCTGATGGCATGATTGACCACCACCCGGCGCAACCAGCCCCAGAACGGCGCGTCGCCCCGAAACTGGCGGATGCGCCGAAAGGCGGTAATGAATGCCTCCTGTGTCACTTCCTGGGCCATCTCCCGGCAGCGGCAGATTCGCATGGCGACCGTGAACGCGGGTCGCTGGAAGCGCCGATAGATGCGCTCACACGCCGGCAGGTCTCCGCGGCGCGCGCCAGCGAGCGTCACTTCATCGAGCTCGATGTCGAATCCGCTGTTAGCCATCAGTTGTTCAGACGCCGGGAGTTGTAAAAAGGTCGCACGCGCCGCCGCGGGCCTGGCGCGGCGGCGATGACCATGTCGGCCGCGGGTCGGGGCCGGTCACCAGATGCGGATACGCTCCTCGGGCGGCAGGTACATCCCGTCACCCGGTTGCACGTCGAAAGCCGCATAAAAAGCGGGTACGTTGACCACCGTGCCGTTGACCCGGAAGCGAGGGGGGGAGTGGGGGTCGATGGTCAGCAACCGCCTGGCTTCTTCGTCACGGGCCTTCGCGCGCCAGACCTGCGCCCAGCCCAGGAAGAACCGCTGGTCCCCGGTCCAGCCATCGATCACGGGCGCCTCGCTGTCGCCCAGCGACAGGCGGTAGGCCTTGTAGGCAATGCCCAGCCCGCCCAGGTCGCCGATGTTCTCGCCGGCGGTAAACTGGCCGTTGATGGTCAGCCCATCGATGACCTCGTAGCCGTTGTACTGCTCCACCAGTCGGTTCTTCCGCTGCTCGAAGCGCTCGTTGTCCTCGGCCGTCCACCAGTCACGCAGGTTGCCGTCGCCGTCCGCCTTGCGTCCCTGGTCATCGAACCCGTGCCCGATTTCGTGCCCGATGACCGCGCCGATACCGCCGTAATTGGCCGCGTCGTCCGCTGCGACGTTGAAAAACGGTGGCTGCAGGATCGCGGCGGGAAACACGATCTCGTTCCAGGTAGGGTTGTAGTAGGCGTTGACCTGTTGCGGGGTCATGAACCACTCCGAGCGATCCACGGGGCGGTCCAGCTTGGACACGTTGCGGCGGTACTCGAACAGGGCCGCGCGCTTGACATTGCCGGCCAGGTCCCCCGCCACGATCTCCAGCGGCCCGTAATCCCGCCACTGGTCGGGGTAGGCGATCTTGGGCGTGAACTTGTCGAGCTTTGCGAGCGCTGCCTGCCGGGTTTCCATGCCCATCCAGTCGAGCTCCCGAATGGACTCGCGGTAGGCCTGCAGGAGGTTCCGAATCATGGCGTCCATGCGGGCCTTGGCCTCGGGGCGGAAGTGGCGGTCGACATACAGCTGCCCCAGCAACTCGCCCATGTTGGCGTTGATGGAATCGACGGCCCGTTTCCAGCGCGGTTGGGGTGCTTCCACGCCCTGCAGGCCGGCCTGGAAAAACTCGAAGTGCAGGTCGAACAATTCGTCGCTGAGTACCGGTGCGAAGGCCGCGACGGTCTGGAATGCGAGGTAATCACGCCAGGTGTCCAGGTCGGTGTCGGCGATGATATCGTCCACGGCCTCGAAATAACTTGGCTGCATGACGATGTAGCGATCGCGCGCCGGGATCTCGGCCGCTTCGAAGCCCAGCGCCCAGTTCATGCGCGGTGCCAGCGCAGCCAGCTCGGCCGCGGTCATCGGGTTGTGGGTCCGGGTGGGGTCGCGGTTCTCCTCGCGGGCCCACTGGGCTTCGGCGATGCGCGTCTCCAGCGCCAGCAATCGCTCGGCGCGGTCGGCGCCCTCTTCGCGCCCGGCGCGTTCCAGGATCCGGGCGGCAAAATCGAGGTACAGAGCCCGCGCCTGAACGAAGCGCTCGTCATCCATGAGGTAGTAGTCGCGATCAGGCAGGGTCAGCCCGGCCTGGGAAAGGTACACCACGTTGGTGTTCGGATCCGTGCGGTCCGAGAAAACGAATGCACCCACCGGCCCGTTGACGCCCTGCATGCCGAGGGTGGAAAACAGGCGCATCACGTCGTCGTGGCTGCCGGCGGCGCCGATGGCATCGAGCTCCGCGCCAAGCGGCTCGATCCCCAGCTCGTTGGTCGTGGCCGCGTCCATGTAGGCGTTGTAGTAGTCACGAATCTTCTGGGTCGGGCTGTTGGCCTCGACTTCCGCCTGTGTGCTGACTTCCTCGATCAGGTTCAGGACGTCCCGCTGCGATTTTTCATGCAGCAGGAAAAAGGCACCCCAGCGGGCCCGGTCGGCCGGCATTTCGGTGTCGGCGATCCACTGGCCGTTCACGTGGGCGTAGAAGTCATCCTGGGGTCGCACGGAGGCGTCAAAACCGTCGCGGTCGATGCCGCTGACCAGCGCCGGCTCATGGGTGGTGGCGCTCTCGGGCGCAGGGGCCTGCCCGCAGCCCGCCAGCAGCAGACACAGAACCAGTGCAGGCGCACCATGGTTGATCATTGGGGGGTTCCTCGGTCGATGAAACGGATACACGCTACTATAACCACTCCATGCCACCCGAGCAGGTGTCTAAAGTTGGGTGGCAGTGAAGCCCGGGAGTTCCGATTCATGCCCAGATGGAAAGCCCCGCCAACGCGCTCAAGCCCCTACATCACCGCCGCCGGCGCACAGGCCTTGCGGGAGGAACTGCGCCAGCTCTGGAAGCAGCAGCGCCCGGAGGTGGTCAGGGCGTTGGCGGCGGCCGCCGCCGAGGGCGACCGCTCGGAGAATGCGGAATACACCTACCGCAAAAAGCAGCTGGGCGAGATCGATCGACGCATCCGCTATCTCAGCAAGCGGCTGGACCAGATCGAGGTGGTGGACCGCCTGCCGGACGACCAGGGCGTGGTTCGCTTCGGCGCCTGGGTGGTGGTTGAGGACGACGCAGGCGCGGAGCGGATTTTCCGCATCGTCGGCGCGGACGAGACCCACGCGCAACGTGGTTGGATTTCGGTGGATTCACCGGTCGCCGGGGCGCTGCTGGGCAAGTCGGCCGGCGCGGAGATCCGCGTCGAACTGCCGGACGGCGTCGTTCACTACACGGTCCTCAGGGTGCGCTACCGCCCGGAGTGAGGCGGGCGCGCGCGGCGGCCCAGGGCGCCCTTGAAAATTCTCGCCCGTATCCACACATCAGAAGCGCACGGTCGCCGCAAGGGGCCGCGCAGATTCCGGCCGCAAGGCGGAATTTCCAATCAACCTTATTGCTTCAAAGGAGAATATGGTTATGACCACGTTTGATTTTTCACCGCTGTACCGGACTTCCGTCGGCTTCGATCGGCTCGCTTCGCTGCTCACCGCAGCCAACCGGCTGGAGCAGGGCGGGGGTTATCCGCCCTACAATATCGTGGCCACCGATGAGGATCGGTACCGCATCACCATGGCCGTGGCAGGCTTCTCGAACGATGACCTGAGCATCACCACCGAGCAGAACCAGCTGACCGTGGCGGGCAAGCGCCAGGATGCCGAGGAGGAGGGCGAATTCCTCCATCGGGGCATCGCCAACCGTTCCTTCGAGCGGCGCTTCAACCTGGCGGACCACGTCCGCGTGGTGGGGGCCCGCCTGGAACACGGGCTGCTGCACATCGAGCTCGAACGCGAGTTGCCGGAGGCCATGAAGCCGCGCACCATCGAGATCAAACCGGGTGGGCGCCTGATCGAGGTCGCCAAGAAGAAGAAGACGGAAAAGGCGGCCTGAGCCATACGGGCATTCGAGCCGGACGGGGCGCATCGGCGCCCCGTCTTTTTTTGACATACATTTCGATATTCTTCAATATATCGAACCATGAGTCTGCGTGGAGAATCCATTTTCAGGGCCCTGGCGGACGACCGCCGGCGCAGCATCCTGGCCATGTTGCGGCACCATGAATTGCCCGCGGGCACCGTCGCGGACCGACTGGGCCTGTCCCCGGCCACGGCTTCGCATCACCTGTCCATTCTCAGACAGGCAGGGCTGGTCCGCGCGCGCCGGGACGGGCGGTTGCGGATCTATACCCTCAACGCATCGGTGGTCGAGGAAGCCCTGATCCTGTTGACCGGCCTGCTGAGGCCGGCGGGAGAGCACGATTCATGAGGGTCTCGCGAATCAACGTTTTTACCCTGGCATTGGTGGCCGTGATGGCCCTGGTGGCGGCCGCGTATTATCAGAGCCTGCCGGACCCGGTGCCCACCCATTGGAACGCGGCGGGCGAAGTGGATGGCTGGACCGCCAAGCCGCTGGGCGTTTGGCTGTTGCCTTTGATGGCGGGCGGCCTGAGCGTGCTGCTGTTCGTGCTGCCGGCCATTTCGCCGCGGGGATTCCGCCTGGACCTCGCGCGTCGCGCCTATGACATCGTCGTGTTCCTGGTGGTGGCATTCCTGGCCGTGGTCGAGGTGCTGGCATTTCGCGCCGCGCTCGGTGAGACGGGGGAGTTGGCGCGCGCGTTGCCGATCATGATCGGCTTTCTCTTCATCGGGCTCGGTAACTACCTGGGCAAGTTTCCCAAGAATTTTTTCGTCGGCATTCGCACGCCATGGACGCTGGCCAGTGACGCAGTCTGGAATCGCACCCACCGGCTCGCGGGGTGGCTGTTCATGGCAGCCGGAGTGCTCATCGTCGGCAACGGTTTCCTCGCCGGCCCGGCGTGGGTGCTGGTCATCATGATCATGTTCGCGGCGCTGGTGCCGGCGGTCTACTCGTTCTTTTGCTACCGGCGACTGCACGGGTTCAGGGACGAGGCGCCCTGATGCCGGCGGGGCTTCGCTTGCGCGCTGTGCAGTCGGTCGCTAGGCTGCGTCCACCCGGTGGCGCGTGTCGAGCGTGAGAAAAATCCTGTTCTGGCCTTACCAGCTTTACGCCTGGCTGGTGTTCATTCCCCTGGCGTGCGTGCTGAGCCTGCTGGCCGGCTGGTTGGCGGTGATGACTGCGATCGCCATCAGCCCGCGGGCCGGGAGCCGCTACGTGGCGACCCGCTGGGCGCGGCTGATCGCCTGGCTCGCGCCCATGCGGGTGGAGCTTGTCGGGGGCGGGAACCTGGATCCCGGGGAAACCTACGTGGTGGTCTCCAACCATCTCAGCCAGTTCGACATCCTGGCACTCTATGGCTGGCTGGACCTGGACCTGAAGTGGGTCATCAAGAAGGAGCTTCGCAAGTTGCCGGGCATCGGTATCGGGTGCGAGAAAGTCGGACACATCTTCGTCGACCGGCAAAACCCCGAGGCCGCCCGCAGGTCCGTGAACGAGGCGCTGGACCGGCTGGGGAATGGTGTGGGCATCCTGTTCTTCGCCGAAGGAACGCGCAGTCTCGACGGCCGCTTGCTGCCGTTCAAGAAAGGCGCTTTCCGCATCGCCATCGATCAGCAGTTGCCGGTGCTGCCGGTGACCGTGATCGGCACGGAACACATTCTGCCCGCCAAATCGCTGCGGTTGTTTCCGGGCCGCGCGCGGGTGGTGATCCATCCCCCCATCGCGCCGGACGATCCGCCGTTCAGCGAATTGCGGGAGCTGATGGATGAAACGCGCCGGCGCATCGCCTCGGCCCTGCCGGAGTCATACCGTGCATCTGGATAAGCCCGATCCCCATTTCACCAGCTCCCCCCGCGCGCGCCGCAACTTCATGCTGGCCCTGCAGGCAGCCCTGGGCTTTACCGGGCTGCTGTGGTTCATTCTCATCAGCGATGTCTATCTGGGTCTGGGGCTGAGCCGCTTTGGCCTGCGGCCGGGCGCGACGGACGGCCTGATCGGCATCCTGACCACGCCACTGCTGCACGGCGATACCGAGCACCTGTTTTCGAACACCGCGCCGTTGATCGTGAGCCTGACGGCGATGCTGTACATCTACCCCAATTCGGCGGTACGCGTGATGCCGATGGTGTGGCTGGGTTCGGGCGTGTTGGCCTGGTTCATCGGGAGGCCCAATCTGCATGTCGGCGCCAGTGGGTTCGTCTACGGCCTGCTGGCATTCATTTTCGTCAGCGGCCTATTTCGCCAGGATCTCCGCTCGATCGGCGTCTCGCTGATGGTGTGGTTCCTGTACGGGTCCATGATCTGGGGCATCTTGCCGATTCGGCCTCACATGTCCTGGGAGTTGCACCTCGCGGGCGCCATCCTCGGCGTGATGATGGCGATCCTTTACCGCCGGTGGGACCGGGTGCCGGTCAAGCGGTATGAATGGGAAGATGACGACTCCGTGCCGGACTGGTTTCCGGAACCGAAGCGGGGCGCGGGTGTGGACGATTCGGCAAGGGAGGACGACCATGGCGACGGGCGTTATTGAGCGGAGGCGGGTGCGGTTTGCAGCGTCGCGCGCAGCTTCGCGGGGGGAGGTGGCGTCGTGTTGAAGAAACTGCTCATCGGATTGGCCGTCGTCGCCGCGCTGTTCTTCGGTGTGGGCCTGTTCCTGCCCAGCAAGCACGCGGTCGAGCGTTCGATCAACATCGAGCGCCCGGCGGCAACGGTCTTCACGCTGCTCAACAGCTATCACGCGTTCAATGAGTGGTCGCCGTGGGCGGAGCTCGATCCCAATGCCACTTACGTCCGCTCGGGACCCGAGAGCGGCGTGGGCGCGCGGCTGTCCTGGAGCGGGGATCCGCGATTGGTGGGCACCGGCTGGCAGGAAATCACCGCCAGCCTGCCGTATGAGCGCATCGAATCGCGCCTGGATTTCGGGCCCCAGGGTGCCGCGGAAAGCTATTTCGACCTCCAGCCGGGGCCGGACGGGGTGCGCGTGAGCTGGGGTTTCCAGACCGACGTGACCGCAGGGCAGGGGCTGCTGGGTTCAGTGATGGGCCGCTATTTCGGGCTGTTCCTGGACCGCTGGGTGGGCGCCGACTATGAGCGCGGACTCGAGCAGCTCAAAGCCTATGCCGAATCCCTGCCGGCCACCGATGTGGCCGGGGGCGAAATCGAGGTGCTGCTGGTGGAGGCGGCACCCATCGTGTACCTGTCCGGCGCCACCAGCCAGGATGCGACGGACGTGGCGGCGGCACTCGCCAGCGCCTACCGCCGTGTGACCGCATTCATCGATGCGCATGGTCTGCAGGTCGCGGGAGCGCCCATGGCGATCACCCGGGCCTGGGATGAATTCGGCTACCGGTTCGATGCCGCGATTCCGGTCAGCGAACTCGCCGACGTTGCCGGTGAAGGCGTGCAGACGGGTTATTCACCGGCCGGGCGCGCGGCGCGGATCATTCACCGTGGGCCCTATGAGGAGCTGCTGGCAAGCTATGAACGCCTGGCGGCCTACATGACGGCCCACGGTCTGCCGCAGGGCGCGCTCTCCTGGGAGGTGTATGTTTCCGATCCGGCCGAGCTGCCGCCGGAACGGCTGGAGACACATATCTACGTGCTGATCGCCGACTGAAGCGATCCGCGCTCAATGGCCGAGCCCGGCCGCCGCTGCCTGGCGCCGACGCAGGCGGTGTTCACGGTACAGGATGAACAGGCCCGAGGCCGTGATGATGCCCGCGCCCAACCAGGTGGTGGTCGCGGGCAGGTGTCCCCATACCAGCCAGCCATACAGCACCGCCCAGACCATGTGCGTGTAATCGTAGGGTGCGACCACGGCCGCGGAAGCCCGGCGAAAAGCGGCGGTCAGCAACACCTGCCCGAGGGTGCCCGTGACACCCAGCACGACGAACCAGGGCCAATGGCGCGATTGCAGCGGCAGCCACACCGCCCAGGCGAACGGGGCGCTGCCGAGGCCCACCAGCGCCGTGAACCAGAAGGCGATGGTCAGGCTCTCCTCCTGCCGCCCCAGGGCGCGCACCAGCAGGACGATCACCGCGTAGCACACCACCGCGAGCAGGGCCATCATCGAGCCGTAGGAGATCCATGCGACCGCGCCGGGCTTGAGCACCACCAATACGCCGGTGAAACCGAGCACGGCGGCCCCGGTCCGGACGGCTCCGGCGGGCTCGCGCATGACCGGGCCCGACAATAGCGTCAGCAGCAACGGGGCGGCGAAGAAAATGGCGTAGGCGTCGGCGAGTTGCAGTTCCCTCAGACATTCGCCGATGGCGAACAGCATGAGCAGGCCTACCGCACCCCTGGCGAGGTGGGCCTTCAGAAACCGGGTGCGGAACAGCCGCTGGTCCCGCGCCAGCATCCAGGCCGACAGCAGGGGCAGGGACAGCGCGCAGCGGAGCAGCACCACCTGCATGCTGGGGTAATGGGCTACGAGTTGCTTGATGGCCACGTCCATGGTGGCGAGCAGGAACACCGCCAACAGCATCAGGCCGATGGCCTGGACCGGGTGCTGTTCGACCCCCTGGCCGGAATGGGACATCAGGCGGTCACCGCCTCGCCGTCGAATCGCCCCGTCCACGGGCCGTCCACGCCCGGCGCATCGATGTTGGCCGCCAGCACGCGCAGAAAATCGGCACGTCGCATCTGCCGCGCACCCATCTGCCGGAGGTGGGGATTGCTGACCTGGCAATCCAGCAGCGCATAGTTCCAGGCCGACAGCTGCCGGCAGAGCAGGGCGAGCAGCACCTTGCTGGCGTCACGGGCCTCGGAGTACATGGATTCACCAAAGAACATCCGGCCCAGGGCCAGCCCGTAGATGCCACCGGCGAGCTGGTCGTCCAGCCAGGCCTCGAGCGAATGCGCGACGCCCATGTGGTGTAACCGGGTGTAGGCCTGTTGCATCTCGGCCGTGATCCAGGTGGATGGCTGGCTGGGCCGTGGGCGCGCGCAGGCGGCGATGATCTCGGGAAACGCCCGGTCCGCCGTGATCCGGAACCGCCCTTGACGCAGGGTCCGGGCCAGGCGCCGGGATACGTGCAGCCTCTGGGGCGGAATCACGCAACGGGTCGACGGGCACCACCACAGTATCGGCTGGCCCGCCGAGTACCAGGGGAAGATCCCGGCCCGGTAAGCGTTGAGCAGGCGCAGGGGGTCGAGGTCGCCACCCCAGGCCAGCAGGCCATCCGGCTCATCCAGCGCCTCGTCGGGCGGCGGGAACGGCGCGCCGGGGTCAGCGCCGAGCTGCGGGATCATGAAGCTGCTCCCATGCCAGGCAGCGCATGGTTTCAGTGGCTCAGTTCATCCAGGTAGCGTTCCGCATCGAGGGCGGCCATGCATCCGAAACCGGCCGAGGTGATGGCCTGGCGGTACACGTGATCGGCCACGTCACCGGCTGCGAATACGCCAGCCACGCTGGTGGCGGTCGCCAGCCCCTCGGTGCCGCTGTGCACGGTGATGTAGCCACCCTGCATTTCCAGCTGCCCCGCGAACATCCCGGTGTTGGGGGTGTGCCCGATGGCCATGAACACGCCGCTGAGCTCCAGCCGGGTCTGCGCATCGTCCTGCACGTTGCGCGCCACCAGCCCGGTGACCCCGGTGTCGTCCCCCACGATCTCTTCCACCACGTGGTTCCACAGGATGCGTACATTGCCGGTGCGCTCCCGTTCGAACAGGCGGTCCTGCATGATCTTCTCGGCCCGCAGCGCATCCCGGCGGTGGAGGACAATCACCTCGGAACAGAGGTTGGAAAGGTACAGGGCTTCCTCCACCGCGGTATTGCCGCCGCCCACCACGGCGACCACCTGGTCCCGGTAAAAAAAGCCGTCGCAGGTGGCGCAGGCGGATACGCCCTTGCCCATGAAGGCTTCCTCCGAGGGCAGGCCGAGGTACTTGGCGCTGGCGCCGGTCGCGATGATCAGCGCATCGCAGCTGTAGCGGCCTTGATCGCCTTCCAGCAGGAACGGCTTTTGCCCCAGCTCCGCGCGATGGATGTGGTCGAATATGATCTCGGTGTCGAATCGCTCGGCATGTCGCAGCATGCGGTCCATCAATGCGGGCCCCTGCAGACCCTCGACATCGCCCGGCCAGTTATCGACGTCGGTGGTGATGGTGAGCTGGCCGCCCTGCTGCATGCCGGTGATCACCACCGGTGCCAGGTTGGCCCGGGCGGCGTAAATGGCGGCGGTGTAGCCGGCCGGCCCCGAACCCAATATCAGCAGGCGGCAGTG
>WVWV01000038.1:1493-1662 GCA_011773845.1 Lysobacterales bacterium | reverse complement strand
TCTTCGGACAGGGGCATGACCGACTGAACCGAGCCCTTGCCGTAGCTTTTCGCCCCCAGGACCACGGCTCGCTCATGGTCCTGCAGCGCGCCCGCAACCACCTCGGCCGCGGATGCCGAGCCGTTGTTGATAAGGATCGCCACCGGCGCGCCGTCGAGCAGATCTCCGC
>WVWV01000038.1:1174-1455 GCA_011773845.1 Lysobacterales bacterium | reverse complement strand
GGGCAGGCGGCCTTCCGTGTACACGATGAGGCCCTCGTCCATGAGAGCGTCCGCAACCTCCACGGACGATTGCAGAACCCCGCCCGGGTTGTCCCTTAGATCCAATACCAGACCGCGCAGGCTGCCCCCGTTGGCGTGCGCCAGCTCGCGCACGGCGGACGTGAATCGGCGGCCCGTGCCTACCTGAAACTGTGAGATTCGAATGTAGCCGTAACCCGGCTCCAGCAGACGGGCGTCCACGCTGGGATCCTCGATCACGGCTCGGATCAGGCTGACCTCCA
>WVWV01000038.1:0-1129 GCA_011773845.1 Lysobacterales bacterium | reverse complement strand
CACGATGTCCACGAGCTTTTTGCCCTTCAGGGACTCCCGGTCGATCTCCGTGAGCCGGTCGCCGGGTTTGAGCCCAGCCGCGCTGGCGGGCGTGTCATCGATGGGCCTGATGACGGTGAAGTAGCCGTCCACCAGCTTGAGCTCGATGCCGATGCCGCCGAACTGACCGCTGGTTTCCGCCTGCAGATCCTCGTAGCTGAGCCGGTCGAGGAAGTCNNNCATCCCCTTGAGCGCGTTCTCCAGGAGCTGCTCCTTGGCCACCTCGTCCACGTAGCCCTCGTGCACCTCGCGTAGCACCTCGTCGAAGGCGCGGCCGTGCTGGCCCTTCACGTCGGGCTCCAGCCAGGCCCGGTACGCGCCGATGCCAAGGCTGATGCCGAGGACCATGCTGACGACGATCCCGACCAGAGTGATGGGGCGCAAGGTCATGTGCGGAAGTTTGGCACCAGCGTCAGCGTTTGGCCAACCACCCGAGGGGGTCCCGGGGCACGCCTTCCTCGCGCACCTCGAAGTACAGGCCGCTTGCGCGCTGGCCGCCGCTGCGACCGGCGCGGGCGATGATCTCGCCGCTTTCCACCCAGTCACCGACGCCTTTGGTCNNCATGTAGCCACCGCCGTGGTTGATGATGGCCAGCAGGCCGAAGCCACGCAGCCAGTCGGCGAAGATCACCCTGCCTCTGAAGACGGCTTTCACCGGAGAGCCTTCATCGGCGGCCACCAGCATCCCGTGCCAGACCATTCGCCCGTCCGCACGAGGCCGACCGAAGGAGGACCGCAGGGGACCCTTGAGTGGCCACGGCAGCGATCCCCTGCGCGCCACGAAGTCAGTGCCGTCCAGCGCCATGGCACGTCGGTTCAGCTCCTCGAGGAGGCGCTCGAGCCGATCGCGGTCAGTGTCCAGCCGCTGTCGCTGGGCGGTCTTGTCCTCCGCTTCGGCGTCGAGCTGGGCGATCAGCCCCATGCGCTGATCACGCTCCTCGATGAGCCTGAACTGGCGCTTGGCCAGCTCCGCCTTGCGGTCCTCCTGCTCGGCCGCGCGCGCTTTGAGGGCGGTCCGGTTTGCGGCCAGCGCCTCGAGGGTCTCCTGGTACTCCTGGAGGGCAGACAGCCGGGCGGCGCTGAAGTACCG
>WVWV01000011.1 GCA_011773845.1 Lysobacterales bacterium | reverse complement strand
CAAGCCCTGGGGTTGGTGATTCGCACGGGACGGCGCGCGCAGGCGCGCCGGCCCGTCAGCAGCGCCTGAGCAGCGCAGCAGTAACCGGCCGGGGCCTCACTCGGCGACCAGGGCGTTGACCTTGGCCGCGCAGATGAAATCGTTCTCGGACAGGCCGTCGATGGCGTGCGTGGTGAAGCCGACCTCGCAGTAGTTGTAGCCGGCCGAGAAATCCGGGTGGTGGCCTTCGCTGTTCGCGATCCAGGCCAGGGCATTGATGAACGCCATGGTGCGGTAGAATCCGCGAAACTCGAACCGGCGCCTGATCAGCTTGCCGTCCTCGCTCAGCGACCATCCCGGCACGTCGTTCAGCATCGCTTCGGCTTCCGGCCGGCTCATCGGTGACACGCCACCCTCGCAGGGCTCGCAACGGCGTTCGGTCAAGGCACAGGCGTTCGACATGGGGCCTCCATCTGGGGCGACCGGCCGCTGGGGCCGGTGCGGTTCAGGCAATCTCCTTCAGCGGGTAGGTGGGCGCATGCATGCCCAGCCGGCGGGCTTCGCGGATCAGGCCAATCAGGTCGCGCTGGGCGAGCGCGTACAGTTCATCGAAGCTCTCGATAATAAAGTAAACGGTCTGGTAAATGTCGATCCGGTAAGGCGTGCGCAGTGCATCCACCGGCTCGAGGCGTTTGCGCTGCGGCAGGTCGCTCTCCAGCGCGTAAACCAGCTCGCCCGGGGAGGAAACGATCCCCGCGCCATAGGTGCGCAGGCCCTGCGGTGACTGCAGCAGGCCGAATTCCACGGTGAACCAGAACAATCGCGCCAGCATGGCATGGTCCTGCCGATCCGCAGCCAGGCCGGCCTTGCCATACGCTTCCGCGAACGCCGCAAAGCGGTAGTCGGTCAGCAAGGGCGTATGCCCGAAGATCTCGTGGAAGATGTCGGGCTCTTGCAGGTAGGCCATGTCCTCGCGGCGCCGGATGAAAGTGGCGGCCGGGAACCTGCGTGCGGCGAGCATCTGGAAGAACTCGGTGAATTCGATCAGGGCCGGGACCGGCGCCACCGACCAGCCCGTGTGATCCATCAGCACGGCGGAGACTTCGGGCAACTGCGGGATGCGATCGTGCGGAAAATCCATCAACTGCAGGGCTTGCACGTATTCGTCGCAGGCGCGGCCGGGCAGCATGGCCTGCTGGGTGGTGATCAGCTCCTGCCAGACCTGGTGTTCTTCGTCGGTGTAGTGGATGACGCCCCTGGCATCCGGGGTTTTGGAGGCGTACGTGCACGACTTGGGCATGAGAAAAATTTTATATCATTTTCAGGAAAATTACTTTCTATAATTTGCAGTATTAAATTTTAATATGGTATAAATATTTTAAATTATAGATTATTTTAAAAAGGACATTTTTTTGGATAAGACCGACCACAACATTCTCGCCGAACTGCAGCGCAACGGACGGCTGTCCAGCCAGGCGCTGGCAGAGCGGGTGGGTCTGTCGACTTCGCCATGCTGGCGCCGCGTCCGCAAGATGGAGCAGTCCGGCGTGATCAAGGCTCACGTGGCCATTGTCGATCCGGCCGCGGTGGGCCTGCACGTCCTGGCCTATGCGCAGGTATCGCTGGAGGACCATCACCCCGATTCAGTGGCCGAATTCGATAGTGTGGTGACCGCCCGCCCGGAGATCCTGGAGTGCCACGCCATGAGCGGGCAGCACGACTACCTGCTCAAGGTCATCTGCGAAAGCATCGGGGCCTACGACCGCCTGCTCAGCGAGCACATCCTGCGCATCAAGGCCGTGCACACGGTCAATACCAGCTTCGTATTGCGCACCAACAAGAGTACGACCGCGCTGCCACTGGAGTTGTGAGGGGCGAGGCGTCGTCCGCCGGCGCGCCGTCCGCGGGCGGCTTGATGGAGATCGCCCCGGGCAACCTTGACTGCGTTTAAAATGACCCCATTCACCGGGTTAACCCCTGCCCCTGGGCGCCGATGGTGATCGACCTCCGAATTCCGAGGAGCATTGATGAAACCGGAGATCCGGCCCGCCAACCCCAATTTCTCGTCCGGCCCGTGCAGCAAACGCCCCGGGTACGATGTCGGGTCGCTGGAGCTGGCCACGCTGGGCCGCTCGCATCGCTCCGCGCTGGGCAAGGCCACCCTGGAGCGGGCCTGCCGCGAGACGGCAGAGGTGCTCGAACTGCCCGCGGAATACCGGGTCGGCATCGTGCCGGCCTCGGACACCGGCGCCATGGAAATGGCCATGTGGAGCCTGCTCGGCCAGCGGCCGGTGGACGTCTTCGCGTGGGAATCGTTCGGCAAGGGCTGGCTCACGGACCTCGAGCAGCAGCTGAAGCTCGAGAACCTGCGCACCTTTACCGCCCCGTACGGCGCGCTGCCGGACCTGGCGCAGGCCGACGCCGGGCACGACATCGTGTTCACCTGGAACGGCACCACCTCGGGGGTGCGGGTTCCGGATGGCGAGTGGATTGCCGCCGACCGGACCGGCCTCACGGTATGCGATGCGACCTCGGCGGTGTTCGCGCAGGCGCTGCCGTGGGACAAGCTCGACGTGGTGACCTACAGCTGGCAGAAGGTCCTCGGCGGCGAGGGCGCGCACGGGGTGCTGATACTCGGGCCGCGCGCCGTGCACCGCCTCGAGTCCTACCGCCCGCCGTGGCCGTTGCCGAAAATCTTCCGCCTCACCCGGGACGGCCGGTTGATCGATGGCATCTTCCGGGGCGCCACCATCAACACGCCGTCCATGCTGTGCGTCGCCGACTACCTCGATGCCCTGGCCTGGGTCAGGTCCCTGGGGGGGCAGCATGCCTCCATCGAGCGCTGCGATCGCAACCTGGCGGTGATCGAGGCCTTCGTCGCTGGCCGCGAGTGGATCAGTTTCCTGGCGGCCGAACCCGCGACCCGCTCCAACACCAGCGTCTGCCTGACGCTCGACCTCGAACCCGAGGGCGTCCGCCGGATGGTCGGCCTGCTGGCCGAGGAGGCGGTGGCCTTCGACATCGGCGCCTACCGCGACGCCCCGGCGGGATTGCGCATCTGGTGCGGGGCAACGGTGGAATCGGGTGACCTGGAGAAACTCATGCCCTGGCTGGATTGGGCCTACCGGGAAGTCACAGAGAGTCCTTGAAGCATGTTCAGAATCCGCACCTACAACCGAATCGCCCCGCGCGGCTTGCAGCAGTTCGACCCCGAGCATTACTCGGTGAGCGAGGACATGGCCGATCCGCATGCCTACATCCTGCGCAGCCATAAACTGCACGACGAGCCGGTGCCGGAATCCCTGCTGGCCGTCGCCCGCGCCGGCGCCGGTTACAACAACATACCGGTGGATGCGCTGACGCACCGCGGGATCGTGGTATTCAACACGCCGGGTGGCAATGCCAACGCGGTCAAGGAGCTGGTCGCCGCCGGCCTGTTTCTGAGTTCCCGGGACATCTTCGGGGGCATGAGCTTCGTGCACTCGCTGCGCGATGAGCAGGATGCGGCGGAATTGTCGCGTCGCCTGGAGCGGGAGAAGAAGCGATTCGCGGGCACGGAGGTGGCCGGCAAGACGCTGGGGGTCATCGGCCTGGGCGCGATCGGTTCGATGGTGGCCAACATGGCGCTGGAACTCGGCATGCGCGTGCTGGGTTACGATCCCGCCCTGTCGGTCGAGGCCGCGTGGCGGCTCTCCAGCCGGGTGGAGCGCATGGAGGGGCTCAATGCACTGCTGGGCGGCGCGGACTATCTCAGCCTGCATGTTCCCGCCAATGACAAGACCCGTCATCTGATCGATGCCGAGGCCCTCGGTCGCATGAAGCGCGGTGCCGTGCTGCTGAACTTCGCGCGCGAGGAGATCGTCGACACGCGGGCGTTGCTTGCCGCCCTCGACGAGGGCCAGCTGTCCCGCTACGTCACCGATTTTCCCCTGCCCGAACTGTTTGCCCGGCAGGACACCATTCTGCTGCCGCACATCGGGGCCAGCACGCAAGAGGCGGAGGAGAATTGCGCGGTGATGGCGGCCCAGCAGCTCAAGGACTTCCTGGCCAACGGCAATATCGTCAATTCGGTGAATTTCCCGCAAACCCGCATGGCTCGGAACGGCGGGTATCGCATCACGTTCTGCAACGACAACGTGCCGCGCGTGCTGGGCGCGGTGCTGGGCGTGCTCGCCGACCGCGACATCAACGTCATCGACATGGTCAACAAGAGCCAGGGCGATACCGCCTACAACATCATCGATATGGCCACGGAACCCGACGACAGCGTCATTCGGGACATCCGTGCGGCGGACGGTGTCATTCGCGTCAGGGCCCTGTGAGCAGGTCAGCGGCGGGCGTTGAGGAATGCCGGCCGATGGTATAGTTTGCGGGGCAACAAGCCCATCCGCCGGGTAACCATGCCATGGACCTGCTGACCATCGTCATCATTCTCGCCCTGCTGGCCACCCTCGCGGCGTTGCTGCTGGGCCTGACCTCTCTAGGGCAGGGGGGGCGTTTCGACCGTGATTTCGGTACCCGCTTCATGTGGGCGCGGGTCGTCATGCAGGGCCTCGCCGTGGCGCTGCTGGTGCTGGCCCTGGTCCTGCGCTGAGTGCCGGGCTGCCGCCGACGAGACCCCGAGCGAGGCTAGGGGGTGGGCGCATCGTAGCGTAAGATAGCTCCTGCTCCACGCTGCAACGGGAGGCGGAGAACGTGACCCCTGAACTGACCTATCTCGCACTGGTTACGGCGCTGACCGCCGTGATGTGGGTGCCCTATATCCTGAACACCATCGCCATCCGCGGCGTCGCCGATGCGGTCGGGTATCCGGACCAGCCCGCACCGCTGTCGCCATGGGCGCAAAAAATGAAGGCGGCCCACTACAACGCGGTGGAGAACCTGGTGGTGTTCGCGACCCTGGTGTTGATCGCGCACGTCGCCAACGTGAGCAACCAGGCCACCCTCATGGCCTGCATGGTGTACTTCTGGGCGCGCGTGGTGCACTTCCTGTCATACAGCCTGGCCATTCCCTGGGTGCGCACGCTCGCATTCGTGACCGGATTCGGTTGCCAGGCGACGCTGGCCTGGCAGTTGCTCGGGTGACGGGCAGGCGGTCGCGCGCGTGAAGCGGCGCTCGCGGCTGCGCTCGATGTTGAGCGTGCCGCTGCTGGCGGGTTTGCTGGAACGCCGCGCAGGGCGGTCGGACCAACGCCGGCGCCGCGGCCGGCCACTGCACGTGGCGGTCGTCGGGGCGGGCGCTTTCGGCGGGTGGACGGCCCTGCACCTGTTGCGCGCCGGGGCCCGGGTGACGCTCTGGGAGGCGATCGAAGCGGGCAATCCGCTGGCCAGCTCCGGCGGCGAATCGCGCGTGATCCGCCATGCCTACCGCCAGCGCATCTACGTCGACATGGCCGCGCACGCGCTGGAGCTGTGGCAGGAAGCCAGCCGGCGCTGGCAGCGGCCGCTATTCATCCAGCGCGGTGTTTTGTTCATGGGTCAGGACACCGATTTCCTGGACGATGCCAGGCGCCACATGCAGGCGGCCGGGGTGGCGCACGAGATGCTGGAGCCGGTCCAGCTGGCAAAGCGCCATGCGGGATTCAACCCCGAGGGCATTGGCTGGGCAATGTACGAGCCGGAGGCCGGCTACCTGGCGGCCCGTCTGGCCTGCGAAGCGGTGCGGGATGCGTTCGTGGCGGAGGGTGGCGAATACCGTTTGGGACGGGTGCGCCCGGGCCGCGTCGTGGGTGGCGAATTGGCAGGGTTGGAACTGACGGCCGGGGACCGGCTGCAGGCCGACCAGTACGTATTCGCCTGCGGGCCGTGGCTACGGCAGCTGTTCCCGGAACTCCTCGCGGCGCATCTCAAGGTGACGCGCCAGGAAGTCTATTTTTTCCGTGGCTCCGGCGCGAAGGTCGACGCCCTGGCCCGGGGCTTTCCGGTGTGGGCCGAGGTGGGTGAGAGGTTCTGGTACGGCATACCGGCTGCGGACGGCCTGTTCAAGATCGCCGACGACAGCCGGGGACCGGAAGTCGACCCCAGCACCCAGAGCCGGGAGGCGACGCCAGCCGGCATCGCGGCGGCGCGGCAATTCCTGGGCTACCGCTTTCCAGCCCTGGGCACGGCCCACCATGTCGACTCCCGCGTGTGCCAGTACACGGAAACACCGGACGGGCACTTCATTGCCGATCGCCATCCGGGCGCCGGGAACGCCTGGCTGCTGGGCGGCGGTTCCGGGCACGGCTTCAAGCACGGCCCCGCCCTGGGTGAGCGCATGGCGGAACAGGTGCTGGGCCAGCGTGCCGTCGAACCGCAGTTCGGGCTGGCCCGGCCAGGTCTCGGGGCCGGTGGCTGAGCGTCGCTCCGGCAAAATTCGACGCCAGTTTGGCACAATGTCTATAGCCGCTTTGGCACAATGTCTATAGCCAAATTGGCAAACTGTCTATAGCCAGGATTGCATGATAAATATCCATATAAAACAGATCGCTGCATATCATTCTTGCCATTTGGTGGCGGCGGTGCGGTGGTGAGAGGCGACGAGCTGCGGCGCCTGCTGGCCGGCTTGCGGCCGGTGCTGTCAGAGGAGGAATACGTGTTCTGCGTGCTTCCCGACCTCGCCAGCGCGCAGTTCGAGGCGCTGGCGCCGATGGCCATGGTGCGCGAGACCGAAGGCGTCACCGTGGTGATCGAACACGCCCGGGCGCAGTCTGCAGGCCTGTCCTGCTCGCCGCCTTTCCAGCGGATCAGCCTCGGGGTCCATTCCAGCCTGTTGGCGGTGGGCCTCACCGCCGCGGTGGCCAGCCGGCTGGCGGACCACGGCATCTGCGCTAACATGCTGGCCGGGTATCACCACGACCACATCTTCGTGCCAGCCGGGCAGGGTCGACGAGCGCTCGCTCTGCTGGAGTCCCTGCAGGCATCGGGCTGACGCGCGGGCCGCGGGCTGGCTTCGGTTTCGCGCGCCGTCCGTGATATTCTGTGGGCCCTTCGAGCGACCTGAGACGGTCAGCCGTGGAGCAGATGCCATGATCGGATACGTTACCCTGGGCACCAATGACCTCGAGCGGGCTGCCGCGTTCTACGACGCCTTGCTGCGGGAACTGGGCGCCCGCCGGTTCATGGAGGAGGAGCAGTTCGTGGCCTGGCAGGTCGATCCGAACCTGCCCGGCCTGGCGGCCACGCGTCCCTATGATGGCCAGCCCGCCAGCGCGGGCAACGGGACGATGGTGGCGCTCATGGTGGACAGCCCGGAGGCGGTGCATCGCGTGTATGACAAGGCCATCGAGCTTGGTGCCAGCGACGAAGGGCCGGCCGGCCCGCGCGGGGGTGGCTTCTACGCCGGCTACTTCCGCGACCTCGACGGCAACAAATTGAATGTTTTCTGTTACAGCCCGGAATCCGGGTGAAACTCCTGTGAGGACAGCCGTGAGAAAATTTCTGATCTTACCGCTCGCGCTGCTGGCATGTTCCGCCGCGGCCGACGAAAGCACCGTCATCCTGCCGTTGGAAGCGCAGACCTGCAATCTGCCGTCAGCACCGGCCCGCGTCGCCAAGGACGCGACCTATGAAGACCTGGTCGAGGCCAAGGGCGACATCAGCCAGTTTCAGGCGGACATGGAACGCTACCGCGCCTGCCTCGACAAGTCCCGGGAGGATGTCAATCTCACCGAGGGCAACGAAGTTGCGCTGAACGAAGCGCATAACTACTCCGTCGAGATGGAAGAGCGCGTGGCCGAGCAGTTCAACGTCGCGGTGCGCGCCTACAAGGAGCGCCAGGCCGAACAGGCCGAGTGATCCGAGGGCGGCCCGGTCAGGGTCGCCGAAAGGCGCTGGGCAGCAGGCTTTCCACGCGTTCCATGACGTCGATGCGGTCCACGAGGTCGTTGACGTAGTCCAGCCGGTCGGTCTCCAGCGTGAGCACCTCGCTCATCGAGTAGGCGTCGATCCAATCGTCATACAGGCGTTGCAGTCGCCGCAGGTATGAGAGCGGGATGTCGCGTTCCATGGCCCGGCCGCGCAGGCGTATCCTGTGCCGCAGCGTGCGCATCGGACAGCGCAGGTAGATCATCAGGTCCGGTGGCTGAATCGTCTCCAGGATCACCTGGTAGAAATTGCGATAGGTACGCCAGTCGCGGCGGTTGATCTTGCGCATTTCAAACAGCGCGGTGGCGAAGATTTCCGCGTCCTCGAAGATGGTGCGGTCCAGCACCACCACCCCGGGCGTGCGGTCGACTTCCTGGTGCAGGCGAAACTTGCTGCTCAGAAAATAGACTTGCGAGTGGAATGCCCAGCGCTTCATGTCGCGGTAGAAATCCGGCAGGTAGGGATTCTCGTCGTTGGGCTCGTAGAAGGGCTGGATTCCATAGGTGCGGGTCAGGAATTCGACCAGCGAGGATTTTCCGGTGCCGATGTTGCCGGCAATCGCGATGGATTTCCTGCCCGTCATGCGCTCAGTATCCCAAATGCCGCGCACCGCGGCCACGCGCGGCGGGGCCGCCGCTTGCAAGCGGCGGCCGGCGGGTCCACCATCGGTTTGCGGGACAGCGGGG
>WVWV01000027.1 GCA_011773845.1 Lysobacterales bacterium | reverse complement strand
AGGCGCCGTCGATGGTGTACGCCCTGAGCGCTTGGTTGAGGGTGATGCGTTGTTCCGGCAGCCAGGCCGGGCCGCTGGCATCCGGCGGGCGCCGCGTCACCGCGATCTGGATGGAAACCAGCGGGTTCATCGATTCCGAGATCCAGTCGCTGCCCAGCACCACGTGGGCGCCGGTATCCAGCATGCTGCGGATCGCGACCATGCGCGCGGCGCGCTCGGGGCCCAACAGCCTGGCTTCCGCGCTTCGCTCGTCGCTCATGTAGGCCCACAGGGCCTGGAAGTCCGCGGTGACACCCAGTTCCGCGAAGCGCGGCAGGTCATCCGGGTGGATCAGCGGAATGTGCGCGAAGTGGTGGCGGCGATCACGCGGACCGTTGACCGCAATGGCATGCTCGATGNNCGACACGGTCGCCGACGGCATGGACGTGGACCTGGAAATACTCTGCGTCGAGGGCCGTGACGATTTCAGCGAGGTCCTCCGCCGACGCGTTCGGCAGGCCGTAATCGTCCTCCGTGCCGACATAGGGCTCGATGACCGACGCGCTGCGGCTTTGAAAATTGCCGTCCAGGAACAGCTTGACCGCATCCGCCCGGAAGCGGTCGCCGGTATGCTGGTGGCGCCGCTTGCGCAATTCTCCGAGTTGCTCCAGGCCATCCTCGAAATTCCAGCTCAGCGAGCCCTGGACGCGCAGGGTCATCTCGCCAGCGCGATCGGCGGCGACGTACGCGGCCCAGTGGTCTGGCCAGAGCGCAGCGGCGTTCACGGAGGTGATGCCAAACCGGTTGGCCATCGCGGAGGCGAGCCGCAGGGCCTCGCGCAATTCCGCCTCGGCGTAGCGCGAGGCCAGCCGATAGGCCGCACCGGTGGCGTTGTCGCGCAGCGTGCCGCTGGGTTCGCCGGTTTCAGGGTCGCGCTCGATCCGGCCCTTTGCCGGATCGGGCGTGGCGGCATCGATGCCTGCCATCTCCAGCACCACCGAGTTCGCCCACCCGGCGAATCCGCTGCGGTTGCTCACGTAGGCCGGCCGGTCGGGGGCAATTTCATCCAGTTGCGCCTTGCGTGGCCCGGGCCCATCGAATGCCTTNNTGCCGCGTAGCCATTGGCCGGGCTGGAGTCCGGCAGCGCATTGCCCCAGTCTCGCCAGCACCGCGTCGGGCCATTCCAGCCCGGCCAGTTGGCAGCGCAGGAAACGCGTACCGGCCCGCATCGGGTGCGCGTGTGAGTCGTGGAAACCGGGCATGAGCATGCCCTCGCCGAGTTCGACAAGCTCCGTTGCATCGCCCACGTAGGGCGCTACGCTGCTTGCCGGTCCGACAAAGACGATGCGACCGTCGCGCACGGCGACTGCCTCGGCCCGGGGCTGCGCGGAATTGACCGTGTAAATCGTTCCGCCGCGGAACAGCAGGTCTGCGGGTGCGGTCTGGTCAGCCGGGGCCAGCGGCGCTGTGGCCACCAGCCACGCCGCGCTTGCGAGGCATCGGAAGGGATGCGCTGTGCGTTTCACCGACCCCATGCAGGAAATACCCACGGCAACCGGAATGGTTGAGGCGGGCATGACAATGGACTACCGACTCACTCGGGCTTGCGGAACGTGATCGTCATCCGGTTGGATTCGCCGATGGCCTCCATCGCTGCCCGCAGCTCGGGGTTCTCGCGGCTGGTGGCGAGCGTCGGTGGCAGGCGCCAGACCACATCCTCTACTCCGGGCTGGTCGCGGTCGTTGAAATTGATGCCGCTCATGCCGGTGAATTGGAACCCGGCGGCGGTGAACCGTTCGATGACGAAATCGTCCTTCAAGTAGCCCCGGGCGCCGCTGGCCCATTCGTCGGGCATTTCGTCCCGCGCCATGTGTTGCACGACGCCCAGGATCCCGCCGGGCTTCAACACGTCGAAGACGTCCTGCATGGCGGCGGTCAGGTAGCCCCCCTGGCCCTCGAAGCGCGCGAGGTTGTGCAAGGCGCGAATCATCACCACGGCGTCCGCCGTGCCCTTCAGTGCCTCCGGCAGGGAGCCGAACTGGAACGCGGTGATCTGTGCGCTATCGGGAACCTCCCAGCCCACCGCCTGGGCGGGCCAGTCCGCGACCCAGGTCTTCCTGGCTTCGAGTTGCTCGGGCGAGAAGAATCCGAACAACGGAAACATGTCCGCGGCATAGTCGGCGCCGATCAGCGTCCCGTCGGGGCCCAGGTAGGCCAGCAGGATTTTGCTGTACCAGCCGCCGCCGGGCAGCGCTTCGACCACGGTCATGCCGGGTTCGATGCCGAAGAAAGTCAGCGTTTCCTGGGGATGGCGGTATGCGTAGCGGGCCTGGACCGCCTCCGGTTGCGCGGCCAGCACGGCGGCCAGATGGTCGGGCGCGCCGCCGGGCTCATCTGCCGCCAGCGGCGGTGCGGTGATGCCCGCCAGGGCCAGGACGGATGCGATGAACTTGCTCATGGGATTCCTCCGCTTGCCATGGTTGCGCCCGGTGCTCCGCGCCGAACGCGCAAAGACTAATCATACCGCAGCCTTGCCTGCTCGCGTGGCGCTCGGCCGCGCGCAGTGGAGGCGGGTGGGGTGCGTTCGGACATACGCTGACTGGCCGCGCTCGAAACGGCATCGACGGTTTTTCACGATCATAACTTTTGACACGGGTTTAAACCCCCCGGCGGGTGTTAGCATCCAACCCTTGAGTACTGTGCGCATACGACGATTTTCGGGGAGCGTGAACATGAATATCAGACTTCTGGTGCTTGGCGTGTCGCTCGTCTCGGTGGCTGCGGTGGCCGATGTGACGCGGCAGGAGGAGTTCAGTTTCGAGCTTGCCGATGGCGGCCGCATCAGCCTGGAGAACGTCAATGGTGACGTCACGGTCAAGGGTGGCGACGGCTCGCAGGTCGAGATCGTGGCGCTCAAGAAGGCCGGCAAGCAGGAGTACCTGGACGGCATCGAGATCCGCATCGACCACAGCGTGGATGCCATACGCATCGAAACCCGGCATCCCGACAAGGGCATTTCCAGCTGGTTCGACTGGGGCAGCGATTCCAGCGGCAGTGTGACCTACACGCTGAGCGTGCCCGCCAGCGCGAACCTCGACGCGGTGGAAACCGTGAACGGCGACCTCAGCATCGCCGGCGTCACGGGCGTGGTGAAAGCCTCCACGGTCAATGGCGACGTCAAGGCCAAGGACCTGTCCGCGGACGCACGGGTCGAAACGGTGAATGGCGAGGTGGACATCACCTTTGCCTCGTTCACCGGCAACCAGAAGGCTGATTGCGAGTCGGTCAACGGGCGCCTGGTGGTGAATCTGCCGGCGGACGCCAGCGCGTCGGTCAACGCGGAAACCATCAATGGCGGCATCGACGGCAGTGATTTCGGGCTGAAAACCAACAAGGGCTTCGTGGGTCAGGATATGTCCGGCGCCATCGGCGAGGGCAGCGGTCGCTTGTCGCTGAGCACCGTCAACGGATCGATCAAGGTCAAGAGCGGGAACTGATTCGGCGCGTCGCACGGGCGCGCCCCGAACGGCGGCCAGCGGGCCGCCGTTTTTTTGTCCAGATGTCGGGCGCCGGGGCGGGCGCATGGCGCGCAGAGTCGCTCACCCTGTACCATGCAAGGCTGTTCGTATTATGATATATCAGCAATATATCGTAAATCGAAAAAGGCAGGCAGATATGGATACCCTTAGCTGGCGCGGCGTGTTTCCGGCACTCACCACCAAGTTCACCCCGGCCGACGCGCTGGATTTCGACGCCATGGCAGCCCATCTCGAATTCCAGCTGGACGCGGGTGTGCACGGCGTCATCATCATGGGCTCGCTGGGCGAGAACGCCACACTCGACGCGGACGAGAAACGGGCCATGGTGGACTTCTTCGCGGACGCCATCGACGGCCGGGTGCCGCTGGTGGTCACCATCGCGGAGGCGGGGACGCGGGAGGCCTGCCGGCTGGCGGAGGATGCCGCGGAGCGGGGTGCCGACGGCTTCATGCTGCTGCCGCCGATGCGTTACGCCAGCAGCCGCCGGGAGACCCTGGCCTGGTTCCGGGCCGTGGGCGCCGCCTGCCAACGCCCGGTGATGCTGTACAACAACCCGGTGGCCTACGGCACGGACGTGCGGCCCGAGGACTTCGAAGCGCTGGCGGATGTGCCGGTGTTCCAGGCCATCAAGGAGTCCAGCATGGACACCCGGCGCATTGCCGACATTCGCCGCCGCTGCGGCGAGCGCTATGCGCTGTTCTGCGGGGTGGATGACCTGGCCTTCGAATGCTTTGCGCTGGGCGCCGTGGGCTGGGTCGCCGGCCTGGTGGTGGCACTGCCGCGCGAGGTGATGAGGCTGCATGATCTCATGCGGGCCGGCCACTGGGCCGAGGCGCGCGCGCTTTACGACTGGTTCCTGCCGCTGCTGCACCTCGACGTCGGCGACCAATTCGTGCAGCAGATCAAGCTGGTCGAAGAATTGGCCGGGGTCGGCTCCGCCCGCGTACGGGCACCCCGCCTGGAACTGGATGCGCCCGCCGCGGAGCGGGTTCGGCGCGTGTTCCAGGCCGCGATGGACAGCCACCCCGGGTTGTGAATGCCGTGGCGCCCGTCGCGGGTCCGGGCGGTGGCATGGGCCAGCAGGCCTACCGGCGGCTCGAGCACCTGCTGGTCACCCTGGCGCTGGCGCCCGGCGCGCTGGTGCAGGAGTCGGTGCTGTGCGAGCGCCTGCAGATCGGGCGCACCCCGGTGCGGGAGGCGGTGCAACGCATGGCCGGCCACGGCCTGCTGCGGGTGTTGCCGCGCAAGGGCCTGCTGGTGGCGCCGGTGCTGCGTTCGGAGTTGAACCAGGTGCTGGAAACGCGCCGGGTGCTGGAGCGCCTGCTGGTGGTGAAGGCCAGCGAGCGTGCGAGCATCGATCAGCGCGGCGCCCTGGAGCTACTGGCCGCCAGCCTGGAACGGGCGCGGCACGACCTGCAGGCGTTCCTGCGGCTGGATTATCGCCTCGACGAGTTGCTGGCGGCGGCCGGTGGCAATACCTTCCTGGTGCGCGCCCTGGAGCCGCTGCACATCCACTGCCGGCGTTGCTGGTTCCTGCGTCAATCCAGCCTGGACGCGGCGCAGGCGGCGGGCCTGCACGCCGCCCTGGCGCGCGCCGTGGCGGCGCAGGACGGGTCTGGCGCGATCAGGGCATTGAATGGGATCATAGGGGCAATGGAAGAGCTGGTCGGCGGTCTGGACGCCTTGAGTTGAGATGAGCGATTGGAATCCGCGGTGCGTGGTGGTCGGAGCCGGCACGGTCGGGGCCTCGTGTGCGTGGCATCTGAAACGCCGGGGCGCACAGGTGACCCTGATCGATTCCGAGTTGCCCGGCATGTCGACCAGTTACGGCAATGCCGGCTGTATCTCGCCCTCCCACGTCATTCCATTCAGCTATCCGGGGGTGGGCTGGAAGGTGCCCGGCTGGTTGTTCGATCCGCTTGGCCCGCTGAAGATCCGCTGGCAGGATTTGCCCCGCCTGGTGCCATGGCTGTGGCGGTTCTGGCGCTCCGGAACGGCCGCGGGGGTGATGCGCGCCGCGCGTGCGCAAAAGGCCCTGATGGACCGCGTGGTGACCGATTTCGACCAGGTGCTGTCCGCGATCGGCGCCAGCGACATGCGCCGCGCCATGGGCGTGATCGTGGTCTACGATCGCCGCGAGCACTTCGAGGCGGAGCGGTGGCAATTCGAACTGCTGGAGCAACTGGATTTCGAATGGGAATACCTGAGCCCGGCGGAGCTCCGGATCATGGTGCCGGCCCTGGATGTCGGCACGGGCATGGCCATCTACCTGCCCGACTGGCAGCACGTGCTGAGCCCCGCGGGCGTCACCGCGCGCATCGCCGAGGCCTGCTTCGGGGCCGGCGGCGAGTGGCTGCAGGACCGGGTGCGTTCGGTGCGCGCCACCGAACAGGGCGTCACGGTCGGCACCGAGGGCGGTCGTGAACTCCGGGCCGAGTACCTGGTGATAGCGGCGGGGGTGTGGTCGAACGCCCTGGCCCGACAACTCGACTACACGGTGCCGGTCAATCCGAAGCGCGGTTACCATTCCATGATCGCCCAGCCCGGGGTGGAACTCGACTATCCCATCGAGTCCGGGTCGCGACGTTTCGTGATGACGCCCATGGCGGAGGGCTTGCGCCTGGCCGGCACGGCGGAATTCGCGGCCCTCGACGCGCCCCCCGATTACCGGCGCGCCCGGGTGCTGCGCGAACATGCCCAACGCTACCTGCCGGGCATCCGCTTCGAAGGCGTCACCGAGTGGATGGGACAGCGGCCGATGACCCCGGACTCGATCCCCATCATCTCGGGCTCACCCGGTCACCGTAACGTGTTTTACGCCTTCGGGCACGGTCATTACGGTCTCACCCAGGGCCCCACCACGGGCGACATCATCACGCGGCTGGTGTTCGGGGAGGAGCCCGGCCTGGACCTGTCGCCGTATCGCTTCGACCGCTTCCACAAGTCGTGAGCCGGCCTCCTGCCAGGACCTTCCAGTGCGTGGATGCGCACACTTGCGGCAACCCGGTACGCGTGGTCGTGCAGGGCGGGCCGCCGCTGGAGGGCCGGACCATGCTGGACCGGCGTGAACGGTTCATGGCGGAGTACGACTGGATCCGCACGGCCCTGATGTTCGAACCGCGCGGCCATGCGATGATGTCCGGCAGCATTCTGTATCCCAGCACCCGCGAGGATTGCGACATCGGCGTGCTGTTCATCGAGACCTCCGGCTGCCTGCCGATGTGCGGCCACGGCACCATCGGCACGGTGACCGTCGCGCTCGAGCAGGGTCTCGTCACGCCGCGCGAGTCTGGTCGCCTGGACCTCGACACGCCGGCCGGGCGCGTGGAGGTGACCTACCGGCAGCAGGGTGCGCGTGTGCGCAGCGTGCGTTTCACCAATGTACCGTCATTCCTGCACTCACGCGGGCTGGTGGTCGAGTGCCCGGAACTGGGTGGCGAGCTGACCCTGGACGTCGCTTACGGGGGGAACTTCTATGCCATTGTCGAGCCGCAGGCCCACTACCGGGACCTTTCCGAGCTGGATGCCGGCGACATCCTGCGTATCAGCCCGCGGCTCCGGGAGCGCCTGAACCGCGATCACGAGTTCGTCCATCCCGAGGATGAGCGCATCGCCGGGCTGAGCCACCTGCTGTGGGCGGGAGCGCCCCTGAAGCCTGAATCCAGCGCGCGCAACGCCGTGTTCTACGGCGACAAGGCCATCGACCGCTCCCCCTGCGGCACCGGCACCTCGGCGCGCATGGCCCAGCTGGCCGCCCGCGGTGAACTGGAGGTGGGCGAGCCCTTCGTGCATGAGAGTTACATCGGCAGCCAATTCACTGGCCGCATCGAGGCGCTGACGCAGGTCGGTGACCAGCCTGCCATCGTGCCCAGCATCGAGGGCTGGGCCCGCATCTATGGTCACAACCGCATCACCGTCGATCCCGAGGACGACCCCTACTGGCAGGGGTTCCTGGTGAGGTGATGGTGGCCTTGCCTGGAGTCCGGGCGTGAGGCGGGAGGTGGCCACGGTGGATTACCACGCGGCCGGCGAACCCTTGCGGATCGTGCAGCACGGCATGCCGCCGGTGCCGGGCGCGACCATGCTGGACAAGCGGCGCCATGTCCGTCGGCGTCTCGACCACTATCGCCGGTTCCTGATGCATGAGCCTCGTGGACATGCGGACATGTACGGCGCCATCCTGACCGAGCCCGTAACCGACGGTGCCGATTTCGGCGTGCTGTTCATGCACAACGAGGGCTACAGCACCATGTGCGGGCACGGCATCATCGCCCTGGTCACCGCGGTGCTGGAGCAGGGCCTGGCCGAGGTCGCGGACCCGCAATGCATCGCGATCGACACGCCGGCCGGCCGCGTCACCGCGCGCGCCCGGCTGCGGGCCGGCCAGGTGGCCGAAGTCAGCTTCGAGAACGTCCCGGCTTTCGTGTACGGCGAGCCCGGCGAGGCGAGCGCGCTGGGGCGCCGCATCCCTTACGTCATCGCCTTCGGCGGCGCTTTCTACGCCTACGCCGAAGCCGCCGCCTGCGGGTTGCAACTGCTTCCCGGCGAGGCCGCAGGCATCATCGCCGCGGGCCGGGCGCTGGCCCGGGAAGTGCGCGACGCATGCCGCATCTGCCATCCCGCGGGTGAACCGGAGCTCGATGAGTTGTACGGAGTCATCTTCACCGAGCGAGACCCCGTTCCCCGGCAGGCCTGCGTGTTTGCCGACGGCGAACTGGACCGCAGTCCGACCGGCACCGGGGTCAGTGGGCGCGCCGCCATCCGGTTTGCGCGCGGCGCGCTCGCGCTCGGGGAGGTGATGGAGGTCGCCAGCCTCATCGGTACGCGGTTTTCGGTACGGTGCCTGCGGGCGGCCAGCGTGGGGGATACGCCGGCCGTGATCACGGAGGTAGCGGGCAGCGCCAGTCACACCGGTACGCACACCTTCGTTCTGAGCGATAATGACCCGCTACCCGACGGTTTTCTGATCCGCTGAAGGAGCCCCCATGACGCGAACTGCACTGCTTGCCGGCGCCCTGCTGCTCAGCGCCGCCGCGATGGCCGGCGACCGCGAGGCATTCCGCGAGATTTACAAGCAGGAATGGGACTTCCGGCTGCGCGAATTCCCCCTGTTGGCGAGTGCGATCGGCAACCATGAATACGATGACCGCCTGGGCGGGGTCTCGGAGCGCGACCAGCAGCGGCGTTACGATTTCTGGCAGCGGACCCACGCCCGGCTCGGGGCCATCTCCTGCGAGAACCTCGGTCGCGAGGGGTGCATCGACTACCGCATCTTCAAGCGCCAGCTCGAGCGGGCCATGGCGGACCACGAAACGCGGGCCTACCTGATCCCCTTCAACAGCGATTCCGGTTTCTACACCACCTGGGCTCGGCTGCCGAGCCAGACGGATTTCACCGGTGCGGCGAGCTATGCCAACTACCTGTCCCGGCTCGAGGAGCTGCCGCGCGTCATGGACGAGTACATCGAGCTGATGCGTGCCGGCCTCGCGGCCGGCATGACCCAGCCGCGCGCCATACTCGCAGGGCGCGAGGATCCGGTGCGCCTGCAGCTGGTCGAGGCGGCGGAGCAGAGCCCCTTTTTCGTGCCGTTCACCCAGCTGCCCGAAGCGCTCGTGGGCCCGGAGCGCGAAGCCCTGCTCGAGCGTGCGCGCGCCGCGATCGGTCAGGGCGTCGTTCCCGCCTACCGGCGGTTGCTGGCCTTCTTCGAACAGGAATATTTCCCCGGCGCCCGCGCCACGCTGGGGGCCAGCCGCCTGCCTGATGGCGTGCGCTTCTACCGGGAACAGATTCGCCGCTACGCCACCGTCGACCTGTCGGCGGCGGAAATTCACGATATCGGCCTCGGCGAGGTCGAACGCATCCGGGGCGAGATGCTGGCCATCATCGCCGAGGTGGGCTTCGAGGGCGGCCTGGGCGAATTCATCGAATTCCTGCGCACGGACCCCCGCTTCTACGCGCGCACCGCCCACGAGCTGCTGGCCGAGGCCTCCTACTTCGCGAAAAAGGTGGACGGCCGCCTGCCGCAACTGTTCGGGCGTTTGCCGCGGCAGCCCTATGGTATCGAAGCCGTGCCTGCCGACATTGCGCCGTTCTACACCGCGGGCCGGTACGTGAGTTCGCCGCTCGAATCGCACCGCGGCGGCTACTACTGGGTGAACACCTACGCGCTGGAGAGCCGCACGCTGTATACCCTGCCGGCGCTCACCCTGCACGAGGCCGCACCCGGGCACCACACCCAGATTGCGCTGGCCGCGGAGCAGGTAAGACAGCCGCCGTTCCGCCGCCATGACTACATCTCCGCGTTTGGCGAAGGCTGGGCGCTGTACGCGGAGAAACTGGGTGTCGAAATGGACATTTATGAAACCCCCTACCAGCATTTCGGACGGCTGACCTACGAGATGTGGCGTGCGTGCCGGTTGGTCATCGACACCGGCATCCATGCCATGGGCTGGAGCCGCGAGCAGGCGCAGGATTTCCTCGCCGCCAACACGGCCCTCTCGCTGCACGAGGTGACCACCGAGGTCGACCGCTACATTTCCTGGCCCGCCCAGGCGCTGAGTTACAAGCTGGGCGAGTACACGATCGTCGAGTTGCGCCGCGAGGCGGAAGCCCGGCTCGGCGACGGCTTCGATGTGCGCCGATTCCACGATTTCATCCTCGCGCTGGGTTCGGTGCCGCTCGACATCCTGCGCGATGAAGTGTCGCGCTGGGTGACAGCGGAAGCCGGGCCGGCCGCGCCACACCCGCAATAGAAGAGGAGCGTAGCACCATGAAGCGATACCTGTGGGCGGCCGCCGCGGCGGTCTGGGTATGGGCGTCGATTGCCTGTGCGGCCCCGGCGCCGGAGGGCGCCGAGCTGTATTTCATCTCCCCGGCCGATGGCGACACGCTCGCGAGCCCCGTGACCGTTCGCTTCGGTCTGCGCGGCATGGGCGTCGCCCCGGCCGGCCACGAGGCGCCCAATACCGGCCACCATCACCTGCTGATCGACATGGAGGAATTGCCGCCACTGGACCTGCCGCTGCCCCAATCCGACCAGGTCAGACACTTTGGCGGCGGCCAGACCGAGACCGACGTGGTGCTGGAGCCGGGCGTGCACACCCTGCAGCTGGTGCTGGGGGACCATGCGCATACGCCGCATGAGCCTCCGGTGATGTCGGCGCGCATCACCATCACGGTGACCGCACCGTGAGGCCACGGCGAACCGGGCGGAGTACACGGCACGCGGGAGCCCTGGCCGCTGTCTGGCTGGCGCTCGCGCTGCCCGCCGCCAGCGAGGAGCTTGCGGATGCGTCGGTGCCGGCGGTGCCCATCGAGGCGGAGAAGGCCAGCGTGACGCGGCACTCGGTGCGTATCGGATCGGCCACCGTCAAGTACCGCGCGACCGCCGGGACGCTCAACCTGCCCGGCGCAGACGGCCAGCCCGCGGCCAGCATGTTCTACATCGCCTACGAGCGCGAAGACGCCGCCGATTCCGGCCAGCGTCCGGTCATGTTCACCTTCAACGGGGGCCCGGGCTCATCGTCGGTGTGGCTGCACATGGGCACCTTCGGACCGCGGCGGGTGGCGATGCGCGACGGCGGACAGCCGGATGCCGCCCCCTACCGCCTGGAGGACAACGCCCAGAGCCTGCTGGACGTCACCGACCTGGTGTTCATCGATCCGGTCGGCACGGGCTACAGCCATGCGCTGGGCACGGCCGAGGACAAGGACTTTCAGGGCGTGGAAGAGGACATCCAGGCGGTCGGCGACTTCATTCGCCTGTGGGTGACCCGCAATGAGCGGTGGAATTCGCCCAAGCTGGTTAGCGGCGAGAGTTACGGCAGCACCCGCAGCGCGGCGCTAGCGAACCACCTGCAAGGGCGGGGCATGTTCGTCAACGGCCTGGTGCTGGTGTCATCCATTCTGAATTTCCAGACCGCGCGGTTCGACACGGGCAATGACCTGCCCTACATCACCTTCCTGCCCACCTACGCGGCGACCGCCTGGTATCACGGCCGCATCGCGGATGCGCCGGCGGACATCGAGGCCTTCCTGGGCCCGGTGCGCGAATTCGCAGCCGGCCCCTACGCCACCGCGCTCATGAAGGGCGACCGCCTGGGCGAGCAGGAGGCGGCGGCCGTAGCGGAACGGCTGGCGGCCTACACGGGCCTGTCGCCGCAGTACCTGCGTGCCACCAACCTGCGGATCAACATCATGCGCTTCACCAAGGAACTGCTGCGCACCGAGCGCCGCACGGTGGGCCGGCTCGACAGCCGCTTCAAGGGCATGGATATCGATGCCGCCGGCGAGACCTTCGAGCACGATCCCAGCCTGACCGCCATCATGGGCCCGTACACCGCGACGGTGAACCATTATCTGCGCACCGAGCTGGAATTCCAGGACGACACCGAATACGAGATTCTGTCCTCGAAGGTGTTCCGCAACTGGGACTGGGAACGACCCGGCCAATCGCCGGGGGGTGGCGGATACATCAACGTGGCCGAGGACCTGCGCGCCGCCATGGCGCGGGATCCCCATCTCAAGGTGTTCGTGGCCAATGGGTACTACGACCTTGCGACACCTTTCTTCGCCACCGAATACACCATGGATCACCTGGGCATCGAGCCGGAGCTCAAGGCCAACATCGACATGCAGTACTATGCCGCCGGCCACATGATGTACGTGCATCCCGAGTCGCACGTCAAGCTCAAGCGCGACCTGGTCGCCTTCATCGCCGGGCTCAACCGCTAGCGCTTGCGGCGGGCAGCCTGAAGAAGCGGCGGGCGTTGGCGGTGGTCGCGGCCGCCAGGTCCTGCGGGTGCTCGCCGCGGCAGGCGGCCAGGGTGCCGAGAATCCAGGGCAGCCAGCGGGGCTCGTTGCGGTGGCTTTTCACCTGCGGGCGCAGGTTGCGCGGTTTCAGGTACGGCGCATCGGTCTCGAGCATGAGGCGGTCCACCGGGATGTCGCTCAGGTATTCCTTCATGTGGGTGCCGCGGCGCTCGTCGCAGATCCAGCCGGTGATGCCGATGTGGCAGTCGAGGTCCAGGTACGCGCGCAGCTCGTCGCGGCTGCCGGTGAAACAGTGCACCACCACGTCGCTCAGCCGCTCGCGCGAAGCCTTCAGCAGGGCGTGGAAGTCCTCGTGCGCATCGCGCAGGTGCAGGAAAGCGGGCAAGCCGCTGTCGATGGCGATCTGCAATTGCGCCTCGAAAGCGGCCAGTTGCGCCTCGCGCGGGGAGAAATTGCGGAAATAGTCGAGCCCGGTCTCGCCCGCGGCCACCACCTCGTCGCGGGTGGCAAGCTCGCGCAGCAGGGCGTCGGTCTCGGCGTCGTACGACGCGGCCCGGTGCGGATGAACCCCGGCGGTGGCGAACAGCACGCCCGGGTGGGCGAGGGCCAGTTCGCTGGCCATGCGGCTGCCCGCAGCGCTGGCACCGGTCACCACCATGAGTGCCACGCCCGCGGCGCGCGCCCGCTCGATCACCTCCTCGCGGTCCGCGTCGAAGGAATCGTGGGTGAGGTTGCAGCCGATATCGATGAGTTCCATGTGCCGGCCCCGTGAGGTTGGCGCGCATTTTAAATGCTTTTGACCGCTGCCGGCAGGGCCGGTCCGGCCGGGGCAGGCTTGCACTGCCGATCAGAAGGGTCAGAATAGTGCCATGAGCACGCTCCAGCCCATGACCGGGATGCCGCGCTGGAATGTCTGGTGGCGGCTGATGCGGTTCGACCGGCCGATCGGCATCCTGCTGTTGCTGTGGCCGACCCTGTGGGCGCTGTGGATTGCCGGCGAGGGGCGGCCATCGCCGCGGAACCTGGTGATCTTCACGCTCGGCGTGGTGGTGATGCGCGCTGCTGGCTGCGTGATGAACGATGTCGCGGACCGGGATTTCGATCCCCACGTGGAGCGCACGCGCTCGCGGCCACTGGCGGCCGGCGAGCTGCGCGTTCGCGATGCCCTCGCGCTGTTCGGGTTGTTGATGCTGATCGCGCTTGGACTGGTGCTGATGACCAATGCCCTGACCATCAAGCTGGCGTTCGCCGGGGCGGTCCTGGCCGTCAGTTATCCGTTCTTCAAGCGCGTCACCCACCTGCCGCAGGTGGTCCTGGGCATCGCGTTTGGCTGGGGCATGGTCATGGCCTTCGCCGCCGAGCGCAATGCCGTGCCGGCCATCGCCTGGTGGTTGCTGGCGATCAACACGGCCTGGTCGGTCATCTACGACACGCTCTATGCGATGGTCGACCGCGAGGAGGACCAGGCCCTCGGACTGCGGTCGACCGCCATCCTGCTGGGCGATCATGACCTGCCGGTGCTGAGGTTTCTGAAACTCACCATGGTCCTGCTGCTGATCTGGGTGGGGTTGAAGCTGGCGCTGAGCTGGCCCTGGTACCTGGGCGTGGCGGCCGCCGGCGCGCTGTTCGTGTGGCAGCAGTGGCTCGTGCGTGAGCGCGGCCGCGATGCCTGCTTCCGGGCTTTTCTCAACAACAATTGGGTGGGCCTGGTGATCTTTGCAGGGCTGGTGGGCCACTACCTGCAGGTGGGGGTCGGGCATGTCTGAGGCGCTGGAGCTGGGTTACCGCACCTACCTGCGCGCCCCGCGGCTCGAGGATACGCGGGAATTCACGCGCGCCATGCGCGAGAGCCAGGGCCTGCACCATCCCTGGGTATCCGCGCCGAGCGACCCGCGCGCCTACCGGCGCTATCTGGACCGGCTCGCGCAGGACACCGAGGCGGGGTTCCTGGTGCGCCGCCATGCCGACCACGCCATCTGCGGGGTGGTCAACCTCAATGTGATCACCTACGAGGCGCTGTGCAGCGCCTACCTGAGCTATTACGCCGTCAAGCGCTACAGCGGCCGCGGCTACATGCGGGAAGGCCTCCAGCAGGTGGTCGACATCGCGTTCGGGGAGCTGGGCCTGCATCGCCTGGAGGCCAATATCCAGCCCGGCAACGAGGCTTCCATCCGCCTGGTGCAGAGCCTCGGGTTCGAGTGCGAAGGGTACTCACCGCGCTACCTCAGGATCAACGGCAAATGGCGCGACCACGAGCGCTGGGCATTGCTCGCGGACTCCTGAGTTTCACGCACCCGGCTTGAGCGCGCGCGCGACTGCCCAGGCCTCGATGGTGCCGGCGCCCGCCCGGCGCAGCACCCGCGCGCAGGCATCGAGGGTGGCCCCGGTGGTGATCACGTCGTCGATCAGCGCCACGCTGCGCCCGGACAGCGCCGGGCCGTGCCAGGCGAACGCGCCCCGCACGTTGCCACGGCGTGCGGCCGCGTCGCGGCCGGTCTGGGCCGGCGTGTTGCGGCGCCGCCGCAGGGCGGCGGGCAGCAGGTCGACCTGCAGCTGGCCGGACACCACCTGGGCCAGTTCACAGGCCTGGTTGAACCCGCGGCGGAACGCTCGCAATGCGTGCAGGGGCACCGGCAGCAGCAGGTCCGGCCGGCCTGCATCGCGGTCCCGGATGGCGGCGGCCAGCAGTTCGGCCAGCACCCGGCCCGCGGCCATGCCACGTCTGAACTTGAAGGCCTGGATCAGGCGGTCGACCGGGAACGCGTAGCGCAGCGGGCAGCAGGCCCGGTCCCAGGGCGGGGGCCGCACCAGGCAGGGGCCGCACACCTGGCCTGCGCCGCGCGCCAGCGGCAAGCCGCAGCGCGCACAGGCATCCCGGTTCCAGGGCAGGCCCCGCCGGCACGGTGGGCAAAGGCCGTCCGCAGCCTGCGTGCCGCAGAGCACGCACAGGCTCGGCAGCAACCGCTCCCAGGCGCTGTCAACCCGTTGCCGCCAGGCCGGTTGACAGCCCGCCAGGCGCTCCACATACTTCATGGCCATCCCCGGCCCCTCCAGGTCCCGATCCGGAGCCCAATGTAATGCAGCGAGAATCCACTGGAATCAGGAATGACTGGACGCGGGACGAAGTCCATGCGCTCTTCGGGCTGTCGTTCAATGACCTCCTGTTCCAGGCCCACCGGACCCACCGCGAGCAGTTCAACCCCCGCCAGGTGCAGATCAGCACGCTGCTCAGCATCAAGACCGGCGCCTGTCCCGAAGACTGCGCCTACTGCCCCCAGAGCGTGCGCTACGAGACCGGGCTCGGAGTGGAGCCCCTGGTGGAGCTGGACGCGGTGCTGGAAGCGGCCCGGGCGGCGCGGGACGGCGGCGCCACCCGTTTCTGCATGGGGGCGGCCTGGCGCAGCCCCAAGGATCGCGACCTGGACCGCGTGATCGAGATGGTGCAGGCGGTGCGCGGGTTGGGCATGGAGACCTGCCTCACCCTCGGCATGCTCACCGGCGCGCAGGCGCGCAAGCTGAAGGACGCCGGTCTCGACTATTACAACCACAATCTCGACACCTCGCCCGAGTACTACCAGGAGATCATCACCACGCGCTCCTACGATGACCGTCTCGATACCCTGCAGCAGGTCCGCGAGGCCGGGCTGAACGTCTGTTGCGGCGGGATCATCGGCATGGGGGAGTCGCGCGAGGACCGCGTCGGCCTGCTGGTGGCCCTGGCCAACCTGCCCCAGCACCCGCAGAGCGTGCCGATCAACCACCTGGTGCGCGTCGCCGGCACCCCGTTGCAGGGTGCCGAGGGGCTCGATCCGCTGGAGTTCGTGCGCACCATTGCGGTGGCGCGCCTCATGATGCCGGCCTCGGTGGTGCGCCTGTCGGCCGGGCGCACCGATATGAGCGATGAATTGCAGGCCCTGTGTTTCTTTGCCGGGGCCAATTCGATTTTCTATGGCGACCGGCTGCTGACCACCGACAACCCGGAGGCGGTGCGGGACCGTGCCCTCCTCCAGCGCCTGGGCCTCAGCCCATCGGCGCCGGCCCCCGCCTGATGCCGTGAGCACTCCGGGTACCGGGCTGGAGGCCTGGTTGCGGGCGGCCGCCGCGCGGCGGGCCGGCCATCACCTGCAACGGCAGCGCCTGCGGCTGGCGCGACCACGCGGCGCGGTCATCGAACAGGACGGACGGGCGCTGCTGAATTTCAGCAGCAACGACTACCTGGGCCTGGCCGCCCACCCGGAACTGGCGCGGTCGCTGCAGGCCGCTGCCGGTGCCGCGGTCGGCAGCGGGGCGTCGGCCCTGGTATCCGGCTATCGCGATGCGCATGCGGAACTCGAGGCGCAGCTGGCGGAATTCCTGCAGCGCGAGCGGGTGCTGGTGTTCACCTCGGGCTACCTGGCGAACCTGGCGGTCATCGCCAGCCTGGTCGGCCGCCGCGACCGGGTCATCATGGACCGCCTCTGCCACGCCTCGCTGATCGACGCCGCGCGCCTCAGCCGGGCCGGCCTGTCGCGCTACCGTCACTGCGACACCGCGCACCTCGAGGAACGGCTGGCGGCGGGCGGGGGCATGCAGACCCTGGTGGTGACCGACGGGGTTTTCTCCATGGATGGCGACCAGGCACCATTGGCCGCGATCGCGGATCGGGCGCACCGGCACTCGGGGTGGCTGATGGTGGACGATGCGCACGGCATCGGCGTCATGGGCCCCGGGGGGCGTGGCAGTGTCGCGCAGCAGGGCCTGGGACCGGAGCAGGTGCCGGTGCTGGTGGGCACGCTGGGCAAGGCGTTCGGTTGCGCGGGCGCCTTCGTGGCGGGCAGCGAGGCGCTGATCGAACATCTGGTCAACGAGGCGCGGACCTATATCTTCACCACCGCCATGCCGCCGCCGATGGCGGCGGCCGCCTCCACCGCGCTGGCGCTGGCCCGGCGCGAGGGCTGGCGGCGCGAGACCTTGCGCGAGCGGATCGCGCAATTCCGCGCCGGCGCGGACGCGGCCGGGCTGCCGCTGCTGCCGTCCGAAACGCCCATTCAGCCGGTGATGGTGGGATCCTCGGAGCGCGCGGTGCAGGTGGCTCAGGCCCTGCAGGAGCGCGGCCTGCTGGTGGTGGCCATCCGGCCGCCGACGGTGCCAGCGAACGGTGCGCGCCTGCGGGTCACCTTGTCCGCTGCGCACGAAGCCCGACACGTCACGCGTCTGCTCGATGCCCTGCAGGAATGTCTGCCGCGGTCTCGGTAAGCCGTCGCGGGCGGGGCCCCGACCTGGTTCTGCTGCATGGCTGGGCCATGCACCGGGGCGTGTGGGGCGGTGCAGCCGAGTCGCTCTCCGAACACTTTCGGGTGCACCTGGTGGACCTGCCCGGGCACGGTGATTCCAACCACCTGCCGCTGGTGGCGGACCTGTCGCGGGTGGCGGCCGCCGTGCGGCAACAGGTGCCGGCCGGGGCCTGGCTGGGCTGGTCGCTGGGTGGTCTGGTCGCCCTGCAGGCCGCGCTGCAGGCTCCCGGTCGCGTCACGCGCCTGATCGCGGTGGCGGCCAACCCTTCGTTCGTGAGCCGCCCCGCGTGGCCGGACGGGGTGGACGCCGCAGTGTTCAGCGGTTTCGCGCGGGACCTGTCGCGGGATTTTCAGGGCACGTTGAACCGGTTCCTGCTGCTGGAGAGCCTCGGTTCCGACACGGCCCGGGCCGATCTCGCCCGCTTGCGCGCCGGGCTTGAAAGCGGCCGTCCACCGGCGCCCGAGGCTTTGCGGGCAGGGCTCGAACTCCTGCGCGGCAGCGATCTGAGCGGACGGCTCGGGGAACTGGGGGTGCCGTCCCTGTGGCTCGCGGGCGGGCGCGACCGGCTGGTGCCGCCGCAAGCGATGGCACAGGCGGCGGCCCGTGCGCCGGGCGCGTCCAGCGCGGTCATCCCCGGCGCCGGCCATGCGCCCTTCATCGGCCACGAGCGGGAATTCGTGCGGACGGTGAGCACGTTCATGCAGGCGCGGGCCGCGGCATGACGAGCGAGGCGCTCGACCGCCGGGCGGTGCGCCGCGCTTTCGACCGGGCCGCCGAGGGTTACGGTGAATTCGCCGTCTTGCAGCGCGAAATCGAAACGCGATTGCTCGAGCGGGTCGATTACTTCGACCTGCGCCCGGAGCGAATCCTGGACCTGGGCTGCGGGCCCGGCACCGGCAGCCTGGCCCTGGCCCGGCGCTTTCCGGATGCGCGCGTCACCGCGCTCGACTGGTCGTTGCCGATGCTGCGCGCGTTCGGCCCCGGGCAGGCCGGGCATGCAAAACCCGGGCGGGTATGCGCGGACATGCAGGCCCTGCCGTTGCGCGGCGGCAGCTTCGACCTGGTGTTCTCCAACCTGGCGCTGCAGTGGAGCAGCGACCTGGGCGGGGCATTTGCGGGCCTGCGGCGGGTGCTGCGCCCTGGCGGGCTGCTGCTGTTTTCAACCTTTGGCCCGGATACGCTGCACGAACTGCGCGCGGCGTGGCAGGCGGCGGACGAACGGCCGCATGTCAACCGCTTCATCGATCTGCACGAGATCGGCGACCTGGTGGTGGGCTCCGGGCTGCGCGAGCCGGTCATGGACATGGAGCACCTCACCCTGGAGTATCCTGATGCGCTGAGCCTGATGCGCGAGTTGAAGGCCATCGGCGCGCACAATGCCGCGCAGGGCAGGGCGCGGGCCCTGACCGGCAAAGCGCGGCTGCGCGCCGTCCTGGACGCCTACGAGAGCTATCGCCGCGACGGCCGTTACCCGGCGACTTACGAGGTGGTTTACGGCGCCGCGTTCGGGCCGGAAGAAGGCCAGCCGATTCGCGCGGGCGGCACCGAGACCGCCACGTTTTCGCCGGAGCACCTGGCGGGCAGCCGCAGGCACAAGCCATGAGAACCTGCTTCATCACCGGCACGGATACCGGCGTGGGCAAGACGCGGGCCGCCTGTGCGCTGATCCGTCACCTGGCCACGTCCGGCCGACGCGTGGCGGGCTTCAAGCCCGTGGCCTCGGGCTGTGAACGCACGCCATCCGGATTGCGCAACGAGGATGCGCTCGCGATGATGGCGGTCGCCAACGTCGAGTTGCCTTACGCCACCGTCAACCCGGTGGCGCTGGAGCCGGCCATCGCCCCGCACATCGCAGCGGCCCAGGCCGGCCAGGCCATCGACCCCCAACGCATCGCGCAGGTGGCTGCCGGTATCGATGCAGACCACCTGGTGGTCGAGGGCGCTGGCGGCTGGTGCGTGCCGCTCGGGCCTGGCCTGATGTTCGCGGACCTGGCCCGGCTGCTCACCGAGCAGGTGATACTGGTTGTGGGCCTGCGTCTGGGCTGCATCAATCATGCCCTGCTCAGCGCCCGCCAGATCCAGCGCGATGGCCTGCGGCTGGCGGGCTGGATCGCCAACGAGATCGATCCGGGCATGCCGGTGCGGGAGGAGAATTTCGAGGCCCTGCTGGAACGCCTGGAGGCGCCGCTGCTGGCGCGAATTCCATGGCAATCGAATGCGACAGGGACTGATCTCGATCAAATCGCTTGGCGCCGAGAAGCGCTATCTGTTGTATAATTGAAGCACGGCGCCTGGCAGGCGTCGCCGAATTTCAGAATGAGCGGCCCGGAAGGGCAAACGTGTACCGAAAATGGCGTTCCCCCTTGCGCCGTTTTCGTGTCGAGGCCGGTGTTCCCCTTGCACGCGGTCTCACTGAAAGGACCGGTTGACCCCTTGCCGGTCCTTTCTTTTTATCCCCGGCCAAAACCATCGACTGCAGCCCATATCCGCCTTCAGGGCAGGTGCGGCAGGGCGAGATAATCATGGCCTTGCATCTCGGTCAGGCGGCTGGCGGTGCGCTGGAACTCGAGTTCCAGACGGTGGCCCGCATACAGTTGCCGCGCCGGCGCCGCGGCCGTGACCAGCAGCTTGACGTTGCGGCCGTAGAGTTCGTCCACGAGGTGGACAAAGCGCCGCGCCGGGTCCTCCATGTCCGGGCCCATGACCGGTATGCCGGACAACAGCACGGTGTTGAAGCTGCGCGCGATTTCGATGTAATCCACGCTGCCGCGCGCCTTGCCGCACAGCTCCGCGAAGTCGAACCAGACCACTCCGTCCGCGCGCCGCCGGGCGCGGAACGGGCGGCCATTGATCTGCAGCGTGGCCGCCATCTCGTAACCACC
>WVWV01000132.1 GCA_011773845.1 Lysobacterales bacterium | reverse complement strand
TTACGCCGCCCTGGGTGGTGTCGCCCGTGATGCTCGAGTTGAAAACCCGGTATTCATAACCATGTTGACTGAGACGCGCCTGCAACAGGCTCGGCCAGGCCTGGTCCAGGTCCATGTTGTAGCCCGCGCTCAGGCTGTCGCCCAGCACGAGGATCACCGGTGGCTCGGTTGAAGCCGGCACGGCGGCCGCCCACAGGGCTGCCCACAGCAGGAAAAATGGTTTAATGATGCGCATGAATTCCCCGAACACGGTCCTCAAGGCCGAACAGCTTACCAAGCAGGTTACCAGCCCCGAGGGCGCCCTCACCATTCTCGATCACGTCGACCTCGCCGTGCGGCAGGGTGAGAGTGTGGCGGTGGTGGGCGTATCCGGAGCCGGTAAATCCACCTTACTGGGACTGCTGGCCGGGCTGGATGTTCCCACCGGCGGGGAAGTCTGGCTGGACGAGCAGCCTCTGTCAGTGCTCGACGAGGATGGCCGCGCGGCCCTGCGCGCCGACCGGGTGGGCTTCGTGTTCCAGTCGTTTCATCTCGTGCCGGCGCTGACGGCGCTGGAAAATGTCATGTTGCCGCTGGAGCTCGGCGGCCACCCGCACCCCGAACGCACGGCCCGGGAGACCCTCGCCAAGGTGGGCCTGGCGGCGCGCGCGGGGCATTATCCCCACCAGCTGTCCGGCGGCGAAAAGCAACGGGTCGCCATCGCCCGCGCCTTCGTGGTCGAACCCAAGGTGTTGTTCGCCGACGAGCCGACCGGCAACCTGGATCATCGCACCGGCCGGAACGTCATCGACCTGTTGTTCCGGCTCAACCGGGAGGCAGGGACCACGCTGGTCCTGGTCACCCATGATTTGAAACTGGCCCGGCGCTGCAGGCGCATTCTGCACATGGACGCGGGGCGCATCACCGGTGAGGAGAGCCCGCAACCGGAGACCGGGGCGTGAAGACGCTGGGCCTGTCGCTGAAGCTGCTCGCGCGCGACTGGCGGTCCGGCGAGCTGACGGTCCTGGGACTGGCGTTGGTGGTGGCGGTGGGCGCCCTGACCGCGGTAGCGTTTCTGACCAACCGGGTCGGCCAGGCCGTCGAACTGCGGGCCGCGGAATCCCTGGCGGCGGACCTGAGGCTGTCCGCAGCCCGTCCCCTGCCTACCGAGCTACCCGCCCAGGCACGNNGCCGTCACGCGCGAGTACCCGCTGCGCGGTCGCCTCAAGAACGCAGCAGCCCTGCTGCAACCGGCAGCGCCGGTCGACGCCGGCCCGGAACCCGGCGAGGCCTGGGCCGCGCCACGCCTGCTCGCGCGCCTGGGCGTGGATACCGGTGGCGAAATCGAAGTTGGCACCGCCCGCTTGCGCCTGACACGGGTGCTCGATTTCCGCCCCGACCAGGGCTGGAACTTCGTGGACCTGGCGCCGACCCTGCTCATCAACCGGTCGGACCTGGACGCCACCGGGCTGGTGCAACCGGGCAGCCGGGTTTCGTACCGCATGCTGTTTGCCGGGCCGCGCAAGGCGGTCGAGGGCTTCAAGGCCGGGTTGGAAACCAGTCTGCCGGAAAATGTCACCCTGCGAGACATCGAGGACACCAACCCCCAGATCCGCTCCGCGATGGATCGCTCGGGTCGGTTCCTGAACCTGGCCTCGCTGGTCAGCGTACTGCTGGCAGCCATCGCAGTGGCCATGGCGGCCCGGCGCTACTCCCACCGTCACCGCGACCGCGTGGCTTTGTTCAAATGCCTGGGTGCGCCACAATCCGTGATCCTGCGGTCCAGCCTGCTGCAGCTGCTGTTGCTGGCGCTGGCGGGCAGCATCATCGGCATCGCGGTGGGCTATGCCGCCCAGGCCGGCCTGGCCTGGCTGCTGCGCGACCTGATCAGCGACCACCTGCCCCGACCCGGCTGGTCACCCGTGCTGCTGGGCATCATCACCTCGGTCTCCATCCTCGCCGGCTTCGCCCTGCCCGACCTGCTGCGGATGGGCAAGACGCCGCCGTTGCGCGTACTGCGCCATGATATCGGCCCGCCGCCGCTGCGTTACGGCATCAGCGGGCTGGCTGCCATTGCCGCGGTTGCGGGCTTGCTGTGGTGGATGGTGCGCGACGCCAGCCTGGTGACCGGCATCCTGCTGGGAGCGGCCGTGACCTTCGCGGCGCTGGGCGCTGCGGGTGCGCTGCTGGTGCGCTTGCTGCAGGGGTTCCGCGGCGCCGCCGGCGTGGCCTGGCGCTACGGGCTGGCCAGCATCGCCCGGCGCGGGCGGGAGAGCATCGTACAGGTCGTGGCTTTCGGCCTCGGCCTGATGGTATTGCTGCTGTTGACACTGGTGCGCAACGACCTGATGGCCAGTTGGCGCGCCAGCCTGCCGGAGGACGCCCCCAATCAGTTCCTGATCAATATCCAGCCCTGGGAGGTCGACGCCATGCGCGAATTCCTGCGCGAGCGCGGGATCGACGCACCCCCGTTCACGCCGCTGGTACGGGCCCGCCTAACGGAGATCAATGGCCAGGACGTGAGCCAGATCACATTCGAGGACCCCGAGGGCGAGAACTGGGCGCGGCGCGATGCGAACCTGAGCTTTCGGGAAACCCCGCAAGCCGACAACCGCCTGGTGGCGGGCACATGGTGGGATGCGGACACGACACGCCCCGAGGTGTCCGTGGAGCAGGATTTCGGTCGCGAGATGGGGCTGGAGCTCGGCGACGAACTGGTCTTCGACATCGCCGGGGAGGCGGTTGCGGCCACGGTAACGAGCTTTCGCACAGTGGAGTGGGATTCGTTCCGGCCCAATTTCTTCATGGTGTTCTCGCCGGTGACCCTGGAGGGCTTCCCAGCCACCTACATCACCAGCCTGTACGTTCCCGCGGACCAGCAGCGGGTCGTGATCGAGCTCATGCGGGACTTCCCCAGCGTCACCGCCATCGATCTCGATGCCGTGCTGGGCCAGGTGCGCGATGTCATGGACAAGGCCGCGCTGGCCGTGCAGGCGGTGTTCGTGTTCACCCTGCTGGCGGGGCTGGCCGTGCTCTGGGCCGCGGTGCAGGCCACCCGCGACGAGCGCGAGTATGAGAGCGCCATGTTGCGCACGCTGGGCGCGTCCCGCAGGCGGGTGCTGGCCGGGGTCGCCTCCGAGTTCCTGGCCATCGGCCTGTTGGCCGGAACCCTGGCCACCACCGGCGCCAGCGTGGCCGGCTATTTTCTCGCCACGCGCCTGTTCGAATTGCCGTTCCAGTTCAATCTGCCACTGGCGCTGATTGGCCCGCTGGTCGGCATGCTGTTCGTCGGTCTCAGCGGACTGATCGCCGCACGGCGGGTGACCGGCGCCCCGCCGGTGCGGGTGCTCAGGACGGCATAAGCGGGCGCCTCGCCAAAAGAAATGGCCGGCGATGCCGGCCATTTCC
>WVWV01000102.1:454-17677 GCA_011773845.1 Lysobacterales bacterium | reverse complement strand
AGCATCGTCATCATCGAGCTGGGCGGCAACGACGGTCTGCGTGGCATCGATATCGATGTCACGCGGGGCAACTTCGCCCGCATGATCGAGGCCAGCCAGGCGGTCGGCGCCCGGGTGCTGCTCGCCGGCATCCGCCTGCCGCCGAACTACGGGCCGACCTACACGGAGCGCTTCCAGTCCATGTACGGGGAGCTGGCGGTCGCCTACGAGCTGGGCCTGGTGCCGTTCATCATGGAAGGCATCGCGCTCGACCCGGCCTTGATGCTGCCTGACGGCATCCACCCCAATGCCGAGGCGCAGCCCGTGTTGCTCGATAACGTCTGGGAATACCTGTTGCCGGCCCTCGAGTAGGGCCCATTGCCGCCGGCGCCGGGCGGCATGGAGACCCCCGACGCATCTGCCGGCGGCTTGCCCTATGCGCCCCGGTGGCCGACACTGTGCGCTGAAGCTCCCTCATGGTGAGCGCTGGCATGGGAATTCCACCGGGCATGAAGCGTTGGCTCGCAGGATGTTTAGCGCTGTTGGCCGCGGCGGGCGCCTTTTCGCAGGGCGCTCGGCCACCACCCGGCGTGATCGTCACCGAGGCGGAAATGCGGCGTTTTCCGTTGGCCGTGGAATCGCTTGGCACCGCGGCCGCCAACGAGGCAGTAGAAATCCGCCCGCAAATCAGTTCGGTGCTGAAGGCAATCTATTTCGAGGGCGGTCAAAACGTCGAGGTCGGCACGGTCCTGGCGGAGCTGGAAAATGCCCAGCCGCTGGCGGAGCTGGCGGCCGCCAAGGCGACGCTGGTCGAGACCGAGAGCCAGTACCGGCGACTGCAGCAGCTGTTCAAGACCCAGGCGGTGGCCGAGTCCCAGCTGCAGCAGCTCGAGGCCCAGCGGGAAGCGGATCGGGCGGCGGTCACCGCCGCCGAGGCGCATCTCGAGGACACCATCATCAGCGCTCCGTTCAGCGGCAGGCTTGGCTTGCGCCGCGTGAGCGTGGGCAGCCTGGTCGACCCTGGCACCGTGATCACGACCCTGGACGACACCGCGTCCATCAAGCTCGATTTCTCCGTGCCGGAGGTCCATTTGTCCCGCCTGAAGCCCGGCCTGTTCATCATCGCGCAGAGCGCGGCCTGGCCCGGGGTGGAGTTCTACGGCACCGTGTCCTCGGTGGACTCGCGCGTGGACCCGGTGAGCCGGACCGTGGGCGTGCGCTCGCTGTTGCCGAACCCGGAGGGCCGCCTGCGCGCGGGCATGCTGCTCACGGTGAGGCTGATGCAGGAAAACATCGAGGCGTTGATGGTGCCCGAACAGGCGCTGGTACCCGAGCGCAGCACCCAGTCGGTACTGGTGGTGGGGGCCGACAGCATCGTCGAGCAGCGGATCGTCAAAATCGGGCGGCGACGCCCCGGGGAGGTCGAGATCGTTGAGGGGTTGGCGGCCGGTGAGCGGGTGATCGTCGAGGGCACCCAGAAGGCCCGCGACGGGNNAAGGCCCGCGACGGGCAGGAGGTCACCATCCTCGAGCAGCGGGGTTTTAGCCAATGATGCTGTCCGATCACTCCGTGCGGCGCCCGGTGTTTGCGGCGGTCATTTCCATGTTGCTGATCATTCTCGGGCTGGCGTCCATGCTGCGGCTGCCGGTGCGGCAGTACCCGGACATCAATCCTCCGGTCGTCTCGGTCGAAACCCGTTATCGCGGGGCCTCGGCCGAGGTGGTCGAAACCAAGGTGACACAGGTGCTGGAAGACAGCATCGCGGGCATCGAGGGCGTGGCGAAGCTGACCTCGCAAAGCCGCGACGAGCGTTCCGACATCCGCGTGGAATTCATCCTCTCCCGCGACATCGACGCCGCTGCCAACGACATCCGCGATCGTGTCTCGCGGGTGCTCGACCAGCTGCCCATCGAGGCGGAACCGCCCGAAATCGCCAAGGTGGACAACACCACGCGGGCGGTCATGTACCTGAATCTGACCTCCGACCGCATGGATGGCCTGGAGCTTACCGATTATGCCGACCGGTTCCTGGTGGACCGGCTGTCGACCGTCCCCGGTGTCGCTCGGGTCAGCATCTCCGGGGCCCGGCGTTACGCGATGCGCATCTGGCTCAGCCGCGAGGCGCTGGCGGCCCGTCAGCTGACCGTGTCGGACGTGGAGGCCCGCCTGCGCTCGGAAAACGTCGAGCTGCCCGCCGGGCGCCTGGAGTCGGTGGCGCGGGAATTCACGCTGCGCACCGACACGGGGTTCTACACGGAGAAGGATTTCCGCGGCCTGGTGATTGGCCGCGGAGTGGACGGGCAGCTGGTGCGCCTGGGCGACGTCGCCGAGGTGCGGGTGGGGGCGGAAAATGAGCGGAGCATCGCGCGCGCGAATGGCGAGCCCGCCGTTTCGCTGGCCATCGAGCAATTGTCCAAGGCCAACAGCGTGCTGGTATCCAAGGCGGTGGTGCGCGAGGTGCGGGCGGTCCAGCCCGAGCTGCCCGAGGGCATGCAACTGGCGGTGAACTATGACCGGGCCGAATTCATCGAGGCCTCGATGAACGAGGTCTACAAGGCTCTCGCGGTGGCGCTGGGCCTGGTGCTGGTCGTGATCTACGTGTTCCTCGGGTCGTTCCGGTCCACCCTGATACCGGCCCTCGTGGTGCCGGTTTCGGTGATTGCTACCTTCATCGTGATGGGCGCCATGGGCTACACCATCAACGTGCTGACCCTGCTGGGGCTGGTGCTGGCCATCGGGCTGGTGGTGGACGATGCCATCGTGGTGCTGGAGAACATCTACCGACGGATCGAGGAGGGTGAAAAGCCCCTGCTGGCGGCCCTCGACGGGGCGCGTGAGATCGGCTTCGCGGTCATCGCCACCACGCTCGTGCTGGTGGCGGTCTTCGTGCCGCTGTCCTACATCGAGGGCGATGTCGGCCGCTTGTTCCGGGAGTTCGGAATCACGCTGGCGGCCGCGGTGCTGTTTTCCAGCGTGGTGGCGCTCACGCTCACGCCGATGCTGTGCTCGAAGATGCTGCGCGGCCGGGAGTTGCGCACCGGCCTGCCGGTGGTGGTGGACCGCTTCTTCAAATGGCTGGTGGGGCGCTACCAACAGGCGCTGGATTACGTGCTGCGCTGGCCCTGGGCGGTGCTGGCAACGGTGCTGGTCATCACCGCGGTGGCCGGGTTGCTCCTGTACCGCATGCCTGCCGAGTACGCGCCCAACGAGGACCGCGGGGCGTTTTTCGTCATGGTCCGGGCCCCCGAGGGGGCTTCCCTGGAATACACCGATCGCGTGACCCGCCAGCTGGAGGCAGTGCTGCAGAGCGAGCTGGGTGAGGGCAGGCCCGTGCATCGCTTCCTGACCCGCTTGCCCGGCTGGGGCAGCTCCAGCGTCAACAGCTCGTTCGTGATCGTGCTGCTCCGAAACTGGGACGATCGGGCGGAGAGCGACCAGCAGATCATCGCCCGGCTCGGGCCCGCCATGGGTGAGATTCCGGGCGCCCGGATCTTCGCGCGCGCACCGCGCGCGCTGGGCATACGCGGCGACGGCTCGCCGGTCGAAATGGTCCTCGGCGGGCCGGATTACGAGCAGCTCAAGCTCTGGCGGGATCAGATGCTGGAGGCCATGGAGGCCATGCCGGAACTGACCAGCCCCGACAGCGACTACCAGGAACGCAAGCCGCAGATGAATATCAGCGTGGACCGCGATCGGGCGGCCTCGCTGGGCGTGTCCCTGTCCAGCATTGGCCGCACGCTGGAGACCATGCTCGGTTCGCGCGTGGTGACCAATTACGTCGATCGGGGGCGCGAATACGATGTGATCCTGCAGGGTATCGACGCCGACCGCTCCAGTCCCGACGACCTCGAAAACCTGTACGTGCGTTCCGAGCTCACCGGCCAGATGGTGCCGCTGGTCAACCTGGTCGTGTTGTCGGAACAGGCCGGCCCGCCGGAACTGCGGCGCTTCGACCGTATGCGCTCGATCACTCTGTCGGCTTCGCTGGCGGAAGGTGTACGGCTCGGGGAAGCCATCGAAGCGCTCTACCAGACGGCGCTGGACACGCTGCCCGCGAGTGCGCGCATCAGCTGGGATGGGGAAAGCCAGGAATACCTCGAGTCGGGCAGTTCGCTCTACCTCACCTTCGGGCTCGCCCTGATCATCGTATTCCTGGTGCTGGCCGCGCAGTTCGAGAGTTTCATCAATCCGCTGATCATCCTGGTGACGGTGCCGCTGGCGCTGACCGGGGCCCTGCTGGGCCTGCTGGTTTACGGCAGCAGCATCAATGTCTTCACCCAGATCGGCGCCATTCTGCTGATCGGGCTGGCGGCGAAGAACGGCGTGCTGATCGTGGAGTTTGCCAACCAGTTGCGGGACCGCGGCGTGCGCTTCCGGGAGGCCGTGCTGCAGGCGGCCAGTGTCCGCCTGCGCCCGATCCTGATGACCAGCGCCTGCACGACCTTCGGTGCGCTGCCGTTGTTGATCGGGACCGGCGCGGGGGCCGAGTCGCGGCAGCCGATCGGCATCGTGGTGGTATATGGCGTCGCGATCTCGGCGGCACTGACGCTGTTCGTGGTTCCGGCCCTGTACGTGCTGTTCGCCCGCACCACCTCCTCGCCGCAGGCCGTGTCGCGAATGATCGACCGCTTGCGTGAGACCACCGTCCGCAGCCGCTCGGCCCAGGCCGAGGAAGCCTGAGCCGGCGGGCCGACACGGCGCCGAAGAAGCGGTATCATTCGGTTCGCACATCACACGGAGAACAACCCATGCAGAAAATGGTGACCGGCCTGTTCGCGGCCGCGCTGGGCGTGACCGGCGTCCAGGCGGATGACCCTTCATCGGCGGCAGCGATCGAGCAGGCAATGTGGGGCGATCACCGCTCCGAGGCCAACATGGCGCGCAACCGTTACCGCCATCCGGTCGGTACCTTGACCTTTTTCGGTCTGGACGCGGGCCAGACGGTGCTGGAAATCTGGCCCGGAGCCGGGTGGTACACCGAGGTGCTGGCGCCGGTAATGCAAGCGCCGGGCAAACTCGTCGTGGCGACCTGGGATCCCGCCGTCGAGGGCCAGCCCGCCTACCGCTATGAGCTTCCCAAGCAGATGGCGGACAAGTTCGCAGCCCGCCCGGACGTCTATGGCGGGGTGGAAACGATCCATTTTTCGCCGCCCGAATCGGCGTCGCTCGGCGCAGCGGAGTCGGTGGACATGGTTCTGACCTTCCGCAACACGCATGGCTGGATCAACAATGGCCAGGCGGCGATGATCTTCGCCGAGTTCGCACGGGTGCTGAAGCCTGGTGGCGTGCTGGGCGTGGTGCAGCATCGGGCGGCCGAGGGGGCGGATGCGAGCGAGACGGCGCGCCGTGGCTATGTGCCCGAGGCGGCCGTCATCGCCCTGGCGGAGGCGGCCGGGCTGGCGTTCGAGGCCCGTTCCGAGGTCAATGCGAACCCGAAGGACGGCCGCGACCACCCGGAGGGCGTGTGGACGCTGCCGCCGTCACTGCGCCTCGGCGAGCAGGACCGCGATAGGTACCTGGCGATCGGCGAGAGCGACCGCATGACCTTGCGCTTCAGGAAGCCGGGCGGGGGTTAACGCCACGAACCCGCCAGGCAATCGCGACCCGGCGGCGGGGTTCCGCCGGTCGCGGTTTGCCAGGGGACGAACCGGCCGGCGCGGGCATGAGTAACCTCGCGCTGTACGTCGTGACCGTCGCCATCTGGGGCTCCAGTTGGCTGGTCATCAATTTCCAGCTCGGCGTGGTCGCGCCCGAGGTGTCCATCGCTTACCGCTTCGCGATCGCGGCGGGCCTGCTGTTCGCCTGGTGCCTGGTGCGGCGCCGGCCACTGGGCTTTACCCGGCACGACCACCTGCGATTCGTGCTGCTCGGCACGTTGCTGTTCGGGTTCAATTACGTCGCGGCCTATGTCGCGCAGATGTACATCATCTCTGCCCTCAATGCGGTGGTGTTCTCGTCGATGATGTGGCTCAACGTGATCAACAGCCGCCTGTTTTTCGGCACCCGGATCGCTGTGCACCTGTGGCTGGGTGCCTTGCTGGGCATGGGCGGCATCCTCGCGCTGTTCTGGCCCGAAGTCAGCGAACTGGCCTGGACCGACCGCACCCTGCTGGGCGCCGGCATCTCGCTGGCCGGCGCGTTGTCCGCGTCGCTGGGCAACATCGCTTCCAAGGCGGCCCAGGAACGGGGCCTGCCGGTGCTGCAATCCAACGCCTGGGGCATGTTTTATGGCGCTGTGCTAACGGCGGCGGTGGCCCTGGCACGGGGCGTGCCCTTCAACTTCGATGGCTCCGTGGCATACGTGGGTTCGCTGCTGTACCTGGCACTGTTCGGCTCTGCGTTCGCCTTCGGTGCGTACCTGCAGTTGGTGGGTCGCATCGGGCCGCACCAGGCGGGCTATGCGGTGGTGTTGTTCCCGGTGGTGGCGGTGGTTCTGTCCATCATGCTGGAGGGCCTGTCGCCGCGGACCCATACCGTGGTGGGCGTGGTGCTGGTGCTGATCGGGAACCTGGTGATTCTGGGCTGGCGTCGGCCACGTGCGGGCCGTGGCGATGGGCGGCCCTGATCGTGGCGCTAATCGCGGTCGGGATTCTCACCGCGCCCTGGCACGGCTACCGCGCCACCCTCGACGTCAGCGACTGGCCCGCCCTGAAACCCTTCGTTTCCTGAACGCGCCGCGTCATCCGCACGGGCAAAGGGGTCCATGGCCTGCATGAACAGGTGGTAGTAGAAGCGGATCGCGGTCGCGTAGTCGCTGATCCGCACGTGCTCGTCGATGCCATGGATGCGGCGCACCGCCTGCGGGTCGACCGGCACCATGAGGAAGCGGTAGACATGATCGGACAGCCCGGTGAAGTGACGCCCGTCCGTGCCGCCCCTCACCAGGTAAGGGGCGACCAGGATTCCCGGGTCCATGCCGCGAATCGTCTGCGCGATCATCCGGTAACCCTCCGAACTCGTGCTGGAAGCCGGCGACGGGTCCCAATGGCTGGCAGGGGACAGCCGTACGCGCTCATCATCGATGATGCGCGCGGCCGCGGCCCGGACCGAGTCGGCCGTCTCGCCGGGCATGACGCGAAAGTTGACCACCGCGCGCGCAACGGTGGGCAGGATGTTGGACTTCGGGCTGCCGGTGATCATGGTGGCCGCCGTCGTCGTCCGCAGCCCCGCGGCATCGTCGGGATTGCGCAGCAGGGAGTGGGTGATCAGGGGCTCGAACAGCCATTGGTTGGCGAACAGCAGGCGAAGGCCGAACGGCATCTCCTGGGCGATGGCGTCGACCGTCATGTGCAGGAAATCCAGCGTTGCCGGCAGGGGCGCGTTTTCGAGCCGCACGATGGCGCGGCTCAGGATGCCGACCGCGGTGTGTGGTGGCGGCTGGGATGAGTGGCCGCCGGGCGCCCTGACCTCCAGCTCCAGGTTGAGCCAGCCTTTTTCCGCCACGCCGATGACCGCTACCGGGGCCTGCACACCCTCCATGACGCCCTGCGTCACGGCGCCGCCCTCGTCGAGCACGAACTGGAACCGCGTACCGCGTTCGGCGAAGTATGCCGCGATCCGCGCCGCGCCGTCGTTGCCGCCCACCTCTTCGTCATGACCGAAGGCCAGGTACAGCGACCGGTGCGGCTGCCACCGTTCGCGTGCCAGCAGCTCCATGGCCTCCAGCATGGCCATCACGCCCAGCTTGTCGTCTACCGCGCCCCGGCCCCAGACGGCGCCATCGGCGATCACCCCGCCAAACGGGTCGTGGCGCCACTGCTCGCGGGTGTGGGGGTCGACGGGCACCACGTCCAGGTGGCCCATGAACAGCACCGGCTCGAGGCCGGGATCGGCGCCGGGCAGGTGGTAGACCAGGCTGTGGGAGTTGACCACGGTCCGCTGCAGGCGGCGATGCACATGGGGAAAGGTCCGCTCCAGATAGCCGTGCAGGGCGTCGAATGCGTCCGCATCGAAGCGCGTGCGGTCATCCCAGGAAATCGTCGGGTAGCGGAGGGCGCCGGCCAGCCGCCGAGCGGCGCTTTCGGCATCGACGGGCGGCGCCGGGGCGAGCTGCGCGGGGGTTAACTGCGCGTCCTCGAACACGGTCTCCGCGCGGTACCACAGCACAGCCCCCAGGATGAGCAAAGCTACCGGGATGCCGATGATTCTGAACTTCATTCGCGCCGCCTTCGCCCCCGGGAGTCGACTGCATGATAACGCGCCCGGCACGGGAAGCCGAACCGGGCGGGACGCAGGCACCCGCGCGGGCGCACCCGCAACCGCGGGCAGGAGCCCGGGGTGCCGGCTTTTGGCCGGCGGGTGACCCATGTCAATACCGGCCGCGGATTTTCATGCATGCTGACCGGGAGGGTGGTTTGGCCTCGGACAGCCGGCCGTCCAGCGTGGGCCTGCCCGGCGGATCGTTTCCGCGGGCGTGCTGGGCGTGCGGCAGGAGGAACGTGAGATGGTTTCGATGATGTCGCAGATAACGCTTGCGGTGGGATTGCTGGCGGCGGCGCTGATCATCGTCTGGTGGTATCTGAGATACAAGGATGCCCATTCCGAGCGACGCATGGTACGCATGCTCATCCGCCTCGGCCTGGATCCCGAGCTGGCGAGTTCGGGCGACACCGAGGCCATCATGGTGGCGGTGCGCAAGCGGTGTCGGGAATGCCAGGCGGAAGATCTGTGCGAACGCTGGTTGGACTTCGGGATCAGCGGGGACAATCGCTTCTGTCCCAACGCTGAGGTGTTCAGGAGGCTTGGCGCCAAGCTGCCCCGCGCTGCCTGAGCGGGGCGGGGCGCGGCTCAGTCCCAGCGCTTGGCGCAGTCTTCGAAGTCGTCGCGCTGCGGGCGCACCACGCAGAAACGCTGCCCGGTGGGCGCTTCCATCACCACCCACTGCTTGACCGTGGCGATGCGCCGCGCGCCCAGGCGCTCCAGCCGCGCGACCTCGGCCTCGATGTCGTCGGTTTCGATGTCGAGGTGCACACGGCTGGGATGGGTAACCTGCTGCACCTCGATGTGCACCTCGCGCGGCGGTGTCTCCAGCATCACGTANNGTAGCCCAGGGCCTCGCTCCAGAACGCGGCCGCCGCCTCCAGGTCGTCGGTCTCGCAATCGATGATGAATCCGGCGAGGCGGCTCTTGTGCACGTCAGGTCTCGCGCAGGGGGTTGTTGGGGTGCTGGGTCCAGTTGAGGTGAGGCAGCCCGGAATCGACCTCCCGCATGGTAATGCAGCCCGGCACCGGGCACACCAGGTGGCACAGGTTACAGCCCACGCATTCCTCGTCGATCACCGTATAGATGCGTTTGCCATGCGCATCCCTGGCGTGCGCGATGGCCTGGTGCGAAGCGTCCTCGCAGGTGATGTGGCACAGCCCGCATTCGATGCACTTGCCGGGATCGATGGCCGCGACGGTCTTGTAATTGAGGTCCAGGTACTGCCAATCGGTCACGTTGGGCACCGCGCCTGAGCGGAAGTCCTCGAGGTTCGCGAACCCCTTGTCGTCCATCCACTGGCTCAGGCCGTCCACCAGGTCGTCGATGATCTTGAACCCGTAGTGCATCACCGCGGTGCACACCTGCAGGCTGCCGCAGCCGAGCGCGATGAATTCGGCCGCGTCCCGCCAGGTGCTGATGCCGCCGATGCCCGAGATGGGCAGTCCGGCGGTTTCCGGGTCGCGGGCGATCTCCGAGACCATGCTCAGCGCAATCGGTTTGACCGCCGGCCCGCAGTAGCCGCCATGGGTGCCCTTGCCGCCCACGGACGGCTGCGGTGCGAAGGTGTCGAGGTCGATGGCGACGATGGAGTTGATGGTGTTGATCAGCGACACCGCATCGGCGCCGCCGGCCTTGGCGGCGCGGGCCGGGTAGCGGATGTCGGCGATGTTCGGGGTCAGTTTCACGAATACCGGCAAATCGGTGTGGGTCTTGCACCAGCCGGTGACGTCCTGGATGTACTCCGGGACCTGGCCGACCGCCGAGCCCATGCCGCGCTCGCTCATGCCGTGCGGGCAGCCGAAGTTGAGCTCCACCCCGTCGCAGCCCGTCTGTTCCACGCGTTTCAGGATGTCGCGCCAGGCCTGCTCGGTGCACGGCACCATCAGGGACACGACCAGCGCGCGGTCCGGCCAGGCCTTCTTGACCGCGGTGATCTCGTCGAGATTCACCTGCAGCGGCCGGTCGGTGATCAGCTCGATGTTGTTCAGGCCCATCATGCGGGTGCCGTTGTAGTCCACCGAGCCGTAGCGGGAGCAGACGTTGACCACCGGCGGGCCGTCCTCGCCGAGCGTCTTCCACACCGCGCCGCCCCAGCCGGCCTCGAAGGCGCGCTCCACGTTGTACTGCTTGTCGGTCGGCGGCGCCGAGGCCAGCCAGAAGGGGTTCGGCGATGAGACGCCGGCGATGGTGCAGTTCAGGTCAGCCATGTCATTGTGCATTTCGGTCAGGGCGACAGAGTTCAAGCATAGGCGAACTCGCCAACGGTTTCCTCAATTCCCGCATCCTCAACCAGGCTTTTGAATTGCTTGCAAGCTGCCCACATAATGCAGCCCATGGTCATCATGCATCGCGACGATTTGCATCGCGGCGGCTTCGCCGGGCTGCGCGAAACCCGGATGGTGATGCATCCCGGCGTGTGGGGTGCGCACCGGGAGGAGCATACGCATCCCGGCCTGGGCCGTTTCGTGTACCTTGCCGATGCCCGCTTCAACCCGCATGGCGAGACCCATCTGCATCCGCACCGCGAAATCGACGTCATTTCGCTGATGGTGGAGGGCCGCATCATGCACGAAGGCTCGCTTGAGCACGGCGAGGAGTTGCGGCCCTTTGACGTCCAGGTGCAGCGCGCGGGAGGCGAGGGGTTCGCGCACAACGAGGTCAACCCGGACGCCACCCTGAACCGCATGATCCAGATGTGGGTAGTGCCCGAACGGCCCGGGGAGCCCGCCTCCTATCGAAAGTATCATGTCCCGGATGGGCAACGCCTGCGCATCTATGGTGGGCCTGGCGGGCAGCAGGAAACCTTTGCTGCCCGCACCGTGGTCGAGGTGGCGCGCGTAAGCGCGGGACACTCCATCGGCCACGACTCCGATGTCCTGAGCTACGTGGTGAGTGGTTCCGGGCGCGCCCATGGCGTCGAGGTGCGTGAAGGACACCTGCTCAGCGATGAGTCGCTGGAATTCACTGCTCGCGAAAATTGCGTGCTCATTCTGGTATCCGAGCGGCCGGGCCCCGGCGCCGAATCCGAATCAGCGACGTAGATACCGGTCAATCGACCGGGCGGCCAGTTTGCCGTCCTGCACCGCGACCACCGTCAGGTCGTTACCCGGCACGCAGTCTCCGCCGGCCCAGACGCCCTCCAGCGATGTGCGACGTTCCTCGTCCACCCTGATGCGGCTGCCGTCCATTTCCGGCGCTTCGGATTCCTGGAACGGCGAGGGCGCGAAATGCTGGCCCACCGCCTTGAACACCTGGTCGGCGGGCAGTTCGAAGGTCTCCCCGGTGCCCGCCAGGCGGCCCCCTTCATCGTAGCGGGTGTACTCGAACTCGACGCCGCCGGCCTCCTCGCCGGCGGCCAGGATGCGCACCGGCTGGGCCCAGTGCTTGATCAGCACGCCGCTGGTCTGGGCCACTTCCTGCTCGTGTTCGGTGGCGCCCATGTCCTCTGCGCCGCGGCGATAGACCAGGGTCACGTACTCGGCCCCCAGCTTTTTCGTCTGCACCGCCACGTCGATGGCGGTGTTGCCGCCGCCGATCACCACCACCCGGCGGCCGATCGGCAGGGTGGCGGGATCCTCCTGCCGGATGCGCTCGATGAAGTCCACCGCGTTGTGGACGCCCGCGAGGTCCTCGCCCTCCAGGCCCAACGCATTCACCGCGTTGTGGCCCAGGCCCAGGAACACCGCGTCGTAGACCTCGCGCAGTGCATCCAGCGACACGTCCCGTCCCAGCGAGACGCCGGTCTCGATCTCGATACCGCCCACGCCGAGGATGAACTCCACCTCGCGCGCCGCGCGCTCGTCGAGCATCTTGTAGGCCGCGATGCCGTACTCGTTGAGGCCGCCGGCCTTGGCGCGCGCCTCGAAGACGGTCACGCGGTGGCCCAGCAGCGCCAGGGCATGCGCGCAGGCCAGCCCGGCCGGGCCCGCACCCGCCACCGCCACGTGGCGGCCGCTGTCCCCGGCGCGGGTGAAGGGCTGCGCCCCGCTGCGAAACAGGTGGTCGGTGGCGAAGTGCTGCAACCGGCCGATCTCGACCGGTTTGTCCTCGGCGGCGTTCCTGACGCAAACCTGCTCGCACAGCTCCTCCACGGGGCATACGTTGGCGCAGGTGCCGCCCATGATGTTCTCCCGCAGGATGGTGACCGCCGCGCCGCGCAGGTTGCCGGTCGCGATCTTGCGGATGAAGCCCGGAATGTCGATGCCCGTGGGGCAGGCCTCGGTGCAGGGCGCATCGAAGCAGAACAGGCAGCGGGCCGCCTCCACGGCCGCCTGCGCGGCGTCCATGGGTGGCTGCAGGGCAGCGAAATTCTCGGCGAGCTGCGCGTCGCTCAGGCGGCCGGCGCGAATGTCGCTCATGCCGTCTGCTCCTTGCCGCCCATGAGCACGTAATAGGCCAGGCTGGAGATGGCCAGCCCGATGAACCAGGCGTAGTGGTACAGCTCGACCAGCGCGCCACCGGTCCCGATCACGCCGATCTGGGCGAGGAAGCCGGGGATATTCGGCGCGATGCCCAGCAGCATCGCGATGATGGCCTTGTTGTTGATGCCCTTGTAGCGTCCGTCGAAGCGGTACAGTTCGCGGATATCGAGCTCGGTCTTTCGCACCAGGTAGTAGTCCACCAGGATGATGCCGATCACCGGGCCCAGCAGCGCGGAGTAGCCGATCAGCCAGGTGAAGATGTAGCCGGAGGGGTCGGCCAGCAGTTTCCACGGCATCATCACGATGCCGATCACGCCGGTGATGTAGCCGCCGCGTTTGAAGTCGATTTTCGAGGGCCACATGTTCGAGAAATTGTTGGCCGGGCTGACCACGTTGGCCGCGGCGTTGGTGGAGAGCGTGGCGATGATCACCGCCACCATCGAGGCGAATACGATCAGCGGCGTGTCGAAGCGCCGCACCAGGATGACCGGGTCCCAGATCGCCTCGCCGTAGACCACGATCGTGGCACTGGTCACCGCGACGCCGATGAAGGCAAACAGCACCATGGTGGTCGGCAACCCGGCCGCCTGTCCGATGACCTGGGCGCTCTGCGACTTCGCGTAGCGCGTGAAATCGGAAATGTTCAGGCACAGCGTGGCCCAGAATCCGACCATCGCGGTCAGGCTGGGGAAGAACAGCTTCCAGAACTCGGCGCGGGTTGCGAACTTTGACTCCGCCTCGAGCATGGGCCCGAAGCCGTCGGCGGACACCCAGGCCCACCACAACAAACCCAGGCCGCAGGCCAGCAGGAAGGGCGCGGCCAGATGCTCCAGCACCTTGATCGAGTTGATGCCCTTCCAGATCAGCCAGATGTTCATGAACCAGAAGGCCATGAAGCAGGCGAACTGCACCAGGTTGATGCCGATGAAGTCGGGCAGCACCTGCGGCAGGTTCTCGGCGCCGGGCCACACGATCAGCACCAGCGTGTAGATCGCGGCGCCGCCGATCCAGGTCTGGATGCCGAACCAGCCGCAGGCCACGATGGCGCGCAGGAAGGAGGGGATGTGCGCGCCCCGGATGCCGAAGGCCGCGCGCGCGAACACCGGGAAGGGGATGCCGTACTTGGTGCCGGCGTGACCCGAGAGCACCATCGGGATCAACACGATCACGTTGCCCAGCAACACCGTCCACATGGCCTGCGACCAGCTCATGCCGCCGTCCACCAGCGAGGCCGCGATCATGTAGGCCGGGATGTTGACCACCATCCCCACCCACAGGGCGAAGAAGCTGATTGCGCTCCAGTTGCGCCGGCCCGGGGGCACCGGCGCGATATCGGCATTGCTCAGATTGCGGTCGGCGCCGTCGCCATGCAGGGGCTTGTCCGGATCCGTCATCGATCAGCCCTGGGCGGCGCCGGAGATCTCGGTCAGCGACTGGTCGATGGCTTCCAGCAGGAAGTCCACCTGCTCGGCGTTGATGGTCAGCGGTGGCCCGATGCGCAGCACGTTGCCGAACAGCCCGCCTTTGCCCAGCAGCACGCCACGGTCCTTGCACAAGTCCATCAGCCGGGCGGTCTCCGCCACCGCGTGCTCCTTGGTCTTGCGGTCCTTGACCAGCTCCATGCCCAGCAGCAGCCCGCGGCCGCGCACGTCGCCGATCAGTTCATGCCGCTTCATCAGTTGCCGCAGCCCGTCCATGATCCGCGCACCCATGGCCAGGGCATTCTCGCTGAGTTTCTCTTCCTTGATGACCTCCAGCGTGACCCGTGCCTGGGCGGTCTGCATGGGATCGGCGGCGAAGGTGTTGAAATACATCTTGCCCTTCAGCGCCAGCGCGTCTTCGGATTTCATCAGCACCGCCCCGATCGCCGCGCCGTTGCCGAAGCCCTTGGCCATGGTGATCATGTCGGCGTCGATGCCCAGTTCCTTGGTCAGCAGGAACTCGTGGCCACAGCGGCCGGCGCCGGTCTGCACCTCGTCGGAGATGTACTTGCCGCCGTGCTCATGCACGATCCGGGTGACCCGCTCGAAATACTCCCGCGGCGGCGAGATGAACCCGCCCACGCCCATCACGGGCTCCACGATCATGCCGGCGATCTTGCCATGGGTGGTGGTCTGGATGGTGGTCTCCACGTTGCTGGCACACTCCAGGTCGCAGCTCTCCGGCTTCTGGTTGAAGGGACAGCGATAGCAGTAGGGTTCCAGCGCGCTGGTGGTGGAGGCGACGGGCTGCGAGCGGAACCGCCAGGTGTGGTGCCCGCACTGGGCGAGCGTGCCCGCGGTGCCGCCATGATAGGCATGGCGAAGGTTGACGATGATCGTCTCGCCGGTGGCCTGGCGGGCGGTCATGAAGGCCAGCTCGTTGGCTTCCGAGCCCGAGTTGGTGAACGACACGCGGTCCAGCCCCTCGGGCGCTTCCGCCACCAGCTTCTCGGCCAGCTCCACCGGGTGCCGGTTGAGGTAGAGGGTGCTGGTGTGCTGGATCTCGTTGTTCTCCAGCATGCCGATCAGCTGCTGCTTGACCCGCGGGTGGTTGTGCCCGGCCGAGATGCAGATGATTCCACCGATGCAGTCCAGGTACCGGTTGCCCTGCTGGTCCCACACGTACACGCCCTCCGCGCGGGTGAGCTGCAACGGTTGCTGGTGGTAGAGCAGGGCGGTCGGCAGGAAGTGCCGGTCGCGGACGTCGATGAGGGACTGGTTGTCGTCCGGATTCAGGGCCTCTGGCTGCCCGGTGCCGGTGGATTTGAATCGCTTGAATAGCTTCATGGTGCTCTCCCGCCCGGGGCTTGCGGGCCTCAGGGTTCGGTGATCGCGCCGTAGGTCTCGGGCCTGCGGTCGCGGAAAAACTGCCAGGTGTTGCGCACCTCGCGGATCATGTCCAGGTCGAGTTCGGCGATCAGCAGTTCGTCGTCGGTTTCGCTGGCCTGGGCGACGATCTGCCCGCGCGGGTCGGCGAAGTACGACGAGCCGTAGAAACGGCCGATGTTCCACGGCGCCTCCTCGCCCACGCGGTTGATGGCGGCGATGAAGTAGCCGTTGGCGACGGCGTGCGCGGGCTGCTCGAGTTCCCACAGGTACTGTGACAGCCCCGCCACGGTGGCGGAAGGGTTGAACACGATTTCCGCGCCGTTCAGGCCCAGGCAACGGGCTCCTTCTGGGAAATGTCTGTCATAACATATATATACACCAACTTTCCCATATTTTGTGTCAAATACCGGGAAGCCCAGGTTGCCGGGCCGAAAGAAGTACTTTTCCCAGAAGCCGGCCACCTGCGGAATGTGCGTCTTGCGGTACTTGCCGAGGTAGCTGCCGTCGGCGTCGATCACCGCGGCGGTGTTGTAGTAGACCCCGGTCATGTGCTCTTCGTAGATCGGCACGATGATGACCATCGAGTAGCGTTTGGCGTACTCCATCATGCGCTGCGTGGTGGGTCCGTCAGGAATGGCCTCCGCCGCCTCGTACCACTTTTCGTCCTGGGACGGGCAGAAATACGGGCCGGTGAAGATTTCCTGGAAGCACAGCATCTGCACACCCGCCTCGCCGGCTTGCTCGATCCAGGGAATGTGCGCCTCGATCATGGCCTCCCGGTGTTCCGCGACGCTGGCCTCGGTATCGAGCTTGTTGGCCATCTGGATGACGGCGGCCTTGAGTATCCTGGCCATCGCGCGCTCCCCTAGCAGGACGGGCCGGCCGCCGCCGCAGGGGTCGGTCCGGTGCCGCCGTTGGTCGGAATGGAATCCATTTCACTGGCTCCTGCATCTTGGTTCTGATTGTGGCGCTCAGGGTACCATTTCGCGGGTGAAATGGTACCCTCGGAGGCATGGATTCGTTCATGCAGGCGGCCCTCGAAGAGGCGCGCAAAGGCGCCTCGCAGGGCGGCATTCCGATTGGCGCGGTGCTGGTCCACGAGGGCGAGGTCATCGGGCGCGGACACAACCGCCGCGTGCAGTCCGGCAGCGTGGTGCTGCACGGCGAAATGGACGCCCTGGAGCGCGCCGGCCGCCGGCCCGCCAGCGTGTACCGGGAATCCATCCTCTACACCACCCTGTCACCCTGCGCCATGTGCTCGGGTGCCATCCTGCTGTACGGCATCCCGCGCGTGGTGGTGGGAGAAAACCTCACTTTCATGGGTGAGGAGGCCTTGCTGCGTTCGCGCGGCGTGGAGGTGGAGGTGCGCCAGGAGCGCGAATGCATCCGCCTGCTGCAGGACTTCATCGCCCGCAACCCGGCGCTCTGGAGTGAGGACATCGGGGTCTGATCCGGGCCCGCAGGGCACCCGGCCGGCTCAGCCCGTCTCCACCACCGGCTGCGCCAGGATCCACAGGCTGAGCACCGTGTAGGCCACCATCAGCAGCAGCATCGGAATCTGGCTCAGCAGGGCGGCGCGGTTGTCACGGAAGATGCGCAGGGCGGTGACGTGCGCCAGCCACACCGCGATGATGTGCCCGGTGACGATCGCGACCACCGAGGTGTACCAGACCATGCGGGCATTCACCACCGCAATGTCCACCATGTAGAGGCTGGTTCCGAACAGGTCCCAGCCGAACCCGAACGGGTCGGAAACGAGCGGGATCATGTACTGCCCGACAATGGCCAGATAGGACAGGTAATGGGCGAG
>WVWV01000102.1:0-355 GCA_011773845.1 Lysobacterales bacterium | reverse complement strand
CGGGCGTTCGCGGGGGTGCTGCGCAGCACCAGCGCGCTGAACAGGAAATACAACAACTGGAACAGCAACAGGAACGCCACCAGCGCGATGGTGGCGGCGGCCGCCACGGCATTGCCGGTGACGTCCTGCAAGGCGATCAGCAGGGGGCGCATGGTTTCCGAGTAAATCATCCACTGCGCCAGGCCGGCCCACAGGGGCGTGGCAAGCAGCCCATCGAAGGTGACGCTGGAAAGCATCAGCAAGACGAAAACCGTGCTGGAAATCGCGATCGGCCGCCTGGTGAGCAGCCCTACGGCCGGCGGGCGCAGGTTCCAGTGGCGCGCTTCGCGCCCGGCGCGTTCGAAGCATTCCAGGC
>WVWV01000135.1:12357-12721 GCA_011773845.1 Lysobacterales bacterium | reverse complement strand
GCTGAAGGTGCGCCTGAACCCGGATGGCAGCGTCGAGGGCGTGGCCTGAAACCGGACGACAGCCTATCCCTGATGGCGAATCCGGGCCCGGTGGCCGTCACGCTGCTGGATGGCAGCATGGGCCAGGAACTGATCAACCGCGGCGCCGGGGGACACGGGCTGTTGTGGGCGGCGGAAGCGCTGCTCGCCGCACCCGGGGTCGTACGCGACATCCACGTCGATTACATCGAGGCCGGGGCCGACGTCATCACCACCAACTCCTACTCGACGATCCGCAACAAGTTCGAGCCCGCCGGCCTGGTCGACCGGCTCGAAGCCATGAACCGCCTGGCCGGGCGGCTGGCGGTGGAGGCGCGCGAGCAAT
>WVWV01000135.1:0-12352 GCA_011773845.1 Lysobacterales bacterium | reverse complement strand
GAGCAATGCGGCCGGCCGGTGCGGATTGCCGGCTCCCTGCCGCCACAGAAGGGCAGCTACCGCCCGGACCGGGTCGCCAGCGAACGGGAAATGGAGGCTTTGTACCGGGAACAGGCCGATTTCCTCGCCGAGTACGTGGACCTGTTCCTGTGCGAGACCATGTCCTGCGCCGTCGAGGCCCGCGCCGCCGCCGCGGCGGCGCGCGCCACCGGCAAGCCGGTGTGGGTGTCCTGGACGCTGGCGGACCAGGGACCGACGCGGCTGCGCAGCGACGAGACGCTGGACGAGGCCCTGGCGGCGCTGGCCGGCTTGGGCGTGGAGGCGCTGCTGGTCAATTGCTCGACGCCCGAGTCCATCACCCGGGCCGTACCCCGCCTGGCCGGGCTCAGCGAGCGGCCGGTGGGCGCGTACGCCAATGGCTTCACCCCGATCCCGGAGCGCTGGGATTACCGGGGCAACGAGAGCCTGCCGCCGTCGCGGCAGGACCTGAGGCCCGAGGAATATGCGCAATTCGCTGCCCGCTGGATGCGGGACGGCGCCACCATCATCGGCGGGTGCTGCGAGATCGGGCCGCCGCACATCCGGCGACTGCGGCAGCTGATCGACGCGCAGGCGCCGGCCGTCACTCGAGCATGAAGCGCGCCTCGCAGTCGGCCACCAGCGCGCCGCTGGAGGCCAGCCGGGCCTCGCCCTGCAGCACCACCAGCCGCCGCCGCTGGCTCTCGACCCGGCCGCTCAGCAGGATTTCCTCCCCGACGCGCAGGGCGCGGCGGTAGCGTATCTCGCAACGCGCGGTATGCGCCTTGATGCCCTGCAGGTAGAGCAGGTTGGCCATCACGTCGTCCAGCGCCGCGAAGATGATGCCGCCGTGCACCGTGTCGCTGAAGCCGACGTGGTGGGCGGAGGGCGTGAAGCGCCCGGTGCAGGTGTCGCCGTCCAGCTTGAAATCGATGCGCAGGCCGATCGGGTTGTCCGGGCCGCAGGCGAAGCACATGGGGGCGGGTTCGATCATCGGTGCGTCGGGCATGGCGGGGCTCCTGCAAACGGTCGTGAATTGCGGGTTCCGGCCCATTATCCTAGTATCCGGGGTGGATTGTTAAGCGTGGCCGCCGGCAGCGGCCCGGCGTGAACGCGCATGCCCCTGGTTGCCCACAACGATTTGCCCACTTTCGCCCGCCTGCGCCAGTTCGGGCTGGAAATCCTGCCGCTCGACGAGGCCGTGCACCAGGACATCCGCGAGCTGCACATCGGCCTGCTGAACATGATGCCGGACGCGGCCCTGGCCGCCACCGAGCACCAGTTCATCAACCTGGTGGGCAATTGCAACAAGATCGCCCAGTTCTACGTCTATCCTTTCTCGCTGTCCGCCCTGGACCGGGAGCGGGACGCGCGCGAGCACATCGACCGCTACTATTTCGATTTCCGCGACCTGCAGGCCGCGGGGCTCGACGCGCTCATCATCACCGGCGCCAACGTTGCCAACCCGGCGCTGGACCAGGAGCCGTTCTGGGCGCCGCTGATGGAGGTGGTGCAATGGGCCGAGCACCACACCACCTCCATCCTGTGTTCCTGCCTCGCCACCCACGCCTTGCTCAAGCACCACCACGGCATCGAGCGCCAGCTCATGGAGCGCAAGCGCTGGGGGGTCTACAGTCACCGCCTCACGGCGCCCGAGCATCCGCTGGTGCGGGACATCAACACGCGTTTCGACGCGCCGCATTCGCGCTGGAACACGATCACCCGCGAACAGTTCGAGGCGGCCGGGCTGAAAGTGCTGGCCGCCAGCGAGGAGGCCGGCGTGCACCTGGCGGTCAGCCCCGACCTGTTTCGCATCGTGTATTTCCAGGGGCACCCGGAATACGACGCCAACAGCCTGCTCAAGGAATACAAGCGCGAGGTTTTCCGTTACCTGGATGGCGAACTCGATGCGCCACCGCCCACACCGGAGCATTACTTCTGCCCCCAGGCCACCGCCATCGCCACGGAATTCATCGACCGGGCGCAGCGCACTGCCCGCGGCCGGGACGCATTTCCGGAGGCGGAAATCCTGCCGTACGTGGACAACACCTGGCGTGATACCGGCAAGGCCATATTCAACAACTGGCTCGGACTGGTATACCGGCTGACCGACGTGGACCGCGGCATCCCGTTCATGCCCGGCATCGATCCGCAGGATCCCCTCGGCCTGCTGGGCCGGGACCCGCACTGACCCTCGCAGGCCCGGCCCGCGCGCGGTCTCCGGGCTTCGCCGCGAACCCCGCGGGCGTGTATCATGGTCGGCCTCGCGAACGGTGATCGCCGGGCGCGGCACGCAAGCGTATTCGAGGACCACACAGATGGGTTTTAGCACCAGGCAGATACACGCCGGCGTCAGCCCCGACCCGGTGACCGGCTCCATCCTGACGCCCATTTACCAGTCGACCACCTACGTGCAGCCGTCGGTGGACGAGTACCTGGCCAAGGGCTACTCCTACTCGCGCTCGGGCAACCCCACGGTGCGGGCCCTGGAGATGAAACTGGCCGATCTCGAGGGCGGGGCCGGTAGCGCCTGTTTCGGCACCGGCATGGCGGCCGTGCAGGCGGTGATGCTGGCGTTCCTGAATGCCGGTGACCATGCGGTCGTCTCGGACGTGGCGTACGGGGGCACCTACCGGCTCTGCACCAAGGTGCTGAACCGCTTCGGGGTCCGCTTCACCTTTGCCGACACCGCGCGCCCGGAGGCGGTGGCCGCGGCGGTGCAGGACGACACGCGCCTGATTTTCACCGAGACGCCGGCCAACCCCACCATGAAGCTCACGGACATCGCCGCCATCTCGGAGATCGCGCGGCAGGCCGGGGCCATCCACGCGGTGGACAACACCTTCCTGACCCCGTACTACCAGCGCCCCCTGGAACTGGGCGCCGACGTGTCCGTGCACAGCACCACCAAGTACATCGATGGCCACAATGCAACCGTGGGGGGCGCCGCAGTCAGTCGCTCGGCGGAACTGGACGAGGCGGTCCGGTTCATCCAGAACAGCACCGGCACCATCATGTCGCCGCTGGTGGCGTGGCTGACCCTGCAGGGCTGCAAGACGCTCTCGGTGCGCATGGAGCGTCAGTCCGCCAACGCGCTGGCCATTGCGCAGTTCCTGGAGGCGCACCCGAAAGTCGCACAGGTGTGCTACCCGGGGCTGGAGTCGTTCGCGCAGCACGAACTGGCCTGCCGGCAGGCGAGTGGCTTTGGCGCCATGTTGTGGTTCGAGGTCCGGGGTGGGCTGGCGGCCGGCAAGCAGCTGATGGACTGCGTCGAGCTCTGGAGCCTGGCGGAAAACCTGGGCTCGGTGGAGTCGCTGATCACCCACCCGGTGACCATGACCCACGCCGACGTGGAGCCGGCGGAGCGCCAGCGGGTCGGCATCATCGACGGCCTGGTGCGGCTGTCGGTCGGCCTGGAGGACGCCGAGGACCTGATCGGCGCGCTGGACCGGGCGCTGGCCGGCATCTGAGCACGGTCCGGGCCCCATGTCGCAGGTGAGCTGAATGCCTGATTTTTTCCTGTTCGATACGCTGGCGCTGCATGCCGGCCAGACCGTGGACGAGGAATTCGGCGCCCGCGCGGCGCCGATCTACCAGACCACGTCCTACGTGTTTCCGGATACCGATACCGCCTCCTCGATATTCAACCTGGAGCGCGGGGGGCATGCCTACTCGCGCATCACCAACCCCACCGTCGGGGTGCTGGAGCAACGGGTCGCCGCCCTCGAGGGCGGGTCGGCCGCGGTATGCACCGCCTCCGGCATGGCCGCCACCTTCTGCGGCATCACGGCACTGCTGGGGCAGGGCGATCACATCGTGGCGTCGTCGCAGATGTACGGCGGCAATGTCAGCCTCATGAAGAACACGCTGCCGCGCTTCGGCATCACCACCACCTTCGTGGACCCGACCGACAGCGCGGGCTTCGCTGCCGCCATGCAGGACAACACGCGGCTGATCTACGGCGAGCTGATCGGCAACCCGGGCCTGGACATCATGGACCTCGAGGCCATCGCCGCCATCGGTGCCGAGCACGGCGTGCCGCTGATGATCGACGGCACCTTCAACACCCCCTACCTGTGCCGCTGCTTCGACCACGGGGCCAACATCATCATCCACTCGCTGACCAAGTGGATGGGTGGGCACGGGGCCGCCATCGGCGGGGTGATCGTGGACGGCGGCAACTTCGACTGGGGGGCGGCCGGCAAATTCCCCACCCTCACCGAACCGTACGCGCCGTTCCAGGGCATCAATTTCTGGGAGGAATTCGGGCCCAGCGCCTTCGCCACGCGCATCCGCGCCGAGGCGATGCGTGACATCGGGGCCTGCCTGAGTCCGATGAACGCCTTCCTGTTGCTGCAGGGCATCGAGACCCTGCCGCTGCGGATGGAACGTCACATGGCCAACACCCGGGCGATGCTCGAGTACCTGTGCGGCCACGAGCAGGTGGCCTGGGTCAACCACCCTTCGCTGCCCGACCACCCCAGCCACGCCATGGCGCAGAAGTACCTGCCCCGTGGCGCCGGTTCGATCGTCAGTTTCGGCGTCAAGGGCGGCCGCAAGGCAGGTCGCGCCTTCATCGAGAACGTGCAGCTGGCCTCGCACCTGGCCAACGTGGGCGATGCCAAGACGCTGATCATCCACCCGGCGACCACCACCCATTCCCGCATCGACGCCGAGGCGCTGGCGGCGGCCGGCATCACCGAGGACATGGTGCGCCTGTCCGTGGGCCTGGAGGATGTCGAGGACCTCAAGGCGGATTTCGAAACCGGCTTCCGGGCCGCGCGCAAGGCGGCCGGCTGAAGCCGATGTACTTCGAGGTCGACGGCATGCGGGTGTTCGCGGCGACCGGCGGCAAGCCGTTCGAGCCGGAATGGCCGGCCGTGGTGTTCCTGCACGGCAGCGCGCTGGATCACACCTTCTGGGGGCTGTACACGCGTTTCTTCGCGTTCCGCGGTTACGCCGTGCTGGCCCCCGACCTGCCCGGCCATTCGCTGTCTGCCGGCCCGCAACTGGCCCGCATCGAGGACATGGCGGACTGGCTGGAGCGCGTGGCGCAGACCCTGGACACCGGCAAGCTCTCGCTGGTGGCGCATTCCCAGGGGTGCCTGGTGGCGCTGGAATACGCGGCCCGGTACCCGCAGCGCCTGCGCAGCGTTTCCTTCATCGCCAGCGGCCTCGCTACGCCGGTCAACCCGGGGTTGATCGAAGCGGCCGAGAACGACCCGGAGGCCGCCGTCGGCATGATGATCGCCTGGGGATTCGGCCCGGCGGGGCACTTCCACCAGGGCCCGGTGCCGGGCAGCTCGATGATGGCAGGTGGCCGCAAGGTCATGGGCGTCAACGTGCCCGAAGCACTGGCCACCGACCTCCGGGCCTGCGATGCCTATCGTAACGGCGAGGCGGCCGCAGCCGGCGTGCAGGCGCCGGCGCAGGTGATCATCGGGGGCCGGGACCGCATGGCGCCGGCGCGGGCCACCGCGGAACTGGTCGCCGCGCTGTCGGCGCCCCGGGTGGACGTGATCCCGCGCAGCGGCCACATGGTGCCACTGGAGGCGCCGAACGCGTGCCGCCAGCTACTGCGCGATTTCATCTTCACCCACAATCCCGCCGGGCAGGCCTGAGACGGCCGGCGAGCGCCGTGTACCGCATCGAGAAAACCGCCGTCATCGGTGCCGGCACCATGGGGCTCGGCATCGCCGGACAGCTGGCCAATGCGGGCGTCGAGGTGTTGTTGCTGGACCTGCCGTCCGACGGGCCCGAGCGCAACGCAATCGCCGCGCGGGGCCTGGAGCGGTTGCTCGACGAGCGCCAGCCTGGCCTGCTGCACCCCGAGTACCGGCACCGCATCACCATCGGCAATGTCGAGGACGACCTGGAGCGGCTCGCGGATGCCGACTGGATCACGGAGGCCGTGGTCGAGCGGCTGGACGTCAAGCAGGCCCTGTACCGGCGCCTGGACGCGGTCCGCAAGCCGGGCTCGATGGTGTCCTCCAACACCTCGACCATTCCGATCGCGCTGCTGGTGGACGGCATGCCGGAAACGTTCCGACGCGAATTCGCGATCACGCACTTCTTCAACCCGGTGCGGTTCATGCGCCTGCTGGAGCTGGTGCGCGGTGAGGATACGCGCCCGGAGGTGATCGAGTGCCTGGCGCAGTTCAACGAGGCGCGCATGGGCAAGGGCATCGTGGTCTGCAACGATACGCCGGGTTTCCTGGGCAACCGGGTGGGCGTGTTCGCCATCCAGACCGCCCTGCACGCGGCCTTTCGCCTGGGGCTGAAGCCCGAAGCGGCGGACGCCATCTTCGGCCGGCCCATGGGCGTGCCCAAAACCGGCGTGTTCGGGCTCTACGACCTGATCGGCATCGACCTGATGAGCGACGTGGCCCGCAGCCTGGTATCGATCCTGCCGCCCGATGACGCGTTCCACGCGGTGGCCGGCGAGATTCCGGTGATGAAACGCATGATTGCCGAGGGCCGCATCGGCAACAAGGGCGGGCAGGGCGGCTTCTATCGCTTTGCGGACCCGCGCGACGCCACCAGCCGCCAGACGCTGGATTTGGAAACCTTTGCGTATCGCGCCTTCGAGCGCAGCGTGCCGGAATCGGCGGCCCGCGCGGAACGCGCGGGCGACCCGGCGTTGCTGATCGCGGGCGACGATGTTTACGCGGAGTACGCCTGGGATGTGCTGTCCCGCACGCTGTGCTATGCGGCCTCGCTGGTGCCGGCGGTGAACGCGTCGCTGGTGGCCATCGATGATGCCATGAAGCTGGGTTACAACTGGGTGCAGGGCCCGTTCGAACTGATGGATGCGCTGGGGGTGGATGCCCTGCTCGAGCGCCTCGAGGCTGAGGGGCGCAGCGCCCCGGCCTTCCTGCAGCAGGCGCGCGGGCGGTCGTTCTACCGCGTCGGCGCGGCGCGCCTGCAATACCTGGGCGCGGACGGCGCCTACCGCGACCTGGAGCGCCCGGCCGGCATCCGGCGCTTCAGCGAGGAGCGGCGGACGCGGACGCCCCGGCAGCAGAACCCTGCCGCCAGCTATTACGATATCGGCCAGGACGTGGGCCTGGTCGAGTTTCACAGCAAGGCCAACACCCTGGATGGCGACTCCATGGGTTTGCTGGCCGATGCGGTGGAGCACGCCAGCGCTCACTGCGCGGGCCTGGTGATCCACAACGACGCCGCGCATTTTTCCTGCGGCGTGAACCTGGCCGGCGTACTCGCCTATATCGATCAGCAGGACTGGGACGGCCTCGATGCGTTTCTGGCGCACTTCCAACAGACCGTGCTCGGCATGCGCGATGCCCCGGTACCGGTGGTGGCGGCGCCCGCCGGGCTCTCCCTGGGGGGTGGCTTCGAGGTCGTGTTGCATTGCGACCGGGTGATCTTCCACGCCAACTCGGTCACCGGGCTGGTGGAATCCCTGGTCGGCCTGGTGCCCGGCGGCGGGGGCGTGAAGGAGACCCTGTACCGCTGGTTCGAGCACGAGGGCGATCCGGCCAGGGCGGCCTGGCAGGCGTTCAAGCAGGTCGGTTACGGCAAGACGGCGCACTCGCCGGTGATGGCTCAATCCCTGCAGATGTTCCGCGAGGGCTGCGACGCGTTCGTGATGAACCGTGATCGCATGCTCGACCAGGCCGTGCGGGCCGTGCAGGAGCTGGCCGGCGATTACCGGCCCGCGGGTCGCGAGCCGCTGCCGGCGGCGGGCCCGGCGGTGCGGGAGGCCATGGATGCGTGGCTGCAGGATACCCATCAGCAGGGACGGCTGGGGGCGCACGACGTGAACGTGGGCCGCCAGATCGCCAGCATCGTCACCGGCGGGGGCGTGGCGGCCGGCACCCTGCTGACGGAGGAAGACCTGCTGGACCTGGAGCGCACCGCCTTCCTGGCGCTGGCGCGGACCCCCGAGACGCGCGCGCGCATCGCCCACATGCTGGATTTCGGAACCCCACTCAGAAACTGACGACGGAGCCATGCAGTGATCTACAACGCCCCGGTCAAGGACATGATGTTTCTCGTCGAGGAATGGCTCGGCATGGACCGCATCACCGCCCTGCCAGGCCACGATGACGTGGATGCCGACGTGTTCCGGTTCGTGCTCGAGGAGGCGGCCAAGTTCTGCAGCCTGGAGTTGCTGCCCCTCAACCGCGTGGGCGACGAGCACGGTGCGGTACTCGCGGATGGTGAAGTGCGCACGCCGCCCGGGTTCGTGGAGGCCTATCGGAAATTCGTCGCCAACGGCTGGGCCGGGCTGGACGCGGACCCCGAGCACGGCGGGCAGGGTTTGCCTCGCCTGCTGCAGTTCCTGGTGGACGAAATGCTCGGTTCCTGCAACATGGCGTTCAAGCTCTACGTGGAGCTGACGCACGGCGCCTACCACCTGATGGCCGCCGAGGCCGCGCCGGATCTCCAGCAGCGCTACCTGCCGCGCATGGTGCAGGGCGAATGGTCCGGCACCATGTGCCTGACCGAGCCGCACTGCGGTACGGACCTGGGGCTGCTGAATACGCGCGCCACGCCGCGCGGCGACGGCAGCTATGCGATCACCGGCACCAAGATCTTCATCACCTCCGGCGACCACGACCTGACGGAGAACATCCTGCACCTGGTGCTGGCGAGACTGGACGGCGCGCCGGCCGGGGTACGCGGCATCAGCCTGTTCCTGGTGCCGCGCACGCTGGTCAACGAGGACGGCTCGCTGGCGGAGCGCAACGCGGTGCATACCGCGTCCCTCGAGCACAAGATGGGCATCAAGGCCTCGGCGACCTGTGTGCTGAACTTCGACGGCGCCTGCGGCTACCTGGTCGGGGCGGAGCATCGTGGCCTGGCGGCCATGTTCAGGATGATGAACCTGGAGCGCATCGCGGTGGGAATCCAGGGCCTGGGCATCGCCGAAATCGCCTATCAGAATGCGCTCGCCTACGCCCGGGAGCGGCTGCAAAGCAAGGCGCCCGCGCCGCGGCCCGATGCCTCGAAGGCCGCCGACCCGATCCTCTACCAGCCCGACATCAAGCGCAAATTGCTGAAAATACGCGCCCAGGTGGAAGGCAGCCGGGCGCTGGCGGTGCTGGCCGGCTACTATGCCGACGTCATGGTCAGCGCCTCGGATCCCGAGGCACGTGAGGAGGGCGAAGACTTCGTGGCGCTGCTGACGCCGGTGGTCAAGTCGTTTCTTTCTGACCTGGGGGTGGCCAGCGCGCTGGAGGCGCAGCAGGTTTTCGGCGGCCACGGCTACATTCGCGAGCACGGCATGGAGCAGTTGGTGCGCGATGCCCGCATCGCCCAGATCTACGAGGGCACGAACGAGGTCCAGGCCGTGGACCTGGTGAAGCGCAAGCTGAACCTGCACGACGGGCGCCTTATCGAGCGCTTGTTCGCCAAGTGGGACGCCTTCTTCGAGGCGCACGCCGGGGCCCCGGCGCTGGCGCCGTTTACGGCCCCGGCAGAGGCCGCGTTCGATCGCCTGCGCGAGGCGACGGCGAAAGTCCGGGACGACCTNNAGCGCCTCTTCGCGCTGGCGGTGATCGGCTGCCTGTGGGCGGAGCTGGCCGTGGTGGCCGCGGCAGGGGATAGCGAATTCCACCGCAACAAGCTGAAGGTGGCACAGGTTTACATGGAGCAGGTGCTGCCGGAGGTCACCGCGCTGCACGAGATCATCATGCAGGGCGGGAAGGCGCTGGCGGCGTTCGAGATCCCGCGCTTCGACGCCTGATGGGCGTGCCTGCGCGGGCGCGGTGACCGGGTGCTGAACTAGGGCGCTTGCGCGCCGTCGGGCTGGAGGCGCTCGGGCAGGCGCTTCTCCGCGGGCACCCAGGGCCAGGCACACACCGTGGCCTGCAACGGGCCGAACGGCGCGTCGACGCCGAGGCGGGTGCCTTCGGCGGCCTGCGCGATGGGCACGTTCGCGAACCCGATGTTCTTTTGCAGGCGAGGGGAATAGGTGCAGCGCGTGACGTGGCCAACCCGTACCCCACGATGACTGACCGGCCAGAAATGCTCGTTCGATGTCCGCAGGGGCTCGCCCAGCAGTTCCACGCCGACCAGTCGCCGCCGGGCCCCCTCGGCAGCGATCCGGCGCAGCGCCTCCTGGCCGATGAAGCCGCCCGGCTTGTCGAGGTCCAGCAACCGTTCCAGGCCCAGCGTGAACGGGTTGTCGGTGCGCGCGATGTCCGCTACGTAAGACAGCAGCCCGCCCTCGATGCTGCGGATGGTGGACGGCGCGATCGGCGCGATGCGCCACGGCGCGCCCGCCGCCATCACCGCATCCCAGAGTCGATCTCCGTGCGCGCTGTCGCGCAGGAAGAGCTCGTAGCCGAGCTCGCCGCTCCAGCCGGTGCGGGACAATACCAGTGGAATGCCGTCCAGCGAGGTTTGCAGCAGGCCGTAGTAGGGCAGCTCGAGCGCCGCATCACCGAACAGCGCCTGCGCCACGTGCGGTGAGTAGGGTCCCTGCAGCTGCAGGGGTGACACATCCGGTTCGGACACGCGCACGTCGAAGCCGCTGTCAACGGCCACGCCCTGGGTCCACAACAGGACGTCGCCGTCACCCGGCGAGAGCCAGAACCGGTCATCCTCAAACCGTAACAGTACCGCGTCATTGACGATGCCGCCGTCCTCGCCGGTCAGCAACACGTACCAGCAGTGGCCGGGGCGGCAGCGGGAAACGTCCCGTGGCGTCAGGCGCTGGACGAGGCGCAGTGCGTCCGGGCCGGTGATTTCGACCTGCCGCTGGCAGGCCACGTCCCAGAGCGTGACGCCCGTGACCAGTTTCCAGTATTCGTCCACCGGGTCGGTGTACAGCGTGGGCAGGTAGGTCTGGTTGTAGACCGTGAACATCTGCGCGCCGCTGCGCAGCGTGGCGTCGAAAAACGGCGATTTCCGGACCCGCGGGCCGATGGAAATGCCCGGCTGGATCGACTGCGGCGCGGATTGGCTGGCCATGGTTCCACCTCGTCCGGGATCGGGTTGCGGACCCGGCGATGCAGCCGCCGGTCGCGGGGTCGGTAGCCGCAGTTTAATGCCCTTTCCGGCACCGGGAAAGAGCGGTGCCCGACGCATTTCAATGCCGGCGCCGGCACGCTACGCTCAGCCGATGACAGCGCACGCCTCCCGCCCGAGCACGGAGCCCCTGGTGGTCCTCGTCACCGCCGGTGCCAGCGGTATCGGGCGCACCATCGCCGAATCCTTCCTGGCCAAGGGGTATCGCGTGCACGTCTGCGACATCGACCCGGAGACGGTGGACGAATTCTCGACCGCCAACCCCGGGGCGGTCGCCGGCCTGGCGGACGTGGCCGACGCCGCAATGGTCGAGCAGCTGTTCGCGCAACTGGGCTCCCGCGACGGGCGCCTGGACGTGCTGGTCAACAATGCCGGCATCGTCGGGCCGGTGGCGCAGGCCGAGGACATCACCCCCGAGGACTGGGACCGCACCCTTGCGGTGAATCTGCGCGGCCATTTCCTGTGCGCGCGCCAGGCGATCCCTCTGATGAAGCGCCAGGGCGGTGGTTCGATCATCATGATCGCCTCCAGCGCGGCCTTTTTCGGCTGCCCGCTGCGCAGCCCGTACGCGGCCAGCAAGTGGGGCCTGCTGGGCCTGACCAAGACCCTGGCGATGGAATTGGGGCCGGCGGGCATCCGCGTCAATGCCATCTGTCCCGGCAGCGTGGAGGGCCGGCGCATCGATGCCGTGATCGACAGCGACGCCCGCTCCCAGGGCCGGACGCGGGACGAGATTCGCGCCAGTTACCTGCGCCAGAATTCGCTGCGCACGTTCGTAAGCCCGCAGGATGTTGCTAACATGGTGATGTTCCTGGCCTCGGAGTCCGGAGCCCGAATCTCCGGACAGGCCATCGGCCTGGACGGCAACACGGAAACGTTCGCCATCTGAACGCGGCGCACGGTGCCCCCACGCACCCCCGGGAGAGACGATGAAGGCTGCATGGTTCGAGACATTTGGCGCGGCCCGCGAGGTGCTGCAAACCGGAGCGCAACCCACGCCCGTCCCGGGCGCAGGGGAGGTGCTGGTGGCGCTCGAGGCCAGCGGCGTGAACCCCTCCGACGTCAAAAAACGTGCCGGTTCGATGCCGGGCCTGCTGGACGAAGGCCCGGTGATCCCGCACAGCGACGGTGCAGGGGTCATCGCGGCCGTCGGCGCGGGCGTTCCGGAGCACCGGGTCGGCCAGCGGGTCTGGGTCTACCAGGCCCAGCACGGGCGGCGCTTCGGCACCGCCGCGGAGTGTGTGGCGATTGACGCGCGCCGCGCGCCGGAACTGCCCGCCGCGACGAGCTTCGCGGTGGGCGCCTGCCTGGGCATCCCGGCCATGACCGCGCATCG
>WVWV01000085.1:10167-10408 GCA_011773845.1 Lysobacterales bacterium | reverse complement strand
GCGGGCGCTACCCGCAAACCCTGGCGCCGGGCGCCATGTACGGCGCCGCCGGGGCGGGGTAAGGCCGGGCGCGATCCGCGCCGACGCCTGGTTTACAGCGCGCGGTGCACGGTCTCCGTCGAAAAACCTGAGTCTGTCGCCTATACTCGATGTTCCAACACCAAGTCTCCAGGGAGGGAGAGATGAAGACCATTCCTTTTTTGTGCGCATTCCTGTGTTCGGCCCCGGCGTTTGCGGGGCT
>WVWV01000085.1:4460-10098 GCA_011773845.1 Lysobacterales bacterium | reverse complement strand
GCCCGTAACGTTTACGAGTGACACGAAGCAGGTTTATTCGCAAAACGGCAAGGACGGCAACGTGAACTTCAAATGCTATGCGGAGGTGGATAACCCCACGGGGCGTGCGGTCAAGTGCGATTTTGAGAGCACAGGGTTATCATGCGGTGTACTAGGCTTTGGCGGCACCGAAAGCTGGAAACAGGTTATCGACAGCGAAGGAAACGCCGTGCTCACCTGCAAGTTTCACTGGTTGAAAGACGGCACCCCCCCCTGAACGGCCGCGCCTGCCCGGCCGGAAGCGCCGCCATTGGGCGGCGTTTTGCTGCGCGCTGCCATGCCGGGTCACCAAGGTCCTGCGCCGGGGGCGTGCCCACGGGGGGTTGAAGGTGCCGGCCGGACTGCCGCCATCCCCCGGCGCAGCGCCGGGCGGCGCTGGATTTCCCGCCCCGTTTCCGCCCACAATGAGCCCGACTCACGGGCCAGGGAGCGTGCGGACCATGCCGGGTGATAAAGCAGGGGTGCCGGCGCGGCTGGAGGAGCTGCGCCGGCGCCTGGACGAAATCGATGGCGCCATCGTGGACCTGATCGCCGAGCGCCAGGCGGTGGTGACGGAGATCGGCGACATCAAGCTGCGCCTGGGCCTGCCGCTGCGGCACTACGAGCGTGAGCGCGAGGTCATCGAGCGCGGCATGCGGCGCGCCGAGCGGCAGGGCATCTCGCGCAGCCTCGCGCGCGACATCCTCGAGAGCCTCATCCATCACTCGCTGGGCAACCAGGAGCAGCACCAGCTGGTGCAGTCCGAGCACGGTGCCGGCCGGCGCGCCCTGGTCATTGGCGGCCTGGGGCGCATGGGCGGCTGGATGGCGCGTTTCCTGGACACCGTCGGCTACCGCGTGGACGTGTCCGACCCGGCCGGCGGCCCCACGCCTTTCCAGTGCATCGACGACTGGGCCGCGGCGGTGGATGACTACGACCTGATCGCGGTGGCCGTCACGTTGCGGCCCAGCAACGCCATCCTGCGGCGGCTCGCGGAATTGCGGCCGCGGGCGCTGGTGTTCGACATCGGCTCGCTCAAGAGCCCCATGCGCGAGGGCCTGCTGGCCCTGAAAAATGCGGGCTGCCGCGTCTGTTCCGTGCACCCGATGTTCGGCCCGGACGAGATCGGGCTCTCGGGCCGCCATATCCTGTTCGTCGACGTCGGCGATCGCGATGCGGTGGACGAGGCGCGCGCCCTGTTCGCGCACACGGCGGCCGAGTGCGTCGAGCTCAGCCTGGAGGAGCACGACGAGGTGATGGCCTGGGTGCTGGGCCTCTCGCACCTGGTCAACATCGCCTTCGCGCTGGCGCTGGCGGAAAGCGGTGAGGCCGTGCCGCTGTTGAAAAGCATCTCCAGCAGCACCTTCAACGCCCAGCTGCGGGTCGCGGCCCAGGTGGTGGGGGAGAACCCCCACCTGTACTACGAAATCCAGCAGGGCAACGCGCTGACCGACGCGGTGGTGGATCGTTTCCGGGCCGCGCTGGAGCGCCTGGCCGGGGCGGTCCGGGCGGAGGACGAGGCGTCCTTCACCGAGGCCATGCAGCTCGCCCGGCGGCGCATCGGCGCCAACGGCGAGACCGCGTAAGGCAGGCGCCGCCCGCCGCGCTCAGGGGCGGGCCGCCTCCAGGCAGGCCCGCGCGCGCTGTTCCACCTCCTCCCAGCAGCCGTTGGCGAGCCACTCGGGCTCGAACAGCGTGGCCACGAAGCCCACGGCATGGGCGCCGGCCGCCAGCCACTCGCCCGCGTTCAGGTGGTCGACGCCGTTGGTGGGCACGATGCGGAGGAAGGGCATCGGCGCCAGCACCGAGCGCACCCAGGCGGGCCCGCCGGCGGGGCTGGGAAACAGCTTGCACAGCGGCGCGCCGGCCCGGCCCGGTGCGCGTGCAGCATCTCGGTGGGGGTGTGGGTGCCGGGCATGCTGGCCACGCCCAGCCCGCGCGCGGCCGCGATCACCTCCGGGTCCACCACCGGCGAGACCAGGAAGCGCGCGCCCGCAGCCACCGCGCGTTCCGCCTCGGTGGGGTCCAGTACCGTGCCGGCGCCCACGACCACGCCTTCGCGGCGGGCGAAGTCCGCGATCAGTTCGAACACCCCCGGCACCGTGAGGGTGAATTCGAGGACCCGGAAGCCGCCGCGCACGGCGGCCTCCATGGCTCGCGCGGCGCGCTCGGTGTCGTCGGTGCGCAGGATGGCACTGGCCCGCTCGCGGCCCAGCAGCGTGGCGAAGGTCTCACCGTCCATGGCCGCAGTCTGTCAGTCCCGGGACGCTTTGGCAATGCCCGCCGGGAGCGCGCCTGCGCTTGTCAGTCTGCGGCGATCGCGGGGACAATGGACGGCATGCATTTACCGGAATCCCAGGCGCGCCTGCTGGCAGGCGAGGGCGGTGAAGCGGCCGCGATGGCCATGCGCATCCTGGTGGACATGGCGCGCGTGGCGGGCACCCGCGAATGGGTCGCGATCCGCTCGGCTCACGTCGACGGCTGCCTGCTGCACGGCGCCAGCGGCGTGGCGTTTGCCGAGCGCCTGGTGGCCGGTGCGGGCCAGGTGCGGGTGCCGACCACGCTCAACGTGGGCGCCATGGACCTGCGGCGGCCCGACAACGTGCGCCTGGCCGGGACGCAGCGCGATCTGGCGGTGCGGTTGATGAACGCCTACGTGGCGATGGGCTGCAGGCCCACCTGGACCTGCGCCCCCTACCAGGCCGGGCACCGCCCGGCGGCCGGCGAGGACGTGGCCTGGGCGGAGAGCAACGCGGTGGTGTTCGCGAACTCGGTGCTCGGTGCGCGCACCAACCGCTATGGCGATTTCATGGACATCTGCTGCGCGCTCACCGGCTGCGCGCCGCGCGCGGGACTGCACCTGCCGGAGCAGCGCCGCGCGACCACCCGGGTCGACGCCACTGGCCTTCCCGACCGCCTGTGGCGCCAGGAGGCCGTATACCCGGTGCTGGGGGCCTGGCTGGGCAGGGAGCTGGGCGCGGAGGTGGCGGTCATCGACGGCCTGCCCGCGGATATCGGCGAGGACCGGCTCAAGGCGCTGGGCGCCAGCGCGGCCTCGACCGGGGCGGTGGCCCTGTTCCACGTGGCCGGGGTGACGCCCGAGGCGCCCACCGTGGCCGATGCGCTTGGCCAGCGACCGCCGCGGCGTACCGTGCGGCTGACGCTGGACATGATCCACGCCGCGCGCGATGCGATGAGCACCACGGCGGGCGAGCAGCTGGACGTGGTGGCGCTGGGCAGTCCGCATTTTTCCGAGCAGGAGTTCGATGCGCTGCTGCGCGCGCTGGACGGGCGCCGCAGCCGCGTGCCGCTGTACGTGTGCAGTGGCCGCCACGCGCTGGCGGCGCTGGAGCGGCGCGGCGTGCTGTCGGACCTGGAGGATGCCGGCGTGCGCCTGGTGGCGGACACCTGCGTGGTGGTCACCCCGGTGATCGAGCACGCCGCCGGCGTGCTGATGACCAACTCCGGCAAGTTCGCGCATTACAGCCCGTCGCTGATCGGGCACGAGGTGGTGTTCGGCAGCCTCGCCGACTGCGTGGAGAGCGCGGTGGCCGGGCGGGTCATGCGCGATGCCAGCGGCTGGCAGTGAGCAGGCCGTGCTGACGGGCCGGGTGCTGGTGGCAGGCCGTGGCGGCGGCCCCTTGCTGCGCCTCGAGGCGCCCATCAGCTTCTGGGGCGGGGTGGACGCCGGCACCGGGCGCATCATCGACCCCCGGCACCCGCAGCACGGTGCGAGCGTGACGGCGCAGGTGCTGGCCCTGCCGCGCTCGATCGGCTCCAGTTCCGGCAGCTCGATCCTGCTGGAGCTGCTGGCGCGGGGCCGCGGGCCGGCGGCCATCGTGCTGGGCGAGGCGGACCAGATCCTGACCCTCGGCGCGGTGGTGGCGCGCGAGATGGGCCACGCCGCGATGCCGGTGGTGCTGCTCGAGCCGCCGTTGCTCCAGCGCCTGCCGACGCCGCTGCACATCGACGCCGAGGGTCGCCAGGGCCGGTCCATCGCCCTTTCTTGAACGCCCGGGGGGCTTGCGGCACAATGCCGGTCCCGTGCGGGCGGGTACCGTCCGCCGGGGTCCATGGTGGCCCCTGTCGGTCACCCCGCGGCGATACGTTGTGAACCCCGTCAGGCCCGGAAGGGAGCAGCGGCAGCAGCGGACTCGGGTGCCGGGGACCGGCGGGCAGGGGTCGCCTCCTAATCTGTTATAGTGACACTCCGGCCGCGGGGCCGGATCGTCCAGTGCGGTCACGGGAATTCATGAGCTACCAGGTACTGGCGCGCAAGTGGCGCCCCAAATCCTTCCAGGAGGTCGTCGGCCAGGAAGCGGTCGTGCGCGCGCTGGTCAACGGCCTGGACAACGACCGCGTCCATCACGCCTTTTTGCTGACCGGCACGCGCGGAGTCGGCAAGACCACGCTGGCGCGCATCCTGGCCAAGTGCCTGAACTGCGAGGCGGGCGTGTCTTCGACCCCCTGCGGCGAGTGCGGCAGTTGCGTCGACATCGACGAAGGCCGCTTCGTGGACATGCTGGAAATCGACGCCGCCTCGCGCACCAAGGTGGATGACACGCGGGACCTGCTGGAGACGGTGCAGTTCGCCCCCACCCGGGGCCGCTACAAGGTGTACATCATCGACGAGGTGCACATGCTGTCGACCAGCAGCTTCAACGCGCTGCTGAAGACGCTCGAGGAGCCGCCGCCGCACGTCAAGTTCGTGCTCGCCACCACCGACGCCCAGAAGATTCCCGTCACCATCCTGTCGCGCTGCCTGCGCTTCAACCTGCGCCGCTTGCTGCCGGACCAGATCGTGGGTTACCTGCAGAAGATCCTGGCCTCGGAATCGGTGTCGGCGGAGGAGGCGGCGGTGGAGCGCATCGCGCGCGCCGCCGACGGCAGCATGCGCGACGGCCTGAGCCTGCTGGACCAGGCGATCGCCTATGGTGGCGGCACCCTGAACGACGACGAGGTCGCGCAGATGCTGGGCAGCGTCGACCATGCGCACCTCACCGCGCTGATCGGCGCGGTGGCCGACGGCGATGCGCCGCGCATGCTCGAGACCGTGCGCGAGCTCTCGGCCCAGGCGCGCGACCTGGAGGCGGTGCTGAGCGGCATGGCCGAGGTGTTGCACCGGGTCGGCCTGCTGCAGTGCGCCCCCGGTTACCGCGACCCCGAGCGCACCGACTGGGAGGATATCGAGGCGCTGGCCGAGCGCCTGTCCGCGGAGGACGCGCAGCTGTATTACCAGATCGCGGTGCAGGGCGCGCAGGACCTGGGGCTGGCGCCGGACCCCCGCACCGGCCTGGAAATGACCCTGCTGCGCATGCTGGCCTTCCGGCCCGCGGAGGCCGGCCAGGCCGGCAGCGCGGGGCCGGTCCCTGCCGCCCGCCCGGCCAGCAAGCCGGCACGGCGCAAACCGCCCGCCGACGAGCCGGCCGCCGCCCGCGCGTCCCGCCCCGCAGCCGCGCCCAAGCCGCAGGCCGAACCCGCCCCGGCGCCCGAGCCGCAGGCGGAACCCGCCCCGCAGGCCGACGCGGCGCCCGCCGCCGGTAACGCCGGTTCGCAGGGCGACCTGCTGGCCGCACCGGAGGATGGCGGCGAATGGGAAGGCCTGGTGGCGCGCCTGGAA
>WVWV01000085.1:4162-4320 GCA_011773845.1 Lysobacterales bacterium | reverse complement strand
GGTCCAAGCCGGTGGTGCAGAAACTGGCCTCCGCGCTCTCCACCCAGCTGGGGCACCCGGTGCAGCTCGCCTTGCAGTCAACCAGCCGGCCAGTGCAAACCCCGGCGGTGGCCAGCGACCAGGCGAGCCGCCAGCAGCTGAGCGAGGCGGAGGTCGCC
>WVWV01000085.1:0-4047 GCA_011773845.1 Lysobacterales bacterium | reverse complement strand
GCAGGAGATGCAGCGCGCGCAGGAAGAGCTGGCGCGCATGGAAGTGACCGGCGAGTCCGGCGGCGGGATGGTCAAGGTGACCATGAACGGGCAGCACGCGGTGCGCAGCGTGCGCATCGACCCCGGCCTGGCCGACGACCTGGAGATGCTCGAGGACCTGCTGGCGGCCGCGGTCAACGATGCGGTGAACCGGGTGAGCCAGGCGGCCCAGGAGCACATGGCCGGCATGGCGCAGGGCATCCCGCTGCCGCCCGGCATGAAACTGCCCTTCTGAATGTCCGCCCGCCCGCTGCTCGAACAGCTGATCGACGCCCTGCGCTGCCTGCCCGGGGTGGGCCCGAAATCCGCACAGCGCATGGCGCTGCATCTGCTCGAGCGCGACCGGGAGCGCGGCCAGCACCTGGCCGCCACGCTGCAGCGGGCAGTGGAGGAGATCGGCCGCTGCGGGCAATGCCGGGACCTTACCGAGCACGAGCTGTGCGCCATCTGCGCCAACCCCGCGCGCGACCGCGAATTGCTGTGNNAGCACGAGTTGTGCGCCATCTGCGCCAACCCCGCGCGCGACCGCGAATTGCTGTGCGTGGTGGAATCCCCGGTGGACGTGCTGGCGCTGGAACAGGCCACCACCTACCGCGGCACCTACTTCGTGCTGCTGGGCCACCTCTCGCCGCTGGACGGCATCGGGCCCGCGGAGCTCGGCCTGGACGAACTCGCCGAGCGCCTGGCGAGCCACCCGCCGGCCGAGATGATCATCGCCACCAACGCCACCGTCGAGGGCGAGGCCACCGCCTATTACCTGCAGCGCATGGCCGAGCAGCACGGCATCCAGGTTTCAGTGCTCGCCCACGGCGTCCCGCTGGGCGGAGAGCTGGAATATACCGACCAGTCGACCCTGGCCCACGCGTTCGAGCGGCGCCAGGCGATGGCCGGCAAGCCGACCGGGCCCTGAAGGCCCGGGCCGGCCCCATCCTCATTGCTGCTGGCCGGCCTCGGCCGGGCCGCCCTGCAGGCGGATGTTGTCGCGGTTGCGGTCCACCGTGCGCAGGCCGATGCCCTTCACGTTGACCAGTTCGTCGATGTGCTTGAAGGCGCCGTTGGCCTCCCGGTAGGCGACGATGGCGCGCGCCTTGCTGAGCCCGACGCCGTTCAGCGCATCGGCGATTTCCTCCGCGCTGGCGGTGTTGACATCCACCGCCGCGGCGGCCCAGGTGCTGAGCGCCAGCAGGCCGGCGCCCAAAATTGCCTTGATCGATTTCATCTGCATCCCCCCTTGGGTTGTCGGTTTCGATTCGAATGCGTCCTTGGCCAGGACGGCACCAGCTTAGGACGGGCGGCGCGGCGCGGACATCGCCCCCTGGCGCTGGCGGGTGTAGGAATTCCCCGTGGCCGTACCGGGGGTGCGAAACGCTCTCAGGTTTTGAGAACCACGGCTGCTTCAATAGGCCTGCAGATAACCGAGGAGCATCGTCATGAGCAAGCGCATGGACCTGATCGGCAAGACCATCTCGGGCGTGGTCGCCGCCCGCCCCGCGGACGGTTCCCCGGCCCGGATCTGGATGCTGCAATTCACCGACGGCAGCCACGTGGAGTTCGTTTCGCCCGCCGCCCGGCGTGGCCTGGAGCGGCTCGCCGGCCCGGTGCGGGTGGCCCGGCCGGGGGAGGCCGGCAGCCCCCAACTGGCCCTCAACGTGGCGTGAAAATGTTATCCACAAAAACTGTGGATAACCCTGTGTGCAAAGCCGCCGCGCCTGAGGCGCGCCGTGGGCGGCTTGGGTTTGGTCAAATTTTGACCAGAGAAATTAAACGTATATAAAACAATATGTTGTGTTGATCGCTTGGCAGGCTCGGGGCGCGCGCGCGATGTAAAGATTTTGTCATGCGCACAATCAGCTATTTGTGTATAAACATTTCGGTCCGAGTCTAGAAAAAACCACTAAGCCCTTGATTCCGTGCAGCGCCTCGGAGCGCTTGCGGGGCGCCTCATGGCGCGGTGTCCCGCAGCGCCGCGCGCAGCATCCGGCGCTCCAGCCGGGCGCCCGGCGCCGCCACCCGGTGCAGGTCCATGCGGCGCAGGCAATCCGCCATCTCCGGCGCGTCACGCCCGGCCGGCCCCAGCGCCCGCGCCAGCCATTTCAGCTTGCCGGCGGGCCGGGCGGTGCCGCTGCGCAGCCGGCCCAGCGCGCGCAGCAGGCGTTCCTCGACGGCGGTGAAATCGCTGCCCAGCGGGAAGTCGCCGAGCACGCCCGTGGCCCGGTGCCCGGCCAGGGCCTCCCGCACCGTGGCGGGCAGGTTGCGCTCGCAGTGCGCGGGCAGTCGCCAGCCGGGGTCGAGCTTGCCGTGCCGGACGGCCTGCCGGCGCAGGCGCTCCTGGAAGCGGCTGTCGGTGATGCACAGCAGGCGCTGCACCACCTCCTCGTCGGTCGCGCCGCGCAGGTCGGCGGCGCCGTACTCGGTGATCACGATGTCGCGCAGGTGCCGGGGGATGGTGGCGTGCGGGTATTCCCACACGATGTTGGAGCGCACCCGCCCGGCGTGTTCACGGGTGCTGCGCAGCATCAGCAGCGAGCGGCCGCGGTCCAGGGCGTGGGCCATGGCGACGAAGTTGTACTGCCCGCCCACGCCGCTCACCACCTGGCCGTTGGCGAGCTGGTCGGAGACCGCCGCGCCCAGCAGGGTCACCTTCATGGTGGTGTTGATGCAGCGGGCGTTCAGGCGTTGCACGCGGTCCAGGGCCTCGCCGCGATACAGCTGGTTGATGCGGCTCACCCGGGTCATCCGGAAGGCCTCGCGCTCCGCGGCGTCCATGGCGTTCAGCGTGTCGTACATCCAGCGGGAGCCGAGGAAGAATGCCGCGTGCAGCAGCGCGCCGTCCGCCAGGCGCTCGCCGAGCGCCAGCAGCGCCAGGGCACGCCGGTTTTCCTCCCGCTCGAGGCGGTTCGGCACACTTTCGCCGTCGGGCGCGTGGATCGCCTCGCCGGCCAGCGTGGTGCCGGCACGCAGGATACCGAAGCGCAGCAGCCACTCGAGGTCCGCGGGCTGCAGGCGGTCCGGCAGGACGTCCGCCCGCCACAGCACCTCCAGCGTGTCCGGGCCGAGCGCCTCGCCGAGCTGGTTGGCGTTCAGCAGGCTCTGCAGGCCGACGTGGTCGTACACCCGCCGGCTCAGCACCCCGGCCTGGTAGAGGTGCAGGAAGCCGTCGGTGAACATCTCGCTGGCCGCGTACAGGCCCTTGCCGAAGGGTTCGGTGCCGCCGCAGGCCGCCACCAGCGCGGGCTCCACCCGCGCCCCGAAGCCGGCGGCTTCCAGGCAGCCGCGGTACAGCGCGTTGTCGCGGTGGCGCATGGCGGCGAAGAAACAGGCCGCGTCACCCAGCGAGCCGATGCCGATCTGCAGCGTGCCGCCGTCCCGGATCAGCGCGCTGGCGAATAGGCCGATCAGGTAATCGGCGTCGCTCACCGGCATGCGCGGCACCGCGAACAGCGGCTGCGGGCAGCCCTCCAGCACCATGTGGAAGAACGCTTCCGGCACCTCCGCATCGCCGCCCATGTAGGGCAGCGCCTCGTTGACCTGCGCGATCAGCAGCAAGGGCCGGCCGGCCATGCGCTCGGCCAGCTCCAGGGAGATGTCCGGGTTCGAGCTGAGGCTGAAGCAGCCGGGGCGGTCCGGATCCACGCCCACCATCTGCACCAGCACGTTCACCCCGCGGGCTTGCATGTCGCGGGCCACGTGGGTGTAGTTGGCGGACACGTAGTGCCGCTGCGCGTGCGCGTTGCCGAGGCGGCTGCCCGAGCGCAGGTAGAACTCGCTGATGGCGACGTTGGGCGGCACCGTGTCGTGGTCGAGATCGTCCAGGTAGGCGAGCCGCGGGTAGTCGCCGAACTGCCGCGCCAGGAATTCCTGCAGGAAGCGGCCCTGCAGCCCGCTGCCGGGCCGCGGCGGGTCGAGCGAGAGCGCGGTGAAGATGTCGAGCTGCAGCTCGGGGTGGTGCCGCGCGTGGCGGTAGAAGGCGTTCACCAGGTGGTTCGGTTTGCCCAGCGCCAGCGGCAC